>NC_022600.1:2519888-2834874 GCF_000484535.1 Gloeobacter kilaueensis JS1 | reverse complement strand
CTATCTCCGCCTCCGGTGGATACGAGCACAGGCGTCTGGATTTGCACCAGAAACAGCAGTTTTGGAGACCGCGATGATCCTCTTTCACCACACCTGCACCAGATAAAAGCGCACAGCCCCGTGGGCTAGTGAGGCTGTGCCACCTGATCAACTTTCCTGAACGTGTCAGGAAAAAAGGCATCCGTATACGGTTTTCAAGGTGCGGTGGGTCCAGGGCTTGAGGGGAAGGGGAGCGCTGTCCGCTCATCTCTTGATACTACTTTTATACTACAACATGCTACAGAGTGCAAGAGGTGCCGGGGATTTTTCTGTATAAGTTGGTGAAGCAAAAAAACAGGGCTTAGGTCTGGGCTGCTAGAAGCAGGCTTTTCGCGCAGCATTGTTACTGTGTCTGCTGCGATGCATCCATTGCTCTTATTGCTTGCGGTTTGTTGGTTGCTAAAACCATCCCCCACCCCTCCACACCCCCCCTGCCCCCCGCTCTCCTCCCCTACCCCCGCTGGGCAGGGGAGAAGAGGGGGGGTTCACTGTCACTGGGCTGCCCACTGGCTCGGTGAGGTCAGTTTCTGAACTTGTCATGCGTCCCTCTCTATCCAACGCACGCCTCCTGGCCTGCCCAGAGCTTTGCAGCGAAGGTGATGGCCGGATGCACCGGGGGCCGGGGCCGGACTCGCAGCTTTAGACCTGCCTCCTCGGGGGTGCGGTCGCCCTTGCGGTTGTTGCAGGACGCGCAGGCGGTGACGACGTTCTGCCAGGTGTGGGTACCACCTCGGGAGCGGGGCAGAACGTGGTCGATGCTCAGGTGGCGCTGCGCGCCGCAGTACTGGCAGGTGTGGCCGTCGCGGGCAAAGAGTTCCTTGCGCGTAACGGGCGGCACCTTCCAGAGGCGCTCGACGCTGGCGGCGGTCAGGCAGATCTGAGCCGGGACGACGAGCACACAGCCCACCGAGCGCACCGGCCAGCAGGGCAGGTGTTCGACGATTACCGGTTCCGCCTTGCCGCGAGCGATCAAGCAGACGGCCTCGCGGACTGTGATCCGACCGACGGGAAGGTAGCTGCGCGAGAGCACCAGTACCGGTTGCTGTAGAACATTTGTGGAGGTCTTCATCTGTAGTGCCGCTCCTTATTGACCAAAAACCCCGCCTCCTCAAACCGGGAAGCGGGGCCAGAGGCCAAGGACAAGCCCTCTAAAAAAGTACTGTCCGCTTCCGTTGCAGCCGATGCAACGCACTGCCCAGGCCGCCTTCAAAGGGCCAGGATACAACCAGCTCAGCTGTTGTCAGGTGGGCAGGGAGCACAGCATCGCCATAGCATTGTTGTACTACAGCATACTACAGGATGGGGTGGCCGGGCAAGTTCAACCGGCGACGTTCGGATCGAGGGTGATGCCCTGGGCTAGAAACTGGCTGAGGCGGCCCAATAAAAACAGCAGCACGGCGACGACGAGCAGGAGCAGGGTCTTGCTGACGGCGAGGCGGCCAAAGTTGAGGCGCGTCTGGGCGCGGGCCTGGTCGGCCTCCTTGATAGTTTGCAGGCGCGCCCCCTCGATCCGTTCGCGGGCCTTGGCAACGTCCAGCCCCGGCGGGAGGCTACGGGCAGTGATCGCCGATTGCAGGCGGTTTTGCTGGCGATCGATGTCGGCGATCGTTTTTTGTTGTTGCTCGTCGATCTGACCGGCGGTGTCGCGGTAGAGGCGCAGGCTATCGACGACAAGTAGCGGTACGCACAGGGCAAACAGGACCGCCAGGACGTAGCAATAAAGCTGCAGCACTCGAAAGCGCTCGGCTCTCTCGCGCAGGTAGATGCCGCTGCCGGTGAGGGCCACCCCCAGCAACAGCAGGGGGGCGTAGTTGATGAGGCCGGTGATCGTCTGCACTTCCCAGTTGGGATTCAAAAATCCCGGCGGAACGAGCAGCGTCGCCGCGTTGAGCAAAAAGAGCGCATGGAAAGCGAGGCCCGTCAGGGAGAAGAAGCGCTCCATCGGGTTGCCTGCTACGAATTTGTTGAGCACAGCGAAGATCCCGGAAGGACTGATTTAGGCTAAGCAGAGGTTTCCTGCACGATGATATGAGCGACAAGCACCGGCAGTCCAGGTCTCTACCGATACTGATCACCTTGATCGCTGTTGCGGCCCTCAGTTATCTGCTGCGCAGCGTCGTCGCCCAGAGCAACTTCAAAGTCGCGGAGGTGCCGCCCTATCCTGTGTTTGTCCTGCCCACATCCACAGGCGACCTGCTGGTGGTCGAGCACAGCCGCAATCAGGTGCTCAAACTGCCGGGCGGCAATGGCCCCGCCCAGGTGATCGCCGGTAACGGCAAGAGTGATTATTCGGGCGACGGGGGGCCGGCGACGGCGGCGGGGTTGTTTTTGATGGGCATCGCCCTCGATCGCTCGGGCAATCTCTATATCGCGGATCACAACCACAACCGCATTCGCCGCGTCGATAGGCGTGGGCGGATCGAGACGATCGCCGGTACGGGTGTGGCAGGTTACAGCGGCGACGGTGGACCGGCAAAGCAGGCGCAGCTTAGCGATCCCGCCGGTGTCGCAGTCGATAATCGGGGCAACGTGCTCGTCGCCGACAGCGCCAACAACCGCATCCGGAGCATCGACCCTGACGGCAAGATTCGCACCCTGGCAGGCACCGGAACCGAAGGCTTCAGTGGCGACGGCAGCCCGGCCAGGCGGGCAAAGCTGAGCTTTCCCTGGAGTGTGACAGTCGATGCGACAGGCCGGATCTTGATCGCCGATACGGGCAACAACCGCATCCGGAGTATCGACCCCGACGGCAAGATTCGCACCCTGGCGGGCACCGGAGCCGAAGGCTTCAGTGGCGACGGCGGCCCGGCCCGATTGGCCCACATCGAGCGCCCGCAGATGGCGGTGGCCGACCGGCAGGGAAATATCTTCGTCGCCGACACCAACAACAACCGCATCCGCCGCATCGGCCCGGACGGGGTCATCTCTACCGTGGCGGGCAACGGCGAGACCGAAGGGGGCGAGAGCGAAGGCGTCGCCACCCGCGTCAACCTGAGCGACCCTTATGCCGTCGGTACCGACGATCGCGGCAATCTCTACATCGCCGACACCGGACACTTCCGCGTCTGCCGGGTCGATCGCTCAGGCCAACTCACCGTCCTCAAGCTCGACTAGCCCACCCCTAGACGGCGGACTTGCGGCCCTGGAAGTAAAACCAGCCCAGGGCGAGGATGACGATGATCGGCAGCGGAATAAAAAAGGTGACCGGCTGACGTAATAGCCAGATCCAGGCAACGGCAAGCAGAGCGAGGACCGCGACGGCGACCAGGATCACCGGCAGCCAGGGGAACCCCCCCGAAGACTCCTGCAAAATCGTCGGATGGGTATCGACAAACGGGGTCTGGGGCGACGGTTGAAAGTAGGTGTCGTTGGGAGCCGGAGCCTGGGGCGATTGAAAGAAGGTTTCACCCGGAGCAGGGGGAGCGGCAAAGGGCGACATCGCAGCGCCCTGAAAGAAGGTTTCGTTCGCCGGCGGCGCTGGCGGTGGGGCAGGAGGAGGGGGAGGCGGAGCGGGCGCTTGAAACACTGGCGCTGGTGCCTGATAGACCGTCTCGTCGGCGGATGGCCAGGGCGGCGAGAGGGGCGGCACCGCTGTCGGAGCCTCGGCGGGCGGCACAGGTGGGCGAGGAGGCGTCGGCGGAGCCTGGATGATCGTCTCGCCGGAGAGGACCGGGGGCCGGGGCGGAGCGGCGGGAGGCAACGGGACCGGCGGCTGAAGAACGGTCTCTTCTCCCAGTAGCGGGCCTGCCGGAGGCCGGGGGGGCGCGGCGGCAGGGGGCGGCGAGAGCGCAAAAGGTTCGATCGGCAGCCCCTGGAAGGGTGCCGGTGGTGGCGACGGGGGAGCGAGAGGCTGGATGATCGTCGCATCCTGCAGCGGCGCTACCGGCGGGGGAGGAGCTGGTGGAGCTTCTACAGGCTGGATGATCGTCACATCGCCGTAACCGGCAAAAGCAGGCGGCCCGGCAGGGCGGGGCGGGGCGGCAGCGGGCGGTAGCGTCGCGGGCAACTCAGCAGGCACACTCGCAACCACCTCCTGTTGCTTTTGTGGCGGAGCAGCCGCTGGAGGCGGGGCGGCGGACGGGCGGGGAGCCGCCGCTTCTGCTGGCGCGCTGCTCCCCGCTGTACCCATCTGGGTCTGCAGACGGCCCGCGTCGAGCTGGGTCATTACCCGAAAGCGCACGCGCAGACGGGGGCCGCTCGGGCCACCCAGTTGCAACTCGTCGCCGGGGCGCAGCTCCAGGGTGCTGTTTTGAACGCGCTGGCCACGGGCCAGGGTGCCGCCCCGGCTTTGATCGATAAAAAAGACGCGCTGATCGCGGACGGCGAGCTGGCCATGGTTGCGAGAAACACCAATATCTGTATCGGCAAAATCTACGTCCTTTTTTTGCTGCTCGCCCCGGCCAAGGGTAATGTCGGGCTGATCAAACGTAAATACTTGCCCTGCCAGGGAGCCGGTCAGGCATTCGATCGTAATATGCATACCCGATTCTCAAAGGGACCCTGATTGCTGCACATGCCTAGCTTACCTCCTTGAGGAGAGCGGTTGTGCTAAATTCTTGACAACACCCGGCGCATGGTGTCCAGGGCTACCGCAGGAGCTGCCTCGTGCAGTTGTTTGAAACTTTGTACAAGGAATACCGCTGTTCGCGCAACATGCCGCTCAGCTGCGACGTGCTGTTGCAGACTGTGCAGCAGGTGCCGGGAGCCCGGTTCTGCCAGGAATGCGGCTTTCCGACGATGCTGTTGGAAAAGTCGGAAATTCGGGGAACGCGGGGCACCTATCGCATCGAGAGCCTGCTGGGCACCAGAGGGATGGGACGACTGTACCAGGCGACCCAGGCGGGAAGCAATCAGCCCTGCGTCGTCAAGGAGTACCTGCTGCCGGGCCGCTGCTTCAACAAAGAGGAGACGCGCCAGCGCAAGGATGCCTTTATGCGGGTGGCGGGCCTGACACCGGCAGACGGCAAAAATCAGGACTTTCGTCTGGTCAGTCCCTGGGAGGCGGTCGCCGATCAGCAGGGGGAGCGCTGCTACCTCATCACCAGGAGTGCGCTCGAAGCGAGTCCAACCCTGGCAGGCTATCTGAGCGACAACGGGGCGATGAGTGCGCTGCAGGTCCGCTCGGTGCTCAACCAGGTGCTGCAGACGCTGCAGTTTCTGCACAGTCAAAAATTCCGTTTTCCCTCCGGCCAGGTGCAGCAGGGCATGGCCCACGGCAATCTATCGCTCGACAGTTTGCTCATCGCCGAGAACGCGGCTGAGCAGCAGTTCTTTATCTACGTCTGCGATCTGGCACTCTGGGAGCGGCTTTTTGATCCGCCCTCGATGCGCAGCCTCGAAGACCCGCTGCCCCAGCAAGATCTGACTGCCCTCGGTTCGGTGGCGTTTTATCTATTGGCCGGTCAGACGAACGATCCGGTTACCGGCCAGTACCTCGACCCGCGAGATCCAAGCCAGTGGCCCACTGTCGAGCCAAGGTTGCAGGAGTACCTTTATCGGCTGATGGGCTTCGATATGCCCTTCGATTCGGCAGATTCGGCGCGGGCGGCTCTTTTTAAGCTGCCGGGCGAAGAGCAGGCGGTCGTCACCACCGGTCTGGTCGAACAGGACAAAAAAGACAAGGCCAACATCAAGCTTTTTGTTCTGCTCGCCGTGCTGATCGTGCTGATGCTGTTGGGCTTTTTGTTTATCTTCTGGCCCAACCGCGACCGCTGGTTCCCCAAACCGACGCCGGTCGATACCCGCGTTCCAGGTTTTGAAGATGTGAGCGGCGTGCCGGAGGGCAACTTCAGCTACGTGGCCGAGCGCAACGGCACCTGGAGTTACCTGATGCAGGGCAAACCCACCAACGATCAGCAGCTGGCGGATATTCTCACCCAGCCGCGCACCAAGGTGCAGATGCAGTACACGCCGGTGGTCTCAGCCAACATCGACGAACAGAGCCAGCCTGTCCGGTTGGTGCAGCTCATCAAGTCCGACTTTGCAATCACCAGCTTGATCGACGATCTGAGCGACGACCTCGAAGCAAAGCCCATCGCCTACGACGGTCTGGTGATCTACGTCGCCTTCTTGAAGCGTCCAGGGCTGCACATTGCTCTGGGCGGCCAGATCAGCATGGACAACCTGCAAAAGATCTACACCGGTCAGATCACCAACTGGAAGGATCTGGGCGGTCCGGATCTGCCGATCAAGCCCTACGCGCCCACCGAGCCCGAGGCTGTCCGCATGTTCGAGCGTCTGGTGCTCGCCAACGATCCCCAAAAGATCGCCACTTTCAAGAGCACCGCCACGGTCCTGCCCACCCGCGAGACGCAAATTCTGGCAAAGGACGAACTGGAGCGGGGCCGCTCAGGGATCATCAGCTTCAGCACCCTGTTTAAGGCGTACAAGCAGTGCTCGGGCTATCCGCTCGCCATCGATGCGGGCAGCGGTGCGGTACAGCCTTATCTACAAAACGACCCGGTCTATCGCGGCCAGCCGATCAACCCCGGCGTCAACCTCTGCGGCGACAAGGACTACTACGCCGACGCCGATGCCTTTACCCAGCGGCGCTACCCGCTCAGCTTCCCGCTCGCTGTTGTCTACCCTAAAGACAACAGTCGCCCTACTTCTGGTCTCAAGTTCGCCGAATTGCTGACCACTCGCCAGGGTCAGCAGTATCTTGAGAAATTAGGTGTTGTTCCTCTACCTCTGTCCAACAAATAACGGAACCGCAATGGCTGCTCCCAAGTGTCCAAACCCCCAGTGCGAATACTTCAACCGGACGCTGCCCAACACCGCTCAAGTCTGTCCGATGTGCGGCACACCCCTGGGAAACGTCGTGCGCGGCAGCAGTGCAGCCAGTACACCCGCTGCTCCGCCTCCGGTTGCCCCGCCCGCCTTTCAGCAGACTCCAGCTTTTCAGTCTGCCCCCGCCTACCAGCAGGCTCCACCGGTCTATCAGCCCTCTCCGCCGGTCTATCAATCCGCTCCGCCCGCCTACCAGCCCCAGCAGCCGCAGGTACCGGCCCGGCCCAGCGCTCCGGCTGCAGCCCCAGGGCGGCCTTCGCTCAAACTCATCCATTCGCCCAGCAACCGCGAATTTCCGCTGCGCGGCGAGGAGAGCTACATCGGCAGGCGCGGGGGAACGGTCAAACCGGCACCTGAGATCGACCTGACGGGCCTGCCCAACGATCAGGTGATCTCGCGGCCCCACGCCCGCATCTACTGGGATGCGACCTACGCGACCTACACGATCATCGACAGCAACAGCCGCAACGGCACGTTCATCAACGCTCAGCCGCTCACCCCCGGTGTGCCCTATCAACTCGTCGATGGCGACGCGCTGCAGTTGGGCAAGGACAACCTGGTACAGTTCACCGTCGCCATCGCCTGAAGATCGATCCCTAGATTGGGCGGAAAGCTCCGACCTTTGGCTACTGGCCAGTCCCAGGACGAGCTTCATACACTGATCCCAGAGTCAGGTTGGGTGCCCCCATGAGTTCTACCTCCAAAAGACCGCAAATTCAAACCAGTTTTTACTCTTCGCCCGTCCAGATTCCCGTCGGTCCATCCAACTCCGTCGCCGGTTCTGGGGCAGGGGCCGATCTGCAGGCGCGCAAGCGCGCCCAGCTTGCCATGCTGATGCAGGCGGGCAAAGTGCTCAAAAATCACCTGATGATGCGTCGGTTGACCGACCGCATCCACGATCTGATGCGCGACGATCTGCGCAACCACCACGAACGATCACGAGATTACGGTGGGCACTTCTGATGTCTCAAAACGGCAACGTCATCCACGAACTCAATTACGTCCTACCCAACCGCTTTTACGTCGAGATCGATAGTGAGCTGACTGCCTCTTTCATGCAGTGCAGCGGTCTCGGCTTCACGATGAAGAAAAACTCCTACAACGAGGGCGGCGTCAACGAACAGGAGCGCATCTACCTCGGGCCGGTGACCTTCAGCGATGTCACCCTGCAGCGCGGCATCACCGACAGTCTTGTCTTCTGGGATTGGGCCTGGTCTTCGATCGACCCGGCCCGGCCCACCACCCGGCGCAACGTCAATATCGTCGTCTTCAATCCGGCGGGCGACACGATGCAGTGCTGGACGCTCATCGGCGCAGTGGTCACCGGTTTTAAGGGGCCGCAGCTGATGGCCAACCTGCCCGACAAGACATCGACGGCAGCGATCGAGCAGGTAGTGATCTCCTACGAAGGACTGCGCGTCCAAAAAAGCGGCGGCGGCGGTGCGATGATGGGCCTTACGCGCGATGCGAGCGGCTATTTCAGCAGTAATTAGTCATGGAACCCCAGCTGCCCTCCGGTGTGCCCCCCCTTGGTGAAGCCGATTTGAGGCGACCGCTCCCGCCCCTCGGTCAGGACATCCTGCTACCCCAGCCATTTCTGGCACCGGCGGCAGCCGAGCCCCTGACCGCCGTCGATCCGCTGGCTTTTTTCCCGGAGGGACTGCCCGGCTACGAGCCGCCGGTCAATCCCTTTCAAGAATCGCCCTTTTTCTTTGCGCCCCAGGAGCCGGTCGTAGAACCGCAGCCCAGACTCGATCCAGGCGAGCTGAGTCTGGAGGAGGCGATGGCAGCCGAGGCAACTCCGCGCAACAACCGCGACCGGCAGCCAGAAGAAAGAAGGCGGCAGCTGGACGACGATCTCGACAATCCCCTGCGCCTCGACGAAGGGCGCGAGTTGCCGGACGAACAGCAACAGATTCTCAGTAGAGAAGAAGACCCGGCTGACGCCCCGCTGTCCCTCGAAGAGCACTTCGCCGAAGATGGTCCGCCGGGGGAGGCGGAGGAGCAGGAGCTTCAAGAACTGGAACAGGAGGCAGCAGAGTCCTCCGCGCCTCTCGAAACGGAGCTGGAGGCTGAAAGTCCGCTCGATGCCGCTGAGGTGGCAGAAGACGAATCTCGCTTCGCGGACGATGCGTCGCAAGCGACCGGCGAACTTGAAGAATCTGATCCCGACGGCCAGGGCGAGCGAGAAGGTTTTTCCTCGCCTGAGTCATCGGCTGACTCTGTGTCCGGTTCTCTGCCGTCATCCGAGCAGCTCTTTGCCGAGAGTGGAGTTACGGCCCCGGCCCCCTCCTACCCCGAAGCGTCCACGACGCCGGTTGCGGAGAGTACGGCTCCCTCGATTCCTGCCGATGTCACCGGCACCCTCGCCGATCCGAACTTGCTGGCCAGGGAAGCGCTGCCGCCGCTCGCCGATTCAGCACTGCCGGTCGAATCGATCCCGGCTGAACAAAACGTCGCATCCTCCGCAAATCTTTCTGAAGCCACATCCAGCTTTGCTTCCCTCGAAGAACAGTTCGCCCAAGAAGCGCCCAGCCGTCCCGCCACCGATAGACGGGCAGGTCTTGACAGTGCCCAACCGCCTGCCAGCTCCCAGACCCAGGCGCGTTCAGCGGCCACCAGCCCAGTGCCGCCTGTCGGCGCAGATCTGGCGGCTCTGGCGGGCCTCGAAGCGCAGGAGCGGCTGAGCAGACCAGCGGATACGGGAACCAGCCTCCCCCAGCCCACCGAATCGGCTCCGCAACCGGTTGCCGCCGAACAACCAGCGGTCGCCCAGCCGGAAGCAGTTGTTGGCGAATCCCTGCCGCAGCTGCAAAGTGCGCCAGAACAGCCCGCATCGCTTCCGGAGGCTAGTGAGCAGATTGCCGCCGATCTCGGTAGCACGAGCGGCGATCCGCTGACAGCGGGCCTTGAAAGCACTGCTACCGAATCGACCGGCCAGCCGGACGAACTAGCGCAACAATTGCAGCCCGCTCCTCTGGAGGAAGACAGCCCATCTGTTCCGTTCACAGACGACAGCTTTGCTGAGGCAGAATTGCCCGCACAGACGGCTGAGGAACCGCTTGTCGATCCAGAAGAAACTGGGCGGTTCGATGAGTGGCCAGTCGCCGAACCGCAGCCGCTCGAACCGACGTTAGACCCCCTGCAGCAGGCCGAGCCCGAGAGATCCGAGCTGGAGACGCTACCGGAGGCGGAACAAGAAGCGGTTTCAGGCGCTGGCGAGGGGCCATCTGCTCTAGACGAAGCCATCGTTGAGCAGGAACTGCGGAATGCACCTGAGCCTCTACTGGCTCCCGATGCTTTTACAACCGCTCCCGATCAGGCAGCGAGCGCCGGCGAGCTGCCAGAACCCGCATTCACTCCCCAGCCCCCGCAATCCGACCTTCAAGGAGCAGCGGCCACCCCAGGAGAATCGACCGGATTGCCGTCCGTTCCTGCCTCCGAATTTGCTTCGCTCGAAGAGCAGTTCATGGAGGAAAGCCCGGCAGCACCTGGCCTGTCGCCCGCTTTTCCCCAGGCGCAGGCTGAAAGCGCCCAGGCCCAGGCGGTGGATGCCGCACGCGAAGCCGATGTACCCCAGGCTGCTCAGCAGCTCCCGGATGAATCGTTCCAGGCACCAGTCCCACCCCAGACTCTCCAGCCGCCCCTCGCAGACGAATCGGCGACAACTTTTACCGGTGCTCCTGCCCAGGAGACCGCGCAGGAAGCGTCCTTTTTCGATCCTGCAGAATCTGCTGCCGCCTCTTCTACTCAGGCAGAGCACCCCGATTTGCCCTTTGCGACTTCAGAAGCGGCAACCGAAGCGGAGCAGACGGCGGCAAGCCCGCCTGAAGTTGTTTCTGAAAGCGGCCAGCAATCCGGCTTCTCCCGGGTAGAAGCGCAAACACCGGCACTGGAACCCTTCTCCGAAACCACGACGGTCCCGGCCTATCTTGAGCCAGAATCCACAGGACAGGAGCCGCAATTTGTCTCGCAGAGCGAAGCGCGCTCCGAGGAATCGCTGCAGCCAATGGAGCCGGGGGACGAAGAAACCCTGCATCAGCCCATAGCCCAGTTTGAACAGGTGCAACCGGACGGTCTGCCCAGTTCGGACACAGCTTCTTACACCGCCGAGAGCCCTTCTCTGGCGACTGCTCCCGTTGGACAGGAGCAGTCGGATTTTGTCCCGCTCGAAGCCCAATTTGCCCGCGAAGGGCTGGTCGAGCCGCCCACTTCCCCAATAGAGACACAGGAGCGGACAGACCCTGAGAGTACGGGTCTATCCCCAACCCAGCCGGACGAGCGGACCGAGATATTCGCCGCTGCATCCCCAGAACCAGACGCTGTTCTCGCAGCACAAACGTTTTCAGAACCAGCCTCCATCCTGGCCGAGGAAGGGCAGCCAGAAACCGAGGAGGCACAATCAGCCTTCACCTCCGACGCAGCGGCAACAGCGGAACCGCCGCTCATCCCCGCGCCGGAACCGGTTTCCGAGCAACCGGTACCAGAGCCGTCCCTGATTCCGGCACCGGAGCCTGTTTCTGCTGAAGCGCGCCTCGAAGATCTGCAGGAAGCGTTTGGCGATGCGGTCAGCGCCGTTGACACCGGTCGAGGTGGCAGACAGCCAGAGACGCCCCTGGAACCGGGCGAATATCGCGACGGGCTGGAGCGAGTCGTCGAGCCTTTACAGCAACAGCTGGAAGTAGAGGGCAGTCCAACTGGACCGGATGAACTGGTACGGGAGCAACCGGTAGCCCAGCATCTGCACGACGCACCAGAACCACTTACAGATCTGTCTCAGCCATCTGCAGAGGAACTTCCAGCGGAGACACCGGTTGGAAGACTGGCTTCAGAAGAAGGCTACCTGCCTTTAGAAGAGCAGTTTGCTGCCGAAGGTGGTGCGCTGCCCCAGATGGCGCTTCCCACTCAGGACGAAGAAGAGACGCTGCCAACTGCTGAAACTGAGTCAATCGCCGCCCAGGCTGATGGAACACCGGTAGCAGAATTGCCGGAAGAAGAAACGCCGCAACTGATTCCGGCTGCTGAACCTGTTTCGCAGCAAGAGACAGAACCATCGCTCATCCCAGCTGCTGAACCTGTCTCAGAACAGCAAGGAGCAGAGCCAGAGCTAATTCCAGCTCCAGAGCCAGTTTCTGAACAACAAGAGCCAGAAACCCAGGAAACCGAACCACCGCTCATCCCGGCTCCAGAACCCATCTCCGAGCAGGAAGAACAGGAACCAGAGCCTCCTCTTGTTTCGGAACCAGAGCCTGTTTCTGCTGAAGCGCGCCTTGAGGATTTGCAGGAAGCGTTCGATGATGCGGTCAGCGCCGTTGACACGGGCCGGGGACGCAGACAGCCAGAGACACCCCTGGAGCCGGGCGAATATCGCGACGGACTGGAGCGAGTCGTTGAACCTTTGCAGCAACAGCTAGAGGATGAGGATAGTCCGACTGGACCGGACGAGTTGGTGCGCGAGCAACCGGTAGCCCAGCAGCATCTGCACGACGCACCGGAACCGATCGGTGAAGAGCAGCGCGATACAGCGGAACCAGTCGTTTCTGAGTCATCTGCAGAAGAATCTTTAGCAGAAACCTCCGCAGTAGAGCCTGCCGCTGATGAGGAAGGCTACCTGCCCTTAGAAGAGCAATTCGCTGCCGAGGGTGGTGCGTTGCCCCAGATGGCCCTGACGGCGCAGGATGAGCCAGAAACACAGCCAACTGCCACTGAAACTGAGCCAGGCATTGCCCAAGCCGATGAGACGCCGGTAGCAGAATTACCGGAAGAGCAAGCCCCACAGCTCATCCCTGCGCCGGAAGCGATTTCTGAGCGGGAACAACAAGAATCTGAAACAGAACCATCGCTCATCCCGGCTCCAGAACCTGTCTCCGAACAGCAAGAAGCAGAGCCGGAGCTAATTCCCGCCCCCGAACCGCTTTCTGCTGAAGCGCGCCTCGAAGATCTGCAAGAAGCGTTCGATGATGCAGTCAGCGCCGTTGACACCGGTCGAGGTGGCAGACAACCAGAGACACCGCTGGAACCGGGCGAATATCGCGACGGCCTGGAGCGAGTCGTCGAGCCTTTGCAGCAACAGCTGGAAGTAGAAGGCAGTCCAACTGGACCGGATGAACTGGTACGGGAGCAACCGGTAGCCCAGCATCTGCACGACGCACCGGAACCGATCGGCGAAGAACCAGCAGGTGAGGTCGAGCTACACGATGCGCCCCAACCACTTTCTGAACAGCAACCAACAGCTGAAGCGCCTGCGGATGAAGGCTATCTGCCATTAGAAGAGCAGTTTGCTGCTGCTGACACAGCTATTCTGCCCGAAACGACCGAGCAGGTACCTGGCGAGCCGCAAGCACCGCTGGAGCTTCCTCAAGAACCACTCGATTCTCAATCCGAAGCTGAAACTGTTGCTCCAGAAACGCAACCGGATGGAGAACTGCCGACTCCGCTATCCGAAGTCGAGCCAGCAACGCAGATTGAGGACTTCCTGCCTTTAGAAGAGCAGTTTGCTGCCGAGGGTGGTGCGCTGCCCCAGATGGCGCTTCCCGCTCAGGACGAAGAAGAGACACAGCCAACTGCTGAAGTCGAACCGGTCCTCGCGCAGACTGACGGCACAGAAGGAGTAGAGCCATCAGAGGGCGAAGTTCCGCAACTGCTTCCTGCTGACCAGCCACTGGCTGAGCAAGAAGCCCAGGAAATAGAACCATCGCTCATCCCCGCGCCGGAGCCTGTTTCCGAGCAACAAGAAGAACAGGAACCAGAGCCTGTTTCTGCTGAAGCACGCCTCGAAGATCTGCAGGAAGCGTTTGGCGATGCGGTCAGCGCCGTTGACACGGGCCGGGGGCGCAGACAGCCAGAGACGCCGCTGGAGCCAGGCGAATATCGCGACGGACTGGAGCGGGTGGTCGAGCCGCTGGAAAGACAGCTGGAAGCAGAAGGCAGTCCGACTGGACCGGATGAGCTGGTGCAGGAGCAGCCGATAGTTCTGCATGATGCTCCGGAGCCGGTTGGTGAGGAGGAGCCAGCAGGTGAGGTCGAGCTACACGATGCGCCCCAGCCGCTTTCTGAACAGCAACCAACAGCTGAAGCGCCTGCGGATGAAGCCTTAGCAGAGACTCCCGCTGTAGAGCCTGCCGTCGAGGAAGAAGGCTACCTGCCCTTAGAAGAGCAATTCGCTGCCGAGGGTGGTGCGTTGCCCCAGATGGCCCTGACAGCTCAGGATGAGCCAGAAACACAGCCAACTGCCACTGAAACTGAGCCAATCCTCGCCCAGGCTGATGGAACACCGGTAGCAGAATTGCCGGAAGAGCAAGCGCCGCAACTGATTCCGGCTGCTGAACTTGTCTCAGAACAGCAAGAAGCGGAACCATCGCTCATTCCAGCTCCAGAGCCAGTTTCCGAACAACAAGAGCCAGAAGCCCAGGAAACAGAACCATCGCTCATCCCCGCGCCGGAGCCTGTCTCCGAACAGCAAGAAGCAGAGCCGGAGCTGATTCCCGCCCCCGAACCGCTTTCTGCTGAAGCGCGCCTCGAAGATCTGCAAGAAGCGTTCGATGATGCGGTCAGCGCTGTTGACACAGGCCGGGGGCGCAGACAGCCAGAGACACCGCTGGAGCCGGGCGAATATCGCGACGGACTGGAGCGAGTCGTCGAACCTTTGCAGCAACAGCTGGAAGTAGAAGACAGTCCAACTGGACCGGATGAGCTGGTACGCGAGCAGCCGGTAGTCCTGCATGACGCTCCGGAGCCGATTGGAGCAGAACCGCCGGACGACTTGCCATTGCGCGATGCGCCGCAACCACTCAGCGAGCAACCCCAGCCGACTACCGGTGAAGTCGGCGAACTGCCCGCCGGGCAGGAAGGTTTCTTGCCGCTCGAAGCGCACTTTGCCTCCGAAGCGGCCACTCCTCTCGGAAGTGTTGCCCGCCTGGGTGAAGCAGGGCAACTGGAGGGAGTGGATGCCCTGGGAGCAGCCCAGCAACCGCAGGACACTTCCCTCTCTGCCCTGCAGAATCTATCGGTCATCAGTCCCCTCGGTCCTGCAGCCGGTCTTCTCGATCAAGCTTCTGACACTGGAACCGAGACTGCCGGCTACGGGGCACTCGCACCGCTTACCTATGCGCCGGGAGTTGACGAGGCGATTGTCCCCGGTGAAGGGCAGCAAGTATCCGCCGGTGTTCCGGGTACGGTGGACTATGGTCCGACAACCGTAACAGCCGCTGAATCCCAGCCGCCCGTTCCAGAGCTGGGCCTGGGTGAGGCCAGTTTCACTCCCCTTGGCGCTGAGCCACTGTTGCCGGCTGACATCTTTGCAGATGCTGGAGCCATCTCTCCGACCGTCGCCCAGGATCTATCGGTTCTCCGTCCGCTCACGGCTGAAGCTGCATCCGATCTGGCCCTGGGCGACAGCGAGGTGCAGGCGGCAAGCCTCGCCCAATTCAGCCCGCTTGTTCTGGCAGCGGGAGCGGAAGGCGCTATTTCCGAGGAGACGGGTGGGGCCACTGGAGCGCTCGGAGTTGAGCCGGTAGCCCGTGCCTTCGCCCCAGGTGAAGAGCAGGCTCTGGCCCCCTATCCTACCGATTTTGAACAGGCCATTGCTCCTGTCGATTTCGAGCCGGCACTCCCGACGACCGGCGTCCCCGGCGAAGACGTTCCCTTCCTTGCTGCGGCTGCTGAATTCAGCCCCCTGGTCTATTCGTCCAGCCCCAGTGTTCCGGACACTTTCGCCCCAACCGATGCAGAAGTGTCTCCCGCCGTACCGGGGATGCCTACCCTCGGCCCGGTGGGCTTGCTCGGCGCGCCTGAACCACTTGGCCTCACCGATGGCATCCTGCCCCTCGGCATGGAAGCAGGCGAGTCGCTGGGGCTCGATTTCGAGCAGTTGCAGGCGTTCGGCCAGTCGGAGAGCCTGCTTGGAGACACGCTGCCCCTTGCCCAGGAAACCCTCGCCGCCACACAAGCCCTCGCACCGCTGGTCTTCGTCGGCGACGGCATCGAAGACCCCTCGCTGATGGCAGCAGGCGAAGGAGCGGCGGACTTTGCTCCCCTGCTCATGACAGGCATCGATTCTGGTCCCCTCGGCTTCGGAGGCGATACGACTGGTTTCGCTCCGGACGGTGCCGATCAGCCCTTCGGCGATATGGACGGCTTCGATCAGTTGCCCGAGAGCTTCGATCTGGCGGTGGTGGCCGGTGAACCGGCAGCCTTCAGTGACGCGATGTCAGTCCCGCTGCAATTTGCTTCGCCCTTCGGCGGTGCGATGCTGGACGGCGACGACGGTGTTGCGACCGGTAGCGGTGCCGCCCTGCAAACACCCGACAGCTGGTCGAGCATCGAACATCTGATGGGAGAGGCAGACGCAGCCCCGGACGACGGCGGTGGTGGCGGCGGCGGTGGCTTCTCGATGGGCAGCGACAGCGATACAGGCCGCGCTCCCATCGGCGGCTACATGGGCGATTCAATGGATGCCATCGAATCGGGCGACGGAGAATTGCCTCCGGAACTCGAAAGTGCCGGTGGACCAGGAACCGAAACGCCCTCAGGCGTCGATCCGTCTGCCCTCGCCCAGCAACAACTCGACGACAAAATGGAAGAAGCCCTCGATCCTGCCGATCTCGAAACTCTGGCCCGCGAGGTCTACAGCATGTTGCGCCACCGCATCGAGATCGAGCGTGAGCGCAAAGAAGGCTTTAACTATCATGGTCGCGGACTCTGGTAAATATATAAATATGAGTAAGCAGTGAAGGAGAGACACCGATGACGACCCTTGTAAAAGCTCAGCTAGCCGTAGCAGAGGGCGGCTCCCCCATTACTTTCATGTACAATCCCTCCGCCATTTCCTTTACCCGCACCGTGGAATGGAAGGAAAATAAAGGCTCGATCGGTGACAGTGACACTCTGCCAAGTACAGACTACAAGGGTGTCAAGCCTTACGAAGTGACGATC
Source organism: Gloeobacter kilaueensis JS1 (assembly GCF_000484535.1). Taxonomy (NCBI): domain Bacteria; kingdom Bacillati; phylum Cyanobacteriota; class Cyanophyceae; order Gloeobacterales; family Gloeobacteraceae; genus Gloeobacter; species Gloeobacter kilaueensis. Next base: position 2,818,113 of record NC_022600.1, on the reverse strand, counting down.
AACAACATGCTCATCGACACCTACGAGTCGCGGACCTCCTGCCAGTCTTACATCGATGCGCTGAAAGCGGCTGTCACACCAAATTCAGTCAGTGATGCATCGGCAAGTGGTGATGGTGCCTTTATTCAGCGCAAGCGCCCTTTTGTGTACATGCTTCAATTGGGGAACAGCATTTCCCTGCGCTGCGTTGTGACCAGTCTCACCTTCAACTACACAATGTTTCTCCCTAATGGCGATCCGTGTCGAGCAATGGTCTCTCTAAAATTACAAGAAGTGGAGAAAGTAGCAGCAGGCTCTCAACAAAGTAATGCGGGACCAGCAAACCGAACAGCCGACTCGCGAGGTCGTCAAGGTTGACAACAAGGGTTTCACCGGCAAACGTCACAAGACGAGAATTGATCTAAAAATCACCCCGCCAATCTTGGAGCGCAAACAATGCAAAACTATAATTCAAGGCCCAATGTCAAGATTGAGGGCGTCGAAGGCGAAGAGAATGAGTTCCTTGTTCGAGATATCCAGCAGATTTGTGTCGAAGAAAGTTTGAACTTGCCTGATGCTTTCACGATCATCCTGCACAATCCATTTACGCCGGGCGATGTGAAGGATAAACATCATTGGCTGAGCCATCCAGCCTTGAAGGTTGGCGCGAAGATCAAATTTGGCTTTCGCTCCACCACGACTATGGCTGGCGAATTTAGCAAACAAACAGAGAATCCTGCTTTGCTGGAAGGCGAAATCACTGGTATTGAAGCTCACTACACTGAAGATCCTTCTGCTCCTGTCGTCCTGCGCGGCTACGACATGTCTCACCGCCTGCATCGCGGACGCTATAACCGCTCCTTCATCAACATGACGGACTCTGACATCGTTCGCAAGATCATCGGTGAGGTGGGTTTACAGGCAGGAGAGATCGAAGACAGCGGCGCTCCCCATGACTATGTTTTTCAAGAAAACCAGACAAACATGGCGTTTCTTAGGGATCGCGCATCTCGAATCGGCTTTGAGCTATACGTTCAAGATAGTAAGGTGCATTTCCACAAGCCCAAGAGCGACGGTGAAGCGGATACCTTGCTGCAGTGGGGCAAACGACTTCAATCTTTTAGAACGCGAATGACCGCTGCAGAGCAGGTAAAATCCGTCGAGGTCCGTAGCTGGGATTACAAGGAGAAGAAGGCAATTGTTGGAACAGCGGAGGCACCCCAGCTAGTTACGCAAACTGGTTACACGATTGCTGGGAAGGCAGATGAGCCTTTTGGTACCAATGCCAAGCTGACAGTCGTCGATCACCCCGTCTTCAGTCCTGAAGAAGCAGACATCATGGCACAGGCCGTCTGCGACGAGATGGGGGGTGAAGGTGTCTACGCCGATGCCCGTTGTGAAGGTGAGCCAACGGTTCGACCGGGTAAGATAGTCAATCTGACTCAAATGGGCGATCAGCACAGTGGCAAGTACTACGTCACTGACGCTCGGCACTTCTACCACGACAATGTTTACACCACGGAGTTCAGCGTTCGGGGAACCCGTGGCGGTAACATGATGAGCAACCTTGGGTCGCAACCCAAGCTCAAGCCTGGTCAGACAAATCTTGTAGGAATCGTCACCAACAACAAAGACCCTGAAGGCATGGGTCGAATCAAAGTCAAGTTTCCAACTTTGACCGAAGAACACGAGAGCAACTGGGCACGGGTAGTCGGTCCCGGCGCTGGGCCGGAGCATGGCATCTGGTGGCTGCCAGAAGTCAACGATGAAGTGTTGGTCTGTTTCGAGCACGGTGATATTCATCGTCCTTATGTCGTCGGCGGTGTCTGGAATGGCAAGGACAAGCCACCGGACAAGCAGGACGACAGTGTTACTCCAGTGCATCTACGCACAATGAAGACGCGAGTCGGCCACTACATGCGCATGGTCGATGAAGATACCTCACCAGACAAAGTGGGCATCTACCTGCGGACCAAGAAGATGTTCATGATTGAGATGAACGAGACAGACGAGTTCATCAACATCAAGACACCCGGCGGCCACTACATCAAGCTCAACGATCAAGATGGCAGCATTGAAATCCACTCGACAGGAGAACTGAACATTAATTCTCAGGGTTCAACGACAATCAACGCCTCTGGAAACATGAGTGTCAGCTCTTCTGGACCAATGACGATCCAGGGAGCACAGATAAGCATTAATTAGAACGAACACACTTTCGTTTGGAGGTTGTCTGATGGGGATGATTAATCGGCGTAATATATTGCTGGGCAGTTCCTTACTGCCACTTGCCTTTGTGCCCAGGATTGTTGGTGCTGAGGAAGCACGCATCAATACGACCTATGCAGGCAAAATTATCTACTCCAAACAGCCAATCGATCCAAAGAGTGTCAATCCTGCTGCCCTGGCCACCAATTTCACCTCAAAAGACAGCATCTACGGTGTTGCCTTCTTTGATAAACAGATAAAAGATATGACGCCGCCTGACGCCTATGTTATGTACTTTAGAGCTGTTGGGAATGACCCAGCATTGAAACAGCAGACTGTACGAACGCTTGTAGATGATGGCAACAGTTTTACAGAGTTGTTGAGAAGACAGCCAGAATGGAGAGATGCAACTGTCCTCTACTTGGATGTATCGCCTGATCCATCCGACCAGAAGATTTATCCACTTTTTGCTAGTTACTCAGAGAATTTCCTCATGAGTTTTTGTCATTATGTGGCTGAAGGAGCTAAATACAAACTGTCGTTATCTACCACTGTCGAATCACTTGCTGGAGCCTTTTCTGGAAAAACTAACGTCCAGGCTAAAGGTCCACTCAATATTGTCCTGAGCAAGAGTGACTTTGGCTATCACAAGCGACAACAGCAGATTTACTATAACAGATACTATGGTGATAGTTGAGCAGAAGTAGTTTGTGGGGGTAATTGTCATTGGGTATGATCAATCGGCGCAGCGTACTGCTCGGTAGTTCTTTATTATCGTTTGTCTTTGTGCCAAAAATTGTTGGCGCACAAAATTCGCCCATCAACCCGACCTATGCCCGGAAGATCATTTTTTCTAAAAAGCCCCTCGATTCGAGGAGTGTCGATCCTGCTGCCCTGACCACTGAATTTACCTCAAGAGATAACATTTACGGTATTGCTTACTTTGATAGGCCAATAAAAGAACTGCTGGCAGTTGATCCAAATCTCTATGTGTTCGGTAATGGTAGGGATCCAATTACAGGTAATATTCAGGATGTGCTGGCAGATGGTGACAGCTTTCGATCACTGTTCAAAAGAGATCCAAGCTGGATGGATGCGACACTTATTTATCTGGATATCTCACCAATGATCACCGATCGGCGGATTTTTCCACTTTTTGCTGCTTATACGGAAACGACCATTGCTCGGCTGTGTAATTTGCTTCCGAGCAGCAAATATAAGTTATCTCTGGCTATGTCTGTAAAATCCTACATGCAACCCAACAGTAACGAGCTGGTCGAGCATTCGAGCGGACCACTCAACATCACACTGAGCAAGAGCGATTACACTTACCACGAAAAGCAAAGCAAGACTTTTGCCTTTAGATACTTTGGCAATTGAGTGCGCAGTTTCAGCTGTCGTGCTTATCAAGAATGGCTTGCCTGGGGGGAGCCAGTCGTTTCGCAGGCCGGATGCTCCTGGGGCTCGCCGAGGGCGGGTAGCTCGACGGTAAAAGTCGTTCCCTGGCCCTCGCCACCGCTTGTCACTGCGATCGTGCCGCCGTGCAGTTCGACGAGGTGGCGCACGATCGCAAGACCGAGGCCAAGGCCGCCGTGCTGGCGGGTGCTGCTGCTGTCGGCCTGGCGAAAACGCTCGAAGACGTGGGGCAAAAATTCGGGCCGGATGCCGATGCCGGTGTCGCTGACATTGATCGTGACGGTATCGGTCGATCGCAGCAGGCTCACTTCGACGCTGCCGCCGTTGGGTGTGAATTTGACGGCGTTGGAGAGCAGGTTCCAGAAGACCTGGGAGAGGCGGTTGCTGTCGCCCATCACCCGGTAGTGGTGGAGGGCGCTCCCGGCAGACGGGTTGTGGAGCTGGATTTGCCTCGCTTCGGCGTTGGACCGGATCGTGCCCATCGCAAATTCGAGCACTTCGCTCAGATTGACAGGCCGCAGGTCGAGGTGGAGTTTGCCGGTGACGATGCGCGAAATATCGAGCAGATCTTCGACAAGTTGCAGCTGCAGCCGGGCGTTGCGCTCGATTGCATCGAGGGCGCGCTCGGTGGCGGCCTCGTCGAGGCGACGGCGCAACAGCAGTTGTGACCAGCCCAGTACGGCGTTGAGGGGTGTACGCAGTTCGTGGGAGACCATTGCCAGAAATTCGTCTTTGGTACGGCTGGCTGCTTCTGCCTGCTCGCGGGCCATCTGTTCGATGAGCGCCTGGGCGCGGGCTTCTTCGATCTGGCGGCGCTCGCTCAGATCGTGGAAGATGCAGCGGATCGCCTGGAGTTTGCCGTCCTCGAAGCGGCAGTTGAAGCTGCCTTCGGTCGGGATCGCCCGGCCATTGCGGCTGAGCAGGGTGACTTCAATACGGCGCGATGCCGGCTCGTCCTGCAGGCGCTCGAATAGCTGCACGAGGGCGGCGCGCTCCTCCGGCAGGACGACATCGAAGCAGGTAATTGCCTCGATATCGGCTGGCTGATAGCCCAGGGTGCGCTGCCAGCTCTGGTTGACGTAGAGCAGGCGGCCCTCGATCGTTACGATCTGGATCAGATCTCCAGCGTTGTCGAGAAAGTCGATGAGACGTTCTTCGCTGCGCAGCAGTCGGTCGTTCATCGCGCTCAGCGCCTGGGCCTGACGCTGGACCTCGGCGGTCCTCTGAAACAACTCGACGAAGACGCTCACTTTTGAGACCAGGATCGCCGGATCGATCGGCTTGAAGAGGTAATCGACGGCTCCTAGAGAGTAGCCCCGAAAGACGAGGCTATCGCTGCTGCTGTAGGCGGTGAGAAAGATGATCGGCGTGCTGTGCGATCGCGGACGCGAGCGAATGAGGCGGGCCGCCTCGAACCCGTCCATGCCGGGCATCTGCACATCGAGCAAGATCAAAGCAAAGTCCTGGCGGAGCACACAGCGCAGCGCCTCCTGGGCCGAGCGGGCCGTCACCAGATTCTGACCCAATCCGCCCAGGACCGCCTGGAGCGCCAGCAAATTTTCGGACCGGTCATCGACTAGCAGAATACTGACCGGCTCGACGGGGGTTGCATTCATCAGTGGGCGGTCTCCCTTTGAAGCAGCAACTCGTGCAACAGGAAGACCAGTTGCTCGATATCGACCGGCTTGGTGATGTACTCGGACGCCCCCGCCTCCAGGCACTTCTCGCGGTCGCCGACCATCGCCTTGGCGGTGAGCGCCACGATCGGCAGATCGGCAAACGGGGGCCGGGAGCGAATGGCAGCGATCGTCTGGTAGCCGTCCATGCCCGGCATCATCACATCCATCAGCACCGCGTCGATGCTGGGAGTCTGCTCAAGCAGGACGATGCCGTCGAGGCCATTTTCGGCGGAGAACACCTCGACGTTGCAGCGCTCGAGGGCGCTGGTCAAGGCAAAGATATTGCGGATGTCGTCGTCGATGATCAAGATCTGGCGGCCTGCCAGCCGTTGTTCCTCGCTGACCGTCGGCTGCGGTGGCTCATCGGCAATCACCGGTAACAGCAGGCCGTCCACCCTCGGTCCGGATGCACTGTCGCCGGGAGTCAGATGACGCCAGGGAGAGGTTCGCTCGACTCTGGAGACCGCTCCGCTCAGCAGGCCGCCGTTTGCCAACTGCTGGGAGCGGTTGCCATCGTTGGGTAACTCGCTGAAGAGGGGCAGGTAGAGCGTAAAGGTGCTGCCCCGGTTGAGTTCGCTGACCAGGCGAATTTCACCTCCCAACAGCTGGGCAATCTCGCGGCTGATCGACAATCCCAACCCGGTACCGCCGTACTTGCGGCTGGTGCTGCCGTCGGCCTGCTGGAACGCCTCGAAGATCACCTGCTGCTTGTCGCGGGCGATGCCGATGCCGGTATCGCGCACCGAGAAGGCGATCGTCCTTTCGGCCCGGCCCAGGGAACCGTACAGGGGCCGATCGAGCTGGGGCAGATAGACGTGCAGGATGACAACGCCGCGCTCGGTAAATTTGAAGGCGTTGGAGAGCAGGTTCTTGAGCACCTGCTGCAGCCGCTTTGGATCGGTAAACATCGCCTCCGGCAGCTCAGGGTCAAAATCGACGATAAATTCGAGCCCCCGATCGCTGGCGACCTGGTGAAAGGTGCGCTCCATCTGGTCTTTAAGATCCGCAAAGCGCATCTGCTCAAATTCGACCGAGATCGTTCCCGATTCGACCTTTGCCAGATCGAGGATGTCGTTGATGAGCCCCAATAAGTCGGTACCCGCCGAATAGATGGTACGGGTGAACTCGACTTGCTTGTCGGTGAGGTTGCCCTCGCCGTTGCCTGAAAGCAGCCGCGCCAGGATGAGCAGGCTGTTGAGCGGCGTGCGCAGCTCGTGGGACATGTTGGCGAGAAACTCAGATTTGTAGCGGGAGGTCAGGGCGAGCTGTTCGGCCTTTTCTTCGATCGAGCGGCGGGCCTGCTCGATCTCGTGGTTCTTGCGCTCGACCTCTTCGTTTTGTTGGGAGAGCAGCCGGGCTTTGTCCTGCAGTTGTTCGTTGGTCTGCTGCAGTTCCTCCTGCTGGGTCTTGAGGCGCTCCTCCGACGCCTGCAGCGAGCGCGCCTGCTGTTCGAGGCGCTGGTTGGTCTCGGTGAGTTCTTTTTGCTGGCTCTGCAGCTCTTCGGCCAGCGATTGGGACTGCTTGAGCAGTTCCTCGGTGCGCATACTGGCGGCGATCGTGTTGAGCACGATCGCGATGCTTTCGGTCAACTGATCGAGGAAGGTGAGGTGGATTTCACTGAAGCGGCGGAAGGAAGCCAGCTCGATCACCGCCGTCACCTGCCCCTCGAAGAGCACCGGCAGCACGACGATGCTGAGGGGATTCGCCTCGCCCAGGCCGGAGCTGATCTTGATGTAGTCCGTGGGCACCTCTGTAAGCAGAATGCGGTCCTTTTCGATCGCGCACTGGCCGACCAGACCCTCGCCTAAGAAGAAGCGGTTGGACAGGCTGCGCCGCTCGCGGTAGGCGTAGGTGCTCAGCAGCTGCAGGCAGGGCTGGTTCTCGACAGTATCCATCAGATAGAAGACGCCGTGCTGGGCGGAGACGAGGGGAGCCAGCTCCGAGAGGATGAGCCGGGAGACCGCCTCGAGGTCGCGCTGGCCCTGCAGCACGCGGGTGAACTTGGCCAGGTTGGTCTTCAGCCAGTCCTGCTCGGTATTTTTTTGAGTGGTTTCGCGCAGGTTGGCGATCATCTGGTTGATGTTGTCCTTGAGCACCGCCACCTCGCCCTTGGCCTCGACGGCGATCGACCGGGTGAGATCGCCCTTGGTGACGGCGGTCGCCACCTCGGCGATGGCGCGCACCTGGGTCGTCAGGTTGGCAGCCAGTTCGTTGACGTTGTCGGTCAGATCTCTCCAGGTACCGGAGGCACCGGGCACCCGCGCCTGGCCGCCTAGCTTTCCTTCGATACCCACCTCGCGGGCGACGGTGGTGACCTGATCGGCGAACGTGGCGAGCGTGTCGATCATCTCGTTGATCGTCTCTGCCAGGGTCTCGATTTCGCCCTTCGCTTCGAGGGCGAGCTTGCGCTTGAGATCGCCGTTGGCCACCGCCGTCACAACGCGGGCGATGCCGCGCACTTGAGCGGTGAGGTTACCGGCCATCGAATTGACGTTATCGGTGAGGTCTTTCCAGGTACCACCTACCCCTCTGACCTGCGCCTGGCCACCCAGCTTGCCCTCGGTGCCTACTTCACGGGCCACACGGGTGACTTCTGAGGCGAAGGAGTTGAGCTGGTCCACCATCACGTTGATCGTGTTTTTCAGATCAAGAATTTCGCCTTTGACATCGACGGTGATCTTCTTAGACAAATCGCCGTTCGCGACCGCCTTTGTCACCTCGGCAATGTTGCGCACCTGACCTGTGAGGTTGCCCGCCATCGAATTGACGTTATCGGTGAGGTCTTTCCAGGTACCGGCCACGCCTCTCACGTAAGCCTGACCGCCCAGGGCTCCTTCTGTACCTACTTCGCGAGCGACGCGGGTGACCTCAGATGCGAAGGAGTTGAGCTGGTCCACCATCGTGTTGACGGTATTTTTTAGCTCAAGAATTTCACCTTTGACATCGACGGTGATCTTTTTAGAAAGGTCGCCATTCGCGATCGCCGTCGCCACCTCGGCGATGTTGCGCACCTGACCTGTGAGGTTACCGGCCATCGAATTGACGTTATCGGTGAGGTCTTTCCAGGTACCACCTACCCCTCTGACCTGCGCCTGGCCACCCAGCTTGCCCTCGGTGCCTACTTCACGGGCCACACGGGTGACTTCTGAGGCGAAGGAGTTGAGCTGGTCCACCATCACGTTGATCGTGTTTTTCAGATCAAGAATCTCGCCTTTGACATCGACGGTGATCTTTTTAGACAGGTCGCCGTTGGCCACTGCTGTCGTCACCTCGGCAATGTTGCGCACCTGGGCCGTCAAACTACCAGCCATGAAGTTGACGTTATCGGTCAAATCCTTCCAGGTACCGGCAACGCCTCTCACCTCTGCCTGCACCCCCAGCTTTCCTTCTGAACCGACCTCGCGGGCTACACGAGTTACCTCTGAGGCGAAGGAGTTGAGCTGGTCCACCATCACGTTGATCGTGTCTTTAAGTTCAAGAATCTCGCCCTTGACATCGACGGTGATCTTTTTAGACAGGTCGCCGTTCGCGACCGCTGTCGTCACCTCGGCGATGTTGCGCACCTGGGCCGTCAAACTACCAGCCATGAAGTTGACGTTATCGGTCAAATCCTTCCAGGTACCGGCAACGCCCCTGACTTCTGCCTGCACCCCCAGCTTTCCTTCTGAACCGACCTCACGGGCCACACGGGTGACTTCTGAGGCGAAGGAGTTGAGCTGGTCCACCATCACGTTGATTGTGTCCTTAAGTTCGAGAATTTCGCCTTTGACATCGACGGTGATCTTTTTAGAAAGGTCGCCATTCGCGATCGCCGTCGCCACCTCGGCGATGTTGCGCACCTGACCTGTGAGGTTACCGGCCATCGAATTGACGTTATCGGTGAGGTCTTTCCAGGTACCGCCCACCCCTCTGACCTGCGCCTGGCCGCCCAGCTTGCCCTCGGTGCCCACTTCACGGGCCACACGAGTAACCTCAGATGCGAAGGAGTTGAGCTGGTCCACCATCACGTTGATCGTGTCTTTAAGTTCAAGAATTTCGCCTTTGACATCGACGGTGATCTTTTTAGAAAGGTCGCCGTTGGCCACCGCTGTCGTCACCTCGGCGATGTTGCGCACCTGGGCGGTGAGGTTGTCCGCCATCGAATTGACGTTATCGGTCAAATCCTTCCAGGTACCGGCAACGCCCCTTACTTCTGCCTGCACCCCCAGCTTGCCCTCGGTGCCTACCTCGCGAGCGACGCGGGTGACCTCTGAGGCGAAGGAGCCGAGCTGGTCCACCATCACGTTGACGATCTGGGCGGTCTGCAGAAATTCGCCCTGCAGGGAGCGCCCGGCAATCTCGGTGGCGATGCGCTGGCTCAGATCGCCGTTGGCGACAGCGCGAATGACGCGGGCCGTCTCCGCTGTCGGCTGCGCCAGATCCTCGATCAGTGTATTGATCGACTCGACGCAGTAGGACCAGGCTCCAGCGGCGTTGCCGAGGTAGACGCGCTGATCGGTCTTGCCCTCCTTGCCCACCTCCGTGCCCACCCGGTTCAACTCGCTGGTCATCTGCTCGTTCAGCTCGATAATCTCGTTGAGTGTGAGGGCAATTTTGCCCGCGATCCCTTCTTGCTCGACTGGGATACGAACCGAAAAATCTCCCTGCTTGATGGCGAGGAGAACGTCGAGAAGCTGCTCAGGATCGAGAGCAGAAGTGTCGTGAGATTTTTTTGACTTGGTGGCTGGCATAGGGTGGTCCTGAAGAAAGACAATCGCTGCGAACAGAGCAGGTTGTTCATCCTGAGTCGAGCCAGAATGTTCAACGACAGGTTCTATCTCCTCAAATCCATTTTGGAGATTGAGAAGGTGATTGTAACCGATTGCTGAAGATTCCTGTCCAGGAAGCAAATCTGAAATAAAGCTCGTGTATGTTACTGTACCGGTGCTCAGGGCGGATCAGCCTTTAGGTAGAAACAGGTGTCCGAGCCTGCCCGATGCGCCGTTCGGCGCATTTTAGCTGTGCAAACTTGTCCCGACATATGCAAAATTTTTCTCGTCCCACTTCTACTCCCTCTGCCATAGGGCTGATCTCACGGTTGGGGGGCTTTGATAGCTTCTTGGTACCTTTGGCTCGAAACCGTCGGTAATTCTGAGTAGAAATACTGATAAAAAGGCGACGTCCCAATGGTCTTTCGGCTGCCCGTTGGCAATAGAAACACTGTTCTATCTATTCTGTCTCTGCAATTTGAAATCACTGTCCGGCACCCTGCTGGAGTCACACTAAAAATGGAATGCAGCCATGTTCGGTATTCAGCTCAACGACTACAATCTGCCCTATCCCGGATTTATCGGCAGTTCTATTCATCCGATCATCGTGCATTTTGCGATTGCGATGGTCCTCTTCTCGGTCCTCTTTGACTGGCTGGGACATTTTTCTCACAGGCCACGCCTTTTGAACGTAGGTTGGTACAACCTGATCGCTGCCTGTGCGGCAATCGTTGGGGCAATCTTCTTTGGCCAGTTGGAGGCGGGCCTGGCGAACGAGACGCTCGGTATGCGTCCGGTCCTGAGCTGGCACACGCTGATTGGCTGGGGACTGGGGGCGATTGTGCTGGTGCTGGCCGCCTGGCGCGGGGTGATGCGCTACCGCAATCCGGACCGGATCAATCCTGCCTACCTTGGGGCCGGGCTCGTCGTCGTCGGGATGGTCTGCTATCAGCTCTTTTTGGGCACGCAACTGGTCTGGATCTACGGCGTCCACGTCAAGCCGGTGGTCGAAGCGGACAGGCAGGGGGCACTGCGATGAATCCAACTGCAGCGGGCGATCTGGGCCTGGGCCTCGGAGTCAACCAGTTGCCGTACCTGGTGCCCCTTCATCCCACGTTTGTGCATCTGACGATCGGGCTTTTTATCATCGCCGTCTTCTTCGACGTTGCCGGAGCGTTCTACAGCTTTCGCAAGCGCCTGGGCCTCACCCTGCCTATCGGGCGGATGAGTCTGTTCGATGCAGGCTGGTGGAATCTGGTGGCGGCGGCGGTCATCTCGTTCGTCACCGTGGGTTTTGGCCTGTTTGAACTGTTGCTCGCGCCGGTGCCGGTGGGCACCAGAAGTCCCTGGGGGCTGACCGCTGCCCAGACGATGTTCTATCACGGCATCGGCGGCATCTTGATGCTGACGCTCATCGTCGCCCTGGCAGTCTGGCGCGGCTTTCAGCGTTACCGGTGGCGCAGGGGCGCTGAGCGGCAGGTGCAGTGGAGCTATGTGCTCGCGAGTGTCGTGGCGGTGGGCCTGATGTACCTGCAGGGAGAGCTGGGCGCGCAGATGGCCAACGACTTCGGCATCCACAACACCACCGTCCAGCAACTCAAAGCGCGCAACGCCCCGGCGCTGCGTCCTGTCACCCCGGAGGCATCTGTCGATGAATCGCCGTAACTGGATTCCGAGCCCGACCACTGTCTGGCGCGTGCTGCTACTGGTGGGGGCGGTGGCGGCGGTGGTGCTCATCAGCCTCTGGTTTGGCAAAAATGTCAATATTTTACTGCCGGGGGCCGGTACGGCGGAGGCGCGGGCGGTCGATGGGCTGTTTCGCCTGATGGTCGTCATCGCCTCGATCATCACCCTCTCGATTCTCGCCTTTCTGGTCTACGCCGGTTTTGCCTTCAAGCGCGACCCGAACGATTACAGCGACGGCCCGCCCATCGATGGCAGCCTGCCGCTTGAAATTACCTGGACACTCATTCCGGTGGTGCTGGTCGCCTTCTTGAGCATCTACAGTTTCGATGTCTACCGCCAGCTCACGCGCAGCAATCCCCAGGTGGGCGGGCTGCACCTGCACCTGTTCTCCAATCCGTTCAAGGGCGCTCGGGCCCAGGCGGCCCAGGTGACCGACTCGCCAAAGCTCGGGCCGCCCCGTCCGGGGGGACCGCCGCCGCTCACGGTAAACGTCGAGGCGGTGCAGTGGGCCTGGATCTTTACCTATCCCGACAGCAAAGTGACCGGCAGCGAGCTGCACTTGCCCTTAAACCGGCCTGTGATCTTGAAGATGACCGCCAAAGATGTCATCCACGGCTTCTGGGTGCCCGAGTTTCGCCTCAAGCAGGATGTGATTCCGGGCCGCACCTCCGAGTTGCGGATTTTACCCACCCGGCCCGGCCAGTACGTGCTCGAATGCACCCAGCTGTGCGGCACCTACCACGGCGTCATGCGGGCGACGGTCTTTGTCGATAAACCAGCCGACTTTGATAAGTGGCTCCGCTCCCAGTCGTCCACCGCCAGTCAGCCGGTAGAAAAGCCGCTCTCGCCCGTCGCCAGCGCCGCCCTCGTCCGCCATCTCAAACCACTGAAAGGATCGCTATGACCGGAGTATCCCCGGCTCAGCAACTGGGCAAGCAGCCGCCCACCGACTGGCGGCGCTACTTCAGCTTCAGCACCGATCACAAAGTCATCGGCATTCAGTACCTGGTCACCTCGTTTACCTTCTACCTGCTGGGCGGCCTGATGGCGATGGTGATCCGCGCCGAACTGCTCACCCCCGAGTCGAACGTCGTGAGCCAGAACGGCTACAACGGCCTGTTCACCCTGCACGCGACGATCATGATCTTTCTTTGGATCATCCCGACCTCGGCGGGGCTCGGTAACTACCTGGTGCCTCTGATGATCGGGGCGCGGGACATGGCCTTTCCGACCCTGAACGCGATCAGCTTCTGGCTGATTCCACCGGCGGGGCTGGTGCTGCTTTCGAGCTATCTGACCCCAGGCGGGCCGCCCCAGGCGGGCTGGTGGTCCTATCCGCCCTTGAGCCTGCAGCAAGTGCAGGTGGGCGACAAGCTGGTCTTTAACTACGGCCAGTCCCTCTGGATCGGCAGCCTGACGCTGCTGGGCATCTCCTCGATTCTGGCTGCCCTCAACTTTATAGCGACGATTCTGGCGATGCGCACCAGGGGGATGACCCTGTTTCGGATGCCGGTCTTTGTCTGGAACACCCTCGTCACTTCGATCATCACGCTCATGGGTGTGCCGGTGCTCACCGCCGCCCTGGTGCTTCTGTGGTTCGATCTCAACCTTGGCACGGGCTTTTTTAACCCGGCGATGGGGGGCGATCCGGTGGTCTACCAGCACATGTTCTGGTTCTACTCCCATCCGGCGGTCTACATCATGATTCTGCCCGCGATGGGCGTAATTTCCGAGATTCTGCCGACCTTTGCCCGCAAGCCACTCTTTGGCTATCAGGTCATCGTGCTCTCGACGATCGCCATCGCCGTCATCGGCTTTATGGTCTGGGTGCATCACATCTTCACCTCCGGTACCCCGGACTGGATGCGCATGTTCTTTATGATCACCTCGATGACGATCGCCGTGCCCACCGGCATCAAGGTCTTCAACTGGACCGGGACGATCTACGGCGGCAAGCTCTGGCTCACCACGCCGATGCTCTTTGCGATGGGCTTTGTCGGCATGTTCGTCGCGGGCGGCGTGACCGGCGTCATGCTCGCCTCGGTGCCGGTGGACATCCACGTGAGCAATACGTACTTTGTCGTCGCCCACCTGCACTACGTGCTGTTCGGCGGCAGCGTGCTCGGCCTTTATGCCGGGATTTATTACTGGTTTCCCAAGATGACCGGGCGGATGCTCAACGAGACGCTGGGCAAGATCCACTTCTGGACGACTCTTATCGGCCTGAACGTCACCTTCTTGCCGATGCATCAGGTGGGACTATTGGGAATGCCGCGCCGGGTGGCGGAGTACCTGCCGCAATTTACCCTCGAAAACGTGATTATCAGCATCGGCGCTTTTGCCCTCGGTATCTCGACGCTGCCCTTTTTGTTGAACGTGCTCATCAGCGGCCTGCTCGGCAAAAAAGCCGGCAACGACCCCTGGCGCTCCCACGGCTTAGAGTGGACCGTGCCCTCGCCGCCGCCCCTCGAAAACTTCGAGGTGCTGCCGGTGGTCGAAGCCGGTCCCTACGAGTACGGCATCGTCGGCAAGGGAGCCGGACCGAACGATCCCTCAGAATAAGGAAAATTCAAGGCTCCGCTTCCTGCCAGACAAATTCGACCGGATCGCCGGGCCGCAGCGCAAGCATTGCGGCGGCGCTGCCACCGCTCACGGCAATTTCGATAAAGCCGTGGCTGCCCACCAGGGCAACGGCCTCCCCCAACTCGCCCTCGCCGTAGGTGGTGACGGCCCGCAACTCGTGTTCGCCAACCGTGAGCCGCCAGCTTCGCGCAGCGGTCGCCTGGGCAGGAATATTGGTGATCAAGTTGCCGAAGTGATCGATAGCCTGGATCACTCCGCTGCCGCCGTCGGCGCTAGGGGACCAATCGGGCAACTCAAGCTCCACGAGGGTTTGAGGATCTATAGATGGTCCCAACTGCTCCAGCCCTACCCCTGAGGCGAGGTGGGCGGCCACCGGCGCAAAGATATCCCGGCCATGAAAGGTCGTGCTCGGGTTTTCAGTGCGCCAGAAGCGCCTCTCGCCGAGTTCCACAGCCGCAAGCACGCCTCCAGCGAGAACTCCGCCAAAAAGGCCGTTGTCTGGCCCGACAAAAGTTGCCGTCGCCGTGCGCAGGGCGATCGCCCGGCGGCGGGTGCCCACACCTGGATCGACTACGGCCACATGAATCGTTCCGGCAGGAAAGTACGGGCAGGTGGTGAGCAGTTGAAAGCGGGCAGCGGCCACGTCCTGGCGGGGAATGCGGTGGGTGATATCGATGATGCGGGCGTCCGGAGCCAGGGTTGCAATTGCGCCCTTCATCGCCGCCACGTAGCCATCCTGCAGATCGAAGTCGCTCAGGAGCGTGATGATCGCCATCTTTTGCCTCAGGCGGGGAAACCGACGCTGTGGCCCAGCCACCAGGCGAGCGGAAAGATCAAGTAGGCCAGGTAAAAAAGTTTCCAGATGAACTGGTAGAGATCCGCCACCGCCTGGTTGTCCTTGAGATTGACCTGTCTGCGCCGGTAGAGAAAAAAGGCGGCCAGGACGGCGTGGGCCGTGCCCAAGAAAAATAGACCAGCGGGCTTCAGCACAAAGGCGGCGAGCAGAACGGCCAGCAGATAATTGCCCACCAGAAGCAGACTGGAAAGGTTGAAGATAAACCGCCGCCCCAACTGCACCGAAAACGTCGAGATCAGGTAGCGGCTGTCGCCCTCGGTGTCGGGGATGTCCTTGAAGATGGCGATGACGAAGGTAAAGAGCGTCACGAACAAACTCAAGATCAAGATCGATGGAGCGAGGACGATGGGCCTGCCGGTCCACTCCAGCAGGTAGCACCAGATGCCCAGATTGACGATCAAGCCGCGCACGCTAAATATACAGAGCGAGGCAAACAGGGCAAAGCGCTTCAACCGCAGAGGCGGCAACGAGTAGGCGGTGCCGATGAGGGCGCTCATGGCAACTGTCGCGAGCAAAAAGCGGTTCGCCCACCCGGCCACAACCAGGGCAACGGCGAGCAGGACGCTCACCAGCACCGCACCGGTGCGCTCCGTAATCTCACCGCTCGCCACCGGCAGGTAGGGCTTGTTGATCCGGTCGATCGCAACGTCGGTAAGCTGGTTGAGCCCGACGATGTAGACGTTGGCGCAAAGACAGCTCCCCTCCGCCACCAGCAGCGCCGTGAGCCCCTGGACAAAATTGCTGCCCGTCTCGGCACAGAACAGCAGATACACCCCGAGCAGGCTGATGGCGGTGCCGTAGAGGGTATGGGGCCGGGTGAATTTCCAAAAAGCGCTCAGCGTCAGCGGCATCAAAGGCTCAACACCCGCGAAGTAGCTATTCGTACCAGATTGTACTGTCTGGGGACGCCCCTACGATTTTTCGAGGCGGGTGACGTACCACTCAAAATATTGCCCTGGCTCCAGCGGGTAGTCGCAGGCCGTGTCGATAAGAAAGCGCACCCGCTCCGCCAGCGCCTTGCCCTCAAGTTTTTCGGCCCGTCCCACCACATCGCTCAAGAGCGCCACCAGTTCACCCTCGGTGACGAACTGTTGATCCGCCCCGGTGCGCAAGAGCACGTAGTACAGCTCCTCAGCCATCGGCAGCAGCGGAGGGCACCCGCTTGCGCAAGGCCCGCGCCCGGCGTTCTGCCGTGGCGTTGGTCGGTTGGACCGCCAGCACCTGATCGTAGGCTTCGAGAGCCTGGGCCGCCTGCCCCTTCATCTCGTAGGCGTGGCCGAGATTATTCAGCGCCGAAGCGTAATTGGCCTTGAAGCGCACCGCTTCTTTGTATTGACGAATTGCCAGATCGTACTGGCTCTGCTGGAAGTAGCAGAAGCCAAGGTTGTTGTAAGCTTCGGCAAATTCGGGATTGAGGTTGATCGCTTTTTTGAAATCGTCGATCGCGTCGATGTAGAGCCGCTTTTCAAGGTAGGCGCAGCCCAATTCGTAAAAATCTTCGGCTGTGCCCTGGCCGCTTTTGAGCTTGGGCTGGAGCTTATTGATCACCCCTTCGACGCCGACGTTGCGCCGCACCTGCCGGAAGATCTGCCAGGCCAGCCAGCCCAGCAACACCGCCAGACCCAGCAGATAGACGACCCGGAAACTATCGTTCATGCATACTGTCTGCCTGCGACCCCTTCACCGTAGCACAGCCCTCTGCACCGACTCTGAGCAGCGCGGGTGTGACTTGACCCATAAATTCGTCACCACCGGAAGCATAAATCTGCCGTTCACCCACAAAGAGAGGGTAGGCATGGCTCAAGAACGAGGCTTCGTGCCGAAATAAAAGCCTAGAGCGGTTCCCACCAATGTGAATTGAGATGACAGGAGAAGTGTTAAAAACTCTTTCACCCCTCCCTTAGATAGATCACCAAAGATTGCATATGCGAATGAGCAAATGATAGATGAGGTGAGCAACACAAGAAGCCAGATTGCGATTGTGCTTCGAGTTTTTTCTTGCGACTGTTGAATATCGAAGGGTTCAGAAGAAATACTCTGGTATGGGATAGAAGTAATATCTCCAGTACCCGAATTACTGATAATTATTGAACCGACACTGGATTGGCTATTGTCAGAAGTTCCGCCGCTTGGTTCAAGTGCTCCTTTCTGAGGCTGCGACGCACCTTGAGAAGGCGATGAAGCCCGCTGAGACTGAGTTGTATTTTGATAGGACGATGCACCTGGAGAATCTCCTCCAGATGCATCGGAACTGAAATCGGCCTGTCCTTCAGGCTCTTGCATTATCTAAAGACGAGCTCGCGGATCTCTTTGGTAGAAGGATCTTGCACAAGAATCTTACGACCTAACTTCGTCTCTCTGAGAAGGTACCCTTCAGTAGCAAGAGCTTTGCGGATAGCTTCAGTCAAAGTGATACCTTGCGCTTTTGCAATTTGCTCCAAGTCTGCAAGGGCATCATCAGACAAATTCACTGTAAGCTTTTTCTTCTCTGCCATGGGACGTTTCCTCATAAAGCCAAGGACAAGAAGACCTCGCAGAGAGAGCTTCGGCACAGCAACTCCCTGCAACACACTTCATTTCCCAAGCAACCTGCACGTACAACCTGCGCAAACAGATTACAGGGCCAGGGTGCTTTACTTAAATTGTAAACCAGATATGCCTCAATTTACAGTATTTCTTACGTATTTCGTACTGCTTCCGTTCTACAGTGTTGAAAGTCAAGTCAAAGGGCCAGGCCGTGACAATTATTGACCGGTGGCGCTCGATGACAAGAAAAAACCGGACCTCGACTATCAACGAGATGCAGCAGCGACCACGGCCATCGGCGACCAGGGCAAGCCACGCAGAATACTGTCAACTCTGGAAGCATAGCTTCGCCATGTCAATTTGGAAGCATAAAGCTGCCGCAACGGCAGTTTTATGGGTTAAGTCGCAGCGGGATGCCAGAATCGGAGCGATCAGGCACGATAGATGTGAAGTTGTGTATCAAGCCGGTTTATGGTCAGTTTTCCAAAAGCCCGCCGCGACGACGAGACCGACGACAGTCTTTTTTACCGCGATCCGCGTCTGGTTCAGCACATCGACATGGGGTTCATCCTGCAGTTGCAGGCCATCTTCCGGCGCTATCTGCCCCAGAACGCCGTGCTGCTTGACTTGATGAGCAGCTGGGTCTCCCACCTGCCGGAGGATCTCAAGACTGCGAAGGTAGTGGGCCACGGCATGAATGCGGTGGAACTGGCCGCCAACCCGCGCCTTGACGAATTTTTTGTCCAGAATCTCAACGCCGATCCGGTGCTGCCACTCGTGGACGATAGCTTCGACGGCGTGCTCAACACGGTCTCGGTGCAGTATCTGGTCGATGCGGTGCGCGTGTTTCAAGAAGTGCGCCGCGTCCTCAAGCCGGGGGGCGTCGCAATTGTCAGCTTCTCTAATCGCATGTTTCCGACCAAGGCGGTAGACCGCTGGAAGGAGCGCAGCGACGAGGAGCGGCTCGATCTGGTGCAGCAGTACCTGCTCGGGGCCGGGGGCTTTGAGCAGATCGAAACCCACGTCCACGCCGCCCGTGGCCTGAGCGCCTGGTTCTTGCCCCAGAGCGATCCGTTCTTCTGCGTGACCGCCCGCAAGGCTGGTTGAGCCTGTGGCAGCGGACTTGCTCCGAGTTCTAAGATGAATGGCTGGTGGGTACTCAAAGGAGGTGTTCCTGTGAAAACGTCCGAGACCGATCAAAAGATGCGCAAGGCGATCGAGGCGACTTCGCACAACTTCGCTACGGTCCGCACCGGTCGCGCCTCCACTGCCCTGCTCGATCGGATCACCGTCGAGTACTACGGCAGCCCGACACCCCTCAAGACCCTGGCGACGATCACAACCCCCGACGCCTCGACGGTGCTCATCCAGCCCTACGATCCCAGCTCGATCCGGCTCATCGAAAAGGCGATCCTCGAATCGGATCTGAGTTTGCCGCCGAGCAACGACGGCAAGGCGATCCGGCTCAACATTCCGCCCCTCACCGCCGAGCGGCGCAAGGAACTGGTCAAGGTGCTCGCTCGCCTGGCGGAGGAAGGCCGGGTGGCGGTGCGCAACATCCGCCGCGAAGCGATCGAAGAAGTGCGCCGCGAAGAAAAGGACGCCAAAATCTCCGAAGACGAGTCGCGCCGCCTCCAGGATGAAGTGCAGAAGCTCACCGACAAATCGATCCAGCAGATCGAGAAGTTGCTCGAAGCAAAAGAAAAAGAAGTAACGACGGTCTGATCATCTCACTCCAGCTCGTCGAGCAAGGCCCGAATTCGGGCAGCCTCCTCGATCGAAGCGACTTTGAGATAATTTTCCAGATCGTGCCGCGCTTCGCCGGTGCGTCCCAGGCGGTAGTAGAGAATGCCCCGGTCGCGCCACTCGACGGGCGTATTCGGAAACAGCAAAAGCAGGCGCTCGACTGCTGCAAGCGCTTCCTGCCAGGCGCTGCGCCGCCAGTAGGCAAATTTGAGGTTGGTGAGCATCCGGGCGAGAAACTGGCGGGCACCGATGGGCTGAAACTGCACGGGGAGCAGAACGACGAAGCCGTAGATCTGGCGCTGGCGCTCCTCGCAGTCCTCGTTAAAAAGAATCTCTCCCCGGTGAAAGGCATCGACATAGATCTCCATATCCTGCCGGTCGGGGCGGATAAGAAAGTGGCCAGGCATGTTGACGCCCACCATCCCAAAGCCGATGCGGCGGGCGATCTCGAGGTAGACCAGCGCCAGGGTGATCGGAATACCGGTGCGCCGATCGATCACCGCATCTAAAAAGCTGTTCTGCGGATCGTAGTAGTTCTGCTCGTCGCCACAAAAACCCAGATCCTCGTAGAGGTAGCGGTTGATGCCCTGGAGGATGCGCAGGGGATAGCGCTCGTCCTGTACCCGCTCGCGCACCTCCTCGGCCATCGTCTGGAGGGCGTTGAGGTACTCCTCGACATCGAGGTCCGGACGGGCCTCCTGAGCAATGTAAAGAGCAGCCTCGGCCAGATCGATCTGCGATTCCGGCTGCTGCAAAATTTCGTAAAACCGTTGACGGGCGGGCGGGAGGTTCATGACCTCAGCGTGGCATGGGGGAGAGCAACTGGTCAAAGGTCGATTTGACAGATGAGGGGTAGGGAACTATTCTGTCTCCAGCTTGCGCAGGTCGTCGTCGATCTGATAGTAATCGCCTGCAAAAGCTGTATAGATATGGGCGACCGTCCTGAGGCCCGTCGGTCCATCGAGGGTACCGGGGAGGATGGCGATCGAATTGCCCGTCCTGGCCCGCCAGAACAAACTGGAGCCACACACGCCACAGAAGCCCCGCTCCGCAATCTCCGACGAGGCATACCACTTCAAACCTGAACTTTCGAGCAACTCCACCCCGTCGCGATCGGTACCGGTATAAGCGCCGAAGTGGCCGCTGAAGCGGCGGCACTGGCCGCAGTGGCAGTTGGTGACGGTCGTGAGCGGACTGTGGACGGCGTAGCGCACCGCACCGCACAAACAGCCACCCGTCAATGGTGCTTCCATTCACAAACCTCCAGAAGGAGCATACTCTCAAACTGGTAACTTTTCTAGTAACTCTTCTGGTAGAGTCTAGGGGTTACAAGGTTGCCCCACGATCTTGTAACGATCAAACTGATTTTGCAAGTTACTCAGCTTGAAAAGTGCCTGTCTCGAATTGCTCAACAGCGAAGAGCACGACTATCGCGGCAGTGGCCTTACCACCGACCGGATGAACGATCGCTACTGGTTGCCGGCGTTTCTCAAGCGCTGGAATCTAGAGACGGACCCATCTCCTGGCGAGGAGGAGCGCGCCGGCTTGATTGCTCTGCGATCGCTTCTGCGGGCAATGGTGATGCAGCGGGCAGCGGACGCGCCTCTTTCAGCTGAGCAGGTCAAGGCGTTCAACGCGCTGCTGTTGCCGGTGCCGCTCCGCTATCACCTGGGAGAGCAGGGCGGAGGGTACCGGCTCGAACTGCTGCCGGTGGTGCGTGACTGGCAGTGGGTGCTCTCGGAGATCGCTCTGTCCTTCGCCGAGGTGCTGGTCGATCCACAGCGCTTCAGGCGATTGAAAGTCTGTGAGAACCACGACTGTCGGTGGGTCTTCTACGATCGGAGCAAAGGCTGCACCCGGCGCTGGTGCGAGGACAGCACCTGCGGCAATCTCCTGAAGGTGCGTCGATTTCGTAAGCGCCAGGCCGCGTCTAGAGCGGAAAAGTAATCGGCAGCGGCTGCACCCGCCCGAGTTGTTCGCTCATCGCCCGGTGCAGGTGGCCGTTGCTCGCCAGGATTCGCCCAGAGCGCAGGTCGAAGGGACTGCCGTCGTAGGCGCTCACCGTTCCGCCCGCCTCCTGCACCAGTACCACCCCGGCGGCCATGTCCCAGGGCGACAGCCCCCGCTCCCAGAAGCCGTCGAAGCGGCCAGCGGCAACGTAGGCCAGATCGAGGGCGGCGGCACCCCCCCGGCGCACCCCCTGGCTGAGGTGGGTGAACTGGCAAAATTCGGCGTAGTTGTTGTCGTTTGTCTCGCGGCGGTCGTAGGCAAAGCCGGTGGCAAGCAGGCTGCGATCGAGTGTCGCGATCGTCGAAACGGTGAGGGGCCGACCGTTGCAGAAGGCTCCCACTCCACGGGCAGCGGCAAAAAGTTCATCCGCGACCGGATCGAAGATGGCCCCGACCACGGGCGTGCCATCGATCAACAAACCCACGGAGACGGCGAATACCGGATAGCGGTGGGCAAAGTTGGTGGTGCCGTCGAGCGGATCGACCGCCCAGAGAAAGGGACTGTGCTCCATCCCGGCGAGGCCCGACTCCTCGGCCAGGATGCCGTGATCGGGGTAGTGGCGCTTGAGGGTGGCGAGGATCACCGCCTCCGCTGCCCGGTCGGCGTCGGTGACAAGGTTTCCCGGCGTCTTCTCGTCGATGGTCGCGAGGCTGTCGCGGTAATCTACGAGCACCGATCCCGCCGCCCGCGCTGCCGCACAGGCAATATCTAAAAACCGCTCCATTCGCCCTCTTCAGTTGATCAGCTTCAGGCTACCAGGACAGATTCAAGAAGGTACAGCCCGCCTATGCGCTCAGATGATTACCTTCTCGCCCGGTCAGTTCCGCAAGCTCCGCTCCGAGACTTTCCTGCGCTCGTCCGGCATCCCCGTCAACCCGGTCCTGCCGGTGTTGCCGGACGAGCGCACTGTCCGCCTCCAGCCAGCTTCGGCGGTGGCGGAGCGCTCACTGGTGCTTTTTGGCGTCGCCGCCCGCGCCGAGGGATTGGAGCAAGAGGCGGCAATTCGCTTTTTAGAAGAACGCCGTCTCTGGGGAGCGGCGACCCGCGAGGAGCAGATTTTTTTACTCGACCCGGAACCAGCCGAGCAGGATGTACTGCAGTTTATCTGGCGCTACGAGAGTCTGTGGGTGCTGCTCTGGGCGCTGGGCTACGTCGAGGAGCTGGCCCTGCCCAGGGCGATCTGCGACATCGCCGCCATCGTCGGGCTCATCACTTCGGTCTCAGTCGATCCGTTCGTCGATTTTGCCCTGCTCCGTCCGCTGAGCGACATCCTCGATCAGGCCGATCTCACCTACCGCTACCACTGGGCCGCCCTCGACGCCCGACTGCGCGGCTATGAGCCGCCCGCCGGGCTCGACACCAGCATCGTCTACGAGCGCCACTACACCTTCAACTGGCTCACCCGCCGCCACGACCAGGAGTGGGACGACATCTCGACGGAGCTTTGATCTGGCTGACCGCCGGTAGGGGGACAACCCCCAAAGCCCCGTGTTAATCTAAAAAAGCCCTTCTGGGTCGGTGCCCGAGTGGTTAATGGGGACGGACTGTAAATCCGTTGGCTCTGCCTACGTTGGTTCAAATCCAACCCGGCCCAGATCTGCAAAAACGCTGTTGTAGCTCAGTCGGTAGAGCACACCCTTGGTAAGGGTGAGGTCACGGGTTCAAGTCCCGTCAACAGCTTTGGCAGATTATTCGCTTAAAAAGCGGACAACCGCCTTCGATACGGCTTCGGGTTCCTGTTCGAGGGGATAGTGACCGGCTTCTTGGATCGGATAAAAGCCGATCTGCGGATGGCTGGCCCTGAAGCTCTGGATCAGGGCGTCTTTAAGATAGCGGTCGCGCATTCCCCAGATCAGACCGACCGGAAAGGGCGGTGTCTCCGGACTGCGCCAGGGCGCAAAGCCCGCTTCGATTTCGCTGAGCGCTGCTTCCAGTTGCAGGTTGCGCACGGTGAGCATCAGTGAGCGGCCAGCGTCGCCGCTCAGGCTATAGGGACGGCGAAACATGCCCAGATCGCCGTTGGGGATTGCCCAGTAGCCGCCCCCTTCGAGGGTCTGGTCCACCGAGAGCGGGTTTTGGGTGAGCATCTCGCCCACCAGCGGCAGACCGAGTTGTTTGAGGTTCCAGGGCAACCTGGCCCCGGTGGCGACCGGCGCGTTCAAGATCGCCAGCCGCTCGATCTGCTCGGGATGGCGCTGGGCGTACTGGATGCCCACCGAACCTAAAAATCCCTGGACCACCAGCGAAAATCGCTGCCACTTCAAAGCAGCGACCAGCGCCGTCAGCGCTCCGAGAAAAGCAACCGGCGTGTAGGCGAATGCTTTTTTTTCGGGCTTGTCGCTCTTGCCAAAGCCAATCCAGTCGATCGCCAGCGCCTGAAAACCGGCTTCTGCCAGAAAGGGCAGCAGATCCCGCCAGCCGTAGCTGTAGGAGGGCAGGCCGTGCAGGAGCAGAACGGGAGGCTTGCTGGAGCTGGTGGATCCTACCTGCAGGTAGGACCACTGCCCCGGTCCGGCGCTGATCGTCAGTTCGTCAATTGGCATAAGGCGGGCGATTCGTTCCTAAAACTATGCTTGGAGGCGGATCGAGCCCGACTCCGGCGTTCGGTAGGATCACTGTAGGACAGTTCTTTACCGGCGCGCTACCGCATCGCCGACAATAGAGACAAAAGACACCGGAGCGTTCCAAACAGGAGTAGAGATCGTCCAATGAGCGCTGTTTCTACCACCTGCACCCGAGAACAGGTCACTGCCTGGCTTGCAGGGTTGATTACCGTTGCCTGGGCGGATGGGCACTTCGACGACACCGAGCGCGCCTGCATCCAGTCGATCGTCGAACAAGAAGACCTTCCGCACCTGTTGCTGGATGCCTTTGAGCCGCTATTGCCGGCGCAACTGGCCGCCGCGCTGGGACAGCAACCGATTCTAGCGGAAAATTTTTTGCGCACCGCCGTGATGGTAGCGATCGCTGACGGCGATTATTCTGAACCGGAACACCAGCTCCTGATGCACTACTGCGCAGCCCTCGGCCAGAAAGTCGAGGCGCTCGAAAGCCTGCGCTCCGTCCTCGATCCGCACGGAGCTGCCGACCAGATCGCTGGCGAGGGCCACTTCGACGCCCTCCAGCCGATGCGCCAGTGGCTGGAGGGAATGCAGATCCACAACCCGTCAGTTGCCCGCTTTCTGTGTCAGCTGATCCCAGCCCAGTGTCCCTTCGAGCGCGACATCAAACTGCCCACCGGCAAAGTCGTTCACATCCCGGCGATGTGCAAGATCAACCCGCTGTACGAACAACTGGTGGGTCTGCGCTTCCGGGCGCTCTCTTATCTGGCGGACGACTGTCACGAGGACGTGTCGCGGTTCTGCTAAAACTTTCCCTTACAGATAACTGAGCCAGGGGTCGCGCCGTCGGCGCTTGATGTCGGCAAACCAGGCGCAGAGCGGAAAGAGCAAAAGGACGATCCCAAGCCAGATCAAATAGACGACAGGCAAAGCAAAACCGGCGTCGGTTGGGACACTGTTGCCCTGCTCGCCGAAGCTCAGGGCGCGCGGCCCGTAGCGGGCGACGGCAACCGCGAGCGAGAGGCCGTGGATGAGGGGCAGGTGCAGCAGGTAATAAAAAAGCGGCACCCGGCCAAAAAGAACGAAGACGCGGCTTACGGGGCTGGTTTCTTTTTCGAGCAGAGCCAAAAGCAGCAGGGCTGGCCCGAGGGTCATCAACAGGTACAGTAGCGAGGGCGGATATTTCTCGCAGTTAAGAAACGAGAAAATCGTCCACAGCCAGTCTTTTTGAAGCGTCCAGGGGTGGGGATCGCCGTAGAGGTTGGTTGCCCGCAGCACGACGAAGGCGGCAGTAAGGGCGCTACCCAGGACGAGCAGCCAGCGGCGGCGCAGGGCATTCTCCAGCAGCATCACCTGGCCAAAGACGTAGCCTGTCGCCATCACCCCAATCCAGGGCACGAGCGGATAGGCGACGAAGGCGCGCACCCCCGGCACAGGCTGGATCAAGCCGGGGCGATGGAGAACTGTCCACAGCCCGCCCCAGGGGCCGAGGCTCTCGGGACGCACCGCATCGAAGAGGTTGTGGCCGCAGATAAGCGCCAGACCAAAGGCGGCGATTGCCCAGAGCGGCAGGAAGACGAGCCCCGCCAGGACGATCATCGAGCAGCCGATCGCCCAGATCACCTGGAGCACTTCAAAGTGAAAGTCAAAGTCGAACTCCCAGCCAAAGTGTACGAGCGTCAGTTCGAGCACGACGAGCCACACTCCCCGCGTCGCCAGAAAAGCGGCTGTCTGGGCTCGCGTCTTTCCTCGCTTGCAGGCCAGGTAGGCGCTCGTGCCGGCTAAAAAGACGAACACCGGCGCGCAAAAATGGGTGATCCAGCGGGTGAGAAACAAAGCTGCATCCCCCTGGCTCAAGAGCGTCGCCGTATTCATCAGGTCCGCTCTGGCGTTCGAGAAATAATCGCGGGTGTGATCGAGGGCCATGACGACCATGACGATGCCGCGCAGATAGTCGATCGAAGCCAGCCGGGGCCGAACGGTGGGCGGTTGGGCACCAGGAGCCTGTTGGGTAAAGACCTGATCCATGCCTGAGCTGCGACACTTCCGGCATCGTAGCGCAACGGTCCTTGCAGGTTCGCCCAGTTTTTGTGAGATCTCGAAAGTGGACCGCTGCAGGCCAGTTGCGCTTTTGCGCAAAGATATATCCTGACTGAACCTGGGCAAACCACAGCAGCGTCCAAACGTTCAGTAAGCGTTACGAATAAACTGCGATGAAAAGCAAAATCTCCCTCGCGCTGGCCGGACTGGCCCTGCTCGTCGGGGCGACGGCTGCCCAGGCCCAGGTGCCCGATGCTACCTACTACAACGGTCCGAACCGCACCTACTTCGATGGTCCAAACCGCACCTACTACAGCGGCCCGAACCGTACCTACTTCAACGGTCCGAACGTCGATTACTACAACGGTCCGCGCCGCAACTACTTTAATGGCCCGAACCGCACCTACTACAACGGCCCGCGCCGTACTTTCTTCGACGGCCCGAACCGGACTTATTACAGCGGTCCGCGCCGCACGTTCTTCCGCCGTTAAGTAAATGGCCGCTCCCCTCGGTCTGCGCCGCTGGGCTCCCGTTGTGCTTGTCAGTCTGGCACTGGTGCCGTCAGCCTTTGCCGCCAGTGCCCCCGCCGATCCCAAGATCGTCCATCTGCTGAACCGCCTGAGCTTCGGTCCAGCGCCGGGGGACATCGAGCAGGCGACCCGTCTGGGCATCGAGCGCTACATTCAGCAGCAGCTCCATCCGGAGCAGATAGCGGAGCCCCCGGCACTGAATGCCCGGCTGGCGGCCCTCGACACGCTAAAGCTCGCGCCGGTCGAGCTGGCCCGCGCCTTTGGCCCCAGACCCAATGGGGCGAATCGGCGCTTCCAGGCGGCAGGAGCGGCCCCCCAGCTCGACGAACAGCAAAGGCAGGACTACCGGCAAAACCTGCGGCTGGTGGTCGAGCAGGCAGCTACAGCGAGGCTGATGCAGGCGCTCTCCAGTCCCCGGCAGTTGCAGGAAGTGATGACCGACTTCTGGTTCAACCACTTCAACGTCTACGCGGGCAAGGGTCTTACCCGCCTGTGGGTGGGTGCTTACGAGCAGGAGGCGATCCGCCCCTACGCGCTGGGCCGCTTCCGCGATCTGCTCGCCGCCACCGCTGCCCACCCGGCGATGCTTTTTTACCTCGACAACTGGCTCAACACCGGTCCGGCCACACCGGGAGCGCGGGGCCGCTTCACCGGCCTCAACGAGAACTACGCCCGCGAGTTGCTCGAACTGCATACCCTCGGGGTGGACGGCGGCTACAGTCAGCAGGATGTCACCGAACTGGCCCGCATCTTTACAGGTTGGGGACTATGCCGCCCGCGCCGCGATCAGCCGCTGACAGGCTTTTGTTTCGATGCGCGCCGCCACGCACCGGGAGACAAAATTTTGCTGGGCCAGACGATCCGCGAATCAGGAATGGACGAGGGATTGCAGGCTCTCGATCTGCTTTCCCGTCACCCGGCCACAGCCCGCCACATCAGCTTTCAGCTGGCCCAGTACTTTGTGGCCGACAATCCTCCGGCAGGACTCGTCGAGCGGCTGGCGGAGCGCTTCAGGGCGAGCGACGGCGACATCCGCGCTGTGCTCGACGCCCTCTTTCACAGCCCCGAATTTTGGGACAGCCGCAACTTCGCGAGCAAATTCAAGACGCCCTATCGCTACGTCCTCTCGGCGGTGCGGGCGACAGGCATCGAACCGGCCAACCCGCTTGCGCTGTTTGCGCCGCTGCAGCAGTTGGGGATGCCCCTCTACGGCTGCCAGACCCCGGACGGCTACAAGAATACCCGCGAGAGCTGGCTCAACCCGGACGGGATGACCCGGCGCTTGAGCTTTGCTGCCAGCCTCGCGAATGGCCAGCTTGCAGGCACCCGGCCCGGAGGCGAGACGACGGCGACGGAGGCGCTGATCGAGACGCTGGGCGGACGCTTTTCAGCAAAAACCCGCGCAGCGCTCGCTAAAAATCCCGAGCCGCTGCGCTCTGCCTTGCTTTTGGGCAGCCCCGAGATGATGGCGTACTGAGAGGAAAATGTACGATGCGCAGGCGCGAAGTCGTTCAGGCCGGTCTTGGCACCCTGCTTCTGGGCAGTGGCTGGGCAGTGCGCGTCCAGGGAGCGTCCTTGCAGCGGGACCGGCGGCTGGTGGTCGTCTTCTTGCGCGGCGCGGTCGATGGTCTGAGTGTCGTCGTCCCCCACGCAGAATCGGCCTACTACCGCGCCCGGCCCCGCCTCGCTCTACCCGGTCCGAACCAGGCCGGGGGCGTGCTTGACCTCGACGGCTCCTTCGGCCTGCATCCGGCTCTTGCACCGCTGGTGCCGCTCTGGCAGGCCGGCAGTCTTGCTTTCGTTCACGCCTGCGGTTCTCCCGATCCAGGCCGCTCCCACTTCGACGCCCAGGATTACCTCGAAAGCGGCACACCGGGCATCAAGACTACCCCCGACGGCTGGCTCAACCGTCTGCTCGCTGTTTTACCGATGAGCGGCAGTCCGGTGCAGGCGGTCAATTTTGGCGAGACGGTGCCGCGCATTCTCACCGGGCGGATGCCGGTGGCGAGCCTCGCTACCGGGCGCAGGGCTACCCGCCGCCTGCCCCTCGACCGACCGGGGGTAGGTAGCGCCTTCGACGCTCTCTACAGCGGCAGCGATGCGCTCAGCCGCACCTATCAAGAAGGGCGTTCCGCCCGCCGCGAACTCCTCGAAAGCACTGGCAACCCAGACGAAACGGCGATGGCCGACAACGGTGCGCCAGCCAGCAGCGCCGGTTTTGTCGGCGACGCAAGTCGGCTCGCCGGTCTGATGGCACACAACCCGGACGTGCAACTGGCCTTTCTTGCCCTCGGCGGCTGGGACACCCACGTCAACCAGGCAAGGCAACTGGAAAAACAATTGCCGCCTCTGGCTCAGGGTCTGGCGGTTCTGGCCCAAAAACTCGGTCCCCTCTACGAGCGCACGGTTATTTTGGTCGTTTCAGAATTTGGCCGCACCGTGCGCGAGAACGGCAACGGCGGCACCGACCATGGCCACGGCAATGCGCTCTGGCTGATGGGCGGAGCGGTGCGGGGTGCAAAAGTATACGGTCAGTGGCCCGGCTTAGAAGAAAGCAGGCTTTTTGAGGGGCGCGATCTGGCGGTGACGACCGATTTTCGCGAGGTGGTTGCCGCCGTGTTGCAACAGCACCTGCACCTGGAACGCCCCCAGCTTGCAAAAGTTCTGCCGGGGTACACCCCGGCCAATGCACTGCCTGGACTGATTAAAGTTTGACTTCGATATCGACGCCGGCAGGGAGATCGAGGCGCATCAGCGCGTCGATCGTCTTGGCGGAAGGCTGGTAGATATCGATGATCCGGCGGTGGGTGCGGGTCTCGAAGTGTTCGCGCGAATCTTTATCGACGTGGGGCGAGCGCAGCACGCAGTAGCGGCGGATGCGCGTCGGCATGGGGATGGGACCGACAGCGGCAGCGTTGGTGCGGTTGGCCGTATCGACGATCTTGGTGCAGGACTGGTCGAGCAAGCCGTGGTCGAAAGCCTGCAGGCGGATACGAATTTTTTGTTGGGTGAGCGCCATGACTTAAGTTGTCCTCAGAGCAAAGGGTGGGGTGGTTGCCACCCCACCCTTTGCGGGTGCATCTACTCTACTTCAGGATCTTGGAGACGACGCCTGCACCCACGGTGCGGCCCCCCTCGCGGATGGCAAAGCGCATCCCGTCCTCGATGGCGATGGGGTTGATGAGTTCAACCGTCATCTTGATCCGGTCGCCCGGCATGACCATCTCGGCGGATTTGCCCTCGTCGTCGGTGAAGGTGACGATGGTACCGGTGACGTCGGTGGTGCGCACGTAGAACTGCGGGCGGTAACCGGCGAAGAAGGGGGTGTGACGGCCACCTTCTTCTTTGCTGAGGATGTAGACTTCACCCTCGAACTTGGTGTGCGGGGTGATCGAGCCGGGCTTGGCGAGCACCATGCCGCGCTCGACATCGTCCTTTTTGATACCGCGCAACAGCACGCCGACGTTGTCGCCTGCCATGCCTTCGTCGAGCGACTTCTGGAACATCTCAAGGCCCGTGACCGTAGTCGAGCGGGTCTCGCGAATGCCGACCAGTTCGATCGTCTCACCGACTTTGACCTTGCCGCGCTCGATCCGACCGGTGGCGACGGTGCCACGACCGGTGATCGAGAAGACGTCTTCTACTGCCATCAAGAAGGGCTTATCGACCGCCCGCTCCGGCGTCGGGATGTAAGAATCGACCGCATCCATCAGCGAGTAGATGCAATCGACCCACTCGTCGCTGCCACGGGTGGTCTTAGGTTCGGAGGTCATCTTGTTGAGCGCCATCAGGGCCGAGCCTGCCACGATCGGAATGTCGTCGCCCGGAAAGTCGTACTTGGCGAGCAATTCGCGCACTTCCAGTTCGACCAGTTCCAACAGCTCCGGGTCGTCGAGCTGATCTTTTTTGTTTAAGAAGACGACGATGTTGGGCACACCGACCTGACGGGCAAGCAGGATGTGCTCGCGGGTCTGGGGCATCGGGCCATCGGCGGCAGAGACCACGAGGATAGCGCCGTCCATCTGGGCCGCCCCGGTGATCATGTTCTTGACATAGTCGGCGTGGCCCGGACAATCCACGTGGGCGTAGTGACGGTTCTCCGTCTCGTACTCGACGTGGGCGGTGTTGATCGTAATACCGCGAGCCTTCTCTTCGGGAGCCTGATCGATCTCGTCGTACTTTTTGGCCTTGGCGCGGCCGAGGGCGGCCAGCGTCATCGTGATCGCCGCCGTCAACGTCGTCTTGCCGTGATCGACGTGACCGATGGTGCCGATGTTGACGTGCGGTTTGGTCCGTTCAAACTTAGCGCGAGCCATGAGTTACCTTTCCTCTAATTAAGCGTTCCCTTTGTTCTTTGCGATGATCGTCTCGGCGACATTGCGCGGCACTTCGTCGTAATGGCTGAACTCCATCGAGAAGGTGCCACGACCCTGCGTTTTGGAGCGAATGTCGGTCGCATAGCCAAACATCTCCGCCAGCGGTACCTTGGCTGTGACCTTTGAGAGGCCCGCCTCGGTGTCCATCGCCTCGATCTGGCCGCGCCGGGAGTTGAGATCGCCCATGACATCGCCGAGGAAGTCGCTGGGCACCTCTACCTCCACCTTCATCATCGGTTCTAGCAGGACCGGGTTGGCCTTGACAGCCGCCTCTCGAAGCGCCAGCGAACCGGCGATCTTGAAGGCCATCTCCGAAGAATCGACTTCGTGGTAGGAGCCGTCAACCATGGTCACCTTGAAGTCGATGAGCGGATAGCCCGCGATCACGCCCGATTCGGCGCGCTCCTTCATCCCCTGCTCGGCTGGGCCGATGTACTCCTTGGGCACCACACCGCCGACAATCTTGGAGACGAACTCGAAGCCCGTTCCCGGCTCGCCCGGCTCGAGGTTGATCACGACATGGCCAAACTGGCCCTTGCCACCCGTCTGACGCTTGTAGAGACCCTCGACGTTGTTGACCGCACGGCGGATTGTCTCGCGATAAGCCACCTGGGGCGCACCGACATTGGCTTCGACTTTGAATTCGCGCAGCATCCGGTCTACGAGAATCTCAAGGTGCAACTCGCCCATACCGGCGATGATCGTCTGGTTGGTCTCCTGATCGACGTGGACCCGGAAGGTCGGGTCTTCTTCGGAGAGCGACTGCAGCGCCTTGGAGAGCTTGTCGAGGTCGGCCTTGGTCTTGGGCTCGATCGCCACCGAGATCACCGGCTCCGGAATAAACAGCGATTCGAGCACCACCGGCGAATCTTCTGGACAGAGGGTGTCGCCCGTGAAGGTGTCCTTGAGGCCGACCACGGCCCCCAGATCGCCTGCGCGCAACTCGTCCACCTCGATGCGATCGTCGGCTTTAAGCACGATGAGCCGCGAGATGCGCTCTTTTTTGCCCTTGCTCGCGTTGTAGGCGTAGCTGCCCTTCTGGAGCACGCCCGAGTAGACGCGCACAAAGGTCAGCCGCCCGTAGGGGTCGGCCATGATCTTGAAGGCAAGGGCCGAGAGCGGCTCACTGTCGTCGGCGTGGCGCTCGACTTCGGTGCCGTTGGGCAGTTGGCCCTTGACCGCCGCAATGTCGATCGGTGCAGGCAGATAGTCGATCACCGCGTCGAGCATCAGTTGCACGCCCTTGTTTTTGAAAGCGGAACCGCAGAGCATCGGCACGATCGTGTTGGCGATCGTTCCCTTGCGCAGGGCCGCCTTGATCTCAGCCTCGCTCAACTCCTCGCCGCTGAAATACTTTTCAAGCAGCGCGTCGTCGGTCTCAGAAACCGCTTCGATGAGCTTGGCACGATACTCCTGGGCAAGTTCAACCATGTCCGCCGGGATCTCTTCGACCCGAATGTCGGTGCCGATGTCGTTGCCGTAGACGTAGGCTTTCATGCGCACCAGATCGACGATGCCCCGCAATTGATCTTCTGCGCCGATCGGTAGCTGGATCGGCACGGCGTTGGCTCTGAGCCTGTCGCGCACCTGGTTGTAAACCTTGTAGAAGTTGGCACCGGTGCGGTCCATCTTGTTGACAAAGATAAAGCGCGGCACGTTGTAGCGGTTGGCCTGCCGCCAGACGGTCTCGGTCTGCGGCTGCACGCCACCGACCGAGCAGAGCACGGTGATTACACCGTCGAGCACCCGCATCGAGCGTTCGACTTCGATCGTGAAGTCCACGTGGCCGGGGGTGTCGATGATGTTGATCTTGTGCTCGAGGGCACCGGGCGACGGCTGGGTCGGGTTATCCGGATCGCGGCGCGTCCACTGCGTACTGATCGCAGCGGCTGTGATCGTAATGCCCCGCTCGCGCTCCTGGGCCATCCAGTCGGTGACGGTGTTGCCCTCGTGCACCTCACCGATCTTGTGAATCACCCCGGAGTAGAACAAAATCCGCTCGGTCGTGGTAGTCTTACCAGCATCGATGTGGGCCGCGATGCCGATGTTGCGTACCCGCTCCAGGGGAATGTTGCGTGCCACGGTTACCTCCTCGCCTTGAATGCGAGTTTAAAAAGTTCTGTAACAATCCTAGCCCAATTGTCCTAACGATCAGCGCAGCGCCAGCGCTCTAGTAGCGGTAGTGGGCAAAGGCTTTGTTGGCCTCCGCCATGCGATGCGTTTCTTCGCGCTTGCGGACAGCGGAGCCGGTATCGTTTGAGGCATCCAACAGTTCGTTGGAAAGCTTTTCGACCATGCTCTTACCTGAGCGCTTGCGGGCGAACTGGACCAGCCAGCGCAGTGCCAGCGACGTGCCCCGCTCCTGGCGCACCTCCATCGGCACCTGATAGGTTGCACCACCGACGCGGCGGGCCTTGACCTCGATGCGGGGCGTGCAGTTGAGTACAGCCTGGTTGAAAACATCGAGCGGCTCGCGCCCGGTGCGTTCTTTGATGCGCTCGAGGGAAGCATAGAGAATGCGCTCGGCGGTTGCCTTTTTGCCGGCTTGCATGAGCTTGTTGGTCATCATCGTCACCAGACGCGACGCGTAGAGCGGGTCGGCGGCGACAGGACGCAGGATGGCGCGGGTACGACGGGACATAGGTCTCTATTGATGGGTGCGATGGGCTTGAAAAATTAACGCTTTTTGCCTGTGGTGGCAGCGGCCTGGCCGGGCTTGGGTCGCTTGGCTCCGTACTTGGAGCGACTCTGCATCCGGTTTTTGACCCCGGCGGTGTCGAGGGTGCCGCGAATGATGTGGTAGCGCACACCGGGCAAATCTTTGACGCGACCGCCGCGAATCATCACGACCGAGTGCTCCTGCAGGTTGTGACCGACGCCCGGAATATAGGCCGTCACCTCAAAGCCGCTGGTGAGGCGTACACGGGCCACCTTTCTGAGCGCTGAGTTGGGCTTTTTGGGGGTCGTGGTGTAAACGCGCGTGCAGACACCGCGACGCTGAGGGCAGGCCCGGAGCGCCGGCGACTTGGTTTTGCGCTGGGCAATCCCGCGCTCATGGCGAATGAGCTGGGCAATAGTGGGCATGATTTCCGTTAAAGTCAACGAAGAATTAATATAGCTAGCCGGACGGCCCTTCGTCAACAGTGTCAGTCCTTCCCTTGCCCTTGCCACCCCCCGACCGGTGGCCTAAGATTGCGGTACTCGGAGCATTGGTTCTGGGTCTGCGCCCGTGAAACCGGAAAAAATTGATCTCCAGCTGGAGTATCCCTGTCCGCGCTGCAAAAGGGGGCGGTTGCAGGCGATCGTCCTTACCGAAGCGTTCGGCTGTGACCGTTGCAGCCAGATTTTTGGGCTGTCCACAGACGGCCTGGTGCTCGAACAGCTTTCGACCAGTTACCCTTACAAGAAAGCCTGGCAGTGGACCGGCGGCGGCTGGCGCGACCAGAACCGTTCGCTCGCGGACAATTATTTTCCGTTTTTACTGGTAGCGCTCGCGCTGATTCCGCCAGTCTGGCTGCCACTTTTATTGCAGCCGCGCCCTGGTCTTGGAATGCTCGCGTTGCTGACGGCGGTCCTGTCGCTGAGCCTGGTGGTCTTCTGGCTGGCCCGCCGCAACCGGTTCTAAGTGTTCTCTCGGTACACTCAGGTGGAATCTTCTCTCTACGACACACTGAAGACGACGGCCCTTGGGGCGCAGCGGGCAGCGCAGCTTCTGGGGCAATTGACGACAGCGACCAAGGACAGGGCGCTGCGGGCGATGGCAAAGGCCCTGCGCACTTCCCAGAGCGAAATTTTGGAAGCGAATACGGCGGATCTCGAACTGGGCCGCCAGATGGGCCTTTCTGAATCGCTGCTCGACCGGCTCAAGCTCACTCCCCAGCGCCTGGAGGGGATGGCCCAATCTCTAGAACAGATCGCTGCCCTCAAAGATCCGGTAGGCGAGATTGTGAGCGGTTGGCAGCACCCGGACGGCATGGAGATCAAGCGGGTGCGGGTGCCGCTCGGGGTGATCGGCATCATCTACGAGGCGCGGCCCAACGTCACCTGCGACGCGGTGGGCCTCTGCCTCAAATCGGGCAACAGCGTACTGCTCAAAGGCGGCAAGGAGGCGGAGCACTCCAACCAGGCGATCAGCCTCGTGCTCCAGCAGGCCGCCTACGAAAACGGCATTCCCGAGCACAGCATCGAGCAACTGCCCGGCGATCGCGCCGTCGTCGATGTGCTGATTCGCCTGCACCCGTATCTGGCCCTGGTCATCCCCAGAGGCGGCCAGTCGCTCATCGACTTTGTCGTCAAAAGCGCCACCGTGCCAGTACTTGAGACGGGCATTGGCAATTGCCATATCTATCTTGCAGCAAGCGCTCCGCTGGAGATGGCGCGGCGCATCGTCCTCAACGCCAAAGTTCAGCGCCCCTCCGTCTGCAACGCCGCTGAGAAACTTCTGGTCCATCGCGATGTGGTCGTGACGCATCTGGAGCCGATCCTGGCGGATCTGGCCGAGAGTGGCGTCGAGGTGCGCGGCTGTCCGCGCACCGTCACCTTCGACCCCCAGCTCAAGCCCGCCACCGACGACGATTGGGGCAAAGAGTACCTCGATAAGATCATCGCTGTCCGGGTCGTCGATTCGACCCGCGAGGCGATCGACTGGATCAACCGCTACGGCAGCCGCCACTCCGAGGCGATCGTCACCGCCAACTACGAGGAGGCGCACAGATTTGTCCAGGCCATCGACGCGGCAGCGGTCTACATCAACGCCTCGACGCGCTTTACCGACGGCGGTGAATTTGGCTTTGGAGCCGAAATTGGCATCTCCACCCAGAAACTGCACGCCCGTGGCCCAGTTGGGCTATCTGAGCTGACGACGAGCAAGTACATCGTGAGCGGCACAGGCCAGATCCGCTCTTGATCGCTCTGGACGTCGGTTCAAAATTGTCCTATAGTGGGTAGCTGTTGCCTTACGAGTAGCGGCGCGGATACTGGGCGGTCCAGCTTCCCAAGTCCCTTGAGCCGATCTTCTCGTTGCCGATCGAACCTCTGTGTGCCGGCATCGCTGTGCCGGTGGCGGAGTGCTCGTTTTGCCTCAGACCAGACAGGTACATCCAACTATGGCCGACGAAGTCAAAGCGGTCGCCCGTTTTATTCGCATGTCGCCCTTCAAGGTGCGCCGCATCCTCGATCAGATCCGGGGGCGCTCCTATCAAGACGCGCTGATCATCCTCGAATTTATGCCCCATGCCGCCACCGAGCCCATCAAGAAGGTGCTGCAGTCGGCAGTGGCCAACGCCGAGCACAACTTCAGTCTTGACCGGCGCGATCTGGTGGTGAGCACGGCCTTCGCCGATGGCGGTCCGGTTCTCAAGCGCTTTCGCGCCGGTGACCGTGGCCGCGCCCGTCCGGTGCGCAAGCGCACCAGCCACATCACCGTCGCCGTCCGTTCCACCAGCGAGGCCGAGGAGTAATCATGGGACAGAAAGTACATCCGGTCGGCCTGCGGCTGGGCATCATCCGCGATCACCGCTCCCGCTGGTTCGCCAAGGCGGGCGAATACCCTGCCCTTCTGAGCGAAGATCACAAAATTCGCAAGTACATCGAAAAAAAACTTGCCAGCAGCGGCATCGCTGAGATCGACATCGAGCGCAAGGCCGATCAAGTCGAGATCACCATTCGCACCGCCAGACCGGGGGTGGTCGTGGGCCGGGGCGGCTCCGGCATCGACGAGTTGCGGGCGAGCCTTGAGAAGTTGCTGGGCCGCCGCCAGATCCGGATCAACGTCGCCGATGTCCAGCGGGTCGATGCCGAGGCGGGGCTTCTAGCCGAATACATTGCAGGCCAGCTTGAGCGCCGCGTCGCCTTCAGGCGGGCCGTGCGTCAGGCGATCCAGCGCGCCCAGCGCGCCGGAGTGCAGGGCATCAAAGTAGCGGTCTCCGGACGGCTCAACGGCGCAGAAATTGCCCGCTCCGAGTGGACCCGCGAGGGCCGCATCCCCCTGCACACCCTGCGCGCCGACATCGACTACGCCTACCGCATCGCCCAGACGACCTACGGCACCCTGGGTGTCAAAGTCTGGATCTTCCGGGGCGAGATCCTGCCCGGCAGCACCACTGCCGCCCCCGAGGAGACGGTGCAGGCACCCAAGCCTGACCAGCGCCCGCAGCGCCGCAAAAAGATCCAGTACGAAGAACGCACCGAAGAGTAGAGGCCAGGGAGTCGCACCATGTTGATGCCCAAACGCACCAAATTCCGCAAACAGCAGCGCGGTCGGATGAACGGCACCGCTGTGCGCGGCAACGAGATCGAGTTCGGCAGCTTTGCGCTGCAGGCGCTGGAGCCGACCTGGATGACCTCCCGCCAGATCGAGGCGGCCCGGCGAGCGATGACCCGCTATATCCGTCGCGGTGGCAAGATCTTCATTCGCGTCTTCCCAGATAAGCCCGTCACCCAGCGCGCCGCTGAAACCCGCATGGGCTCCGGCAAGGGCGCACCAGAATTCTGGGTCTGCGTGGTCAAGCCTGGCCGCATTCTCTTTGAGATCGATGGCGTGGCCGAGGAGATTGCCCGCGAGGCGATGCGCCTCGCTGCCGCCAAGCTGCCCATCAAGACCCGTTTTATCGTCAAGAGCGAAACTGCACCCGTCGAGGAACCGAGCGATGGCTCTACCGAAGTTTGAAGAACTGCGCGACCTCAGCACCGAGGAGATTGCCGAGCAGATCCTGACCACTAAAAAGGAACTGTTCGAGTTGCGGATGCAGAAGGCGACGCGCCAGCTGGAGAAACCCCATCTGGTCCGCCACGCCAAGCACAAGCTCGCCCAGTTGATGCTGCTTGAAGGGCAGCGCCTCGCCGCTACCCAGGAGAAGTAAGATGCCGCGCAAAGAAAAAGTCGGACTGGTGGTCAGCGACGCGATGCAAAAGACGGTGGTCGTCGCCGTCGAAAACCGCGTACCCCATCCCAAGTACAAAAAAATCGTCGTCCGCACCCGCAAGTTCAAAGCCCACGACGAAGAAAATCGCTGCAAGACGGGCGATCGGGTGCGCATTCTCGAATCGCCCCCGATCAGCAAGACCAAGCGCTGGGTGGTTACAGACATTCTCAATGAGGCCCGCAACCCATGATTCAGCAACAGACCCGGCTGAGCGTGGCCGATAATACCGGAGCGCGAGAGCTTCTGTGTATCCGCGTCCTCGGTTCGACCGTCGGTGCCAAAGGGCTCACCCAGGGCGGCGGTAACCGCCGCTACGCCCATGTGGGCGATGTGATCGTCGCCGTCGTCAAAGAAGCCTCCCCCAACATGGGCGTCAAAAAATCCGAGGTCGTCCGCGCCGTCGTCGTCCGCACCCGCCAGTCGATTCGCCGCGAAAACGGCATGACGATCCGCTTCGACGACAACGCAGCGGTGATCATCGACAAAAACGGCAACC
The DNA here is from genome assembly GCF_000484535.1 of Gloeobacter kilaueensis JS1. NCBI lineage: Bacteria > Bacillati > Cyanobacteriota > Cyanophyceae > Gloeobacterales > Gloeobacteraceae > Gloeobacter > Gloeobacter kilaueensis. The sequence goes on along the minus strand of NC_022600.1, from coordinate 2,779,750 downwards.
CGCGCGGCACCCGCGTCTTTGGGCCTGTCGCCCGCGAGTTGCGCGAGCGCAACTTCACCAAGATCATTTCCCTCGCTCCGGAGGTGCTCTGATGGCGACCAACAACGGCAGCGGCAAGACGCGCCACAAGCTCCACGTCAAAAAAGGCGACACCGTCCAGGTAATCGCGGGCAAAGACAAGGGCAAAGTCGGCAAGGTGACGACGGTGCTCCCGAGCGAGGGCAAGGTCGTTGTCGAGGGCGTCAACGTCCAGACCAAGCACGTCAAACCCCAGGGCGAACAGGCGGGCGAGATTGTCCGCCGCGAAGCGCCGATCCCGAGTTGTAAGGTAATGCTTTACTCCGAAAAGAAAAAGCAAGCCAGCCGGGTCGGCATCCAGATCACCGAAGCCGGTAACAAAGTGCGCGTGCTCAAAAAAACCGGCGAAATCATCGATAAGTAGGATCGCTAAAAGATGGCCACCGTCCGCTTAAAGGAGAAGTACAACCGGGAGGTCGTTCCCCGCCTGCAGGAGCAGTTCAACTACTCCAACTTGATGCAGGTGCCCAAGATCTCAAAAATCGTCGTCAACCGTGGTCTGGGCGAGGCCGCCCAGAACGCCAAGGCGCTCGATTCTTCGCTCGCTGAGATTGCCCGGATCACCGGCCAAAAGCCCGTGATCACCCGCGCTAAAAAAGCGATCGCAGGCTTCAAGCTCAGAGCCGGGGTGCCGGTGGGCATGACCGTGACGCTGCGCTCTCAGCGCATGTACGAATTTCTCGACCGACTTGTCTCGGTGGCCCTGCCGCGCATCCGCGACTTTCGCGGCGTCAGCCCTAAGGCTTTTGACGGTCGGGGCAACTATACCCTCGGCCTGCGCGAGCAGCTCATCTTCCCCGAGATCGAGTACGACTCGATCGACAAGATTCGCGGCATGGATATCACCATCTGCACCACCGCCCAGTCCGACGAGGAGGGCCGGGCTCTGCTCGCTGCTCTCGGGATGCCCTTCAGGAAACAATAAAATGGCAAAAGTATCGATGATTGAGCGCGAAAAGAAGCGCCAGAAACTGGTCGAAAAGGGCAAGCTCTCCGCTACCAAGCTGCACAATCGCTGCTGGCGGTGCGGACGGCCTCGCGGCTACCTGCGCGACTTTGGCCTGTGCCGCATCTGTTTTCGGGAGATGGCCCACCAGGGTCTTTTGCCCGGCGTCGTCAAAGCGAGCTGGTAGGAGGGCAGAGCCGTGGTAAACGATACCCTTGCTGATATGCTCACCCGCATCCGCAACGCCAGCCTCGTCAAGCACGACGTGGTGGCGGTGCCCTCGACGCGCATGACCCGCTCGGTGGCGGAGGTGCTCAAGGCCGAAGGCTTTATCGCCGATCTGCAAGATCAAGGCGAAGGCAAAGATCGCCAGCTCTTGCTCACCCTCAAGTACGCCGGTCGCCAGCGCCGGCCCATCATCACCCGCCTCAAGCGCGTCTCGCGGCCAGGGCTGAGGGTCTACGCCAACCGCAAAGAACTGCCCCGCGTTTTGGGGGGGATCGGGATTGCGATTATCTCGACTTCCCAGGGCGTGATGACCGACCGCGATGCCCGCCGCGTCGGGGTGGGCGGCGAAGTTCTCTGCTACGTCTCGTAAGGAGCGCACCATGTCACGGATTGGCAAACAACCGATTGCAATTCCGCCCAGGGTCGAAGTGAACGTGGACGGCCAGCACGTTACGGTCAAAGGCCCAAAGGGAACGCTGGAGCGCACTCTCCCCGAGACTCTCGCCGTCGTGCGCGAGAACGGTCAAATCCTGGTCAACCGTCGGGGCGACAGCCGCCGGGCGCGCGAACAGCATGGCTTAGGCCGCACCCTGGTGGCCAACATGGTGACGGGCGTCACCACCGGCTTTACTAAGCCGATGCAGATTGCCGGGGTCGGCTACCGCGTCGCCCTTACGGGCCGCAAATTGACGATCAGCGCTGGTTTTAGCCACCCGGTCGAGGTCGAGCTACCGCCGGGCATCGATGTCGAAGTCGATCAAAAGGCGGCAGCAATTGCCGGTACCCGCAACCAGCAGGGCTTTAACTTTGTGATCAAAGGCATCGACAAGCAGGCAGTGGGCGATCTGGCCGCCTCGATTCGCGCTATCCGGCCCCCGGAACCGTACAAGGGCAAAGGTATCCGCTACGCTGCCGAAAAAGTTTCTCTCAAGGCCGGTAAGTCCGGCAAGAAGTAACCACCATGAAAGTTGACCGCAAGAGCGCCACCCAGCGCCGCCATCAGCGAATTCGCCGCAAGTTGGCGGGAACGAGCGAGCAGCCCCGTCTGGCCGTCTATCGCTCCAACCGGCACATCTATGCCCAGGTGATCGACGATGTCAACCAGCACACGCTGGTAGCGGCCTCGACCCTCGAAAGCGTCCTGCGCACGAGCGAAGACGGTACCGCAACCATCGAAGCGGCTTCGGCGGTCGGTCGGCTGGTGGCCGAGCGGGCCAAAGAGAAGGGGATCACCTCTGTGATCTTCGATCGCGGCGGCAAACTTTATCATGGACGGGTCAAAGCGGTGGCCGAGGCTGCCCGCGAAGCCGGTCTCGAATTTTAAGCATTCAGGAGAGCGCAATGCCACCACAGCAACCAAGAGGCAGAGGACGGGGGCGCGGCCAGGGCGGTCCCAGTCCCGAACAACCCGTCGAAGATAGCGAGCGCGACGGTGGTAGCGGCGGCGAACGCCGGGGCCGCCGGGGCCGGGGTGGTCGCAACGCCGAGCGCGCCGAGCGGGTACAGGCCGAAAGCGAATTTCAAGAGCGCGTCGTCCAGATTCGCCGCGTCACCAAGGTCGTCAAGGGCGGCAAAAAACTCAGCTTCCGGGCGGTGATCGTCGTCGGCGACGGCAATGGCCGGGTCGGCGTCGGTGTGGGCAAGGCCAACGACGTGATCGGTGCGGTCAAAAAGGGCGTCTCCGATGCCCGCAAGGCTCTCATCCGCGTTCCGCTCAACAAGATCAACTCGATTCCCCACCCGATGAGCGGTACCTCCGGTGCGGCCAACGTCTTCCTCAAGCCTGCCGCCGGTGGTACGGGCGTAATCGCCGGTGGCGCAGTGCGCACGGTACTTGAGCTAGCGGGGATCAAAAATATTCTGGCCAAGTCCCTCGGCTCCAAGTCGCCCCTCAACAACGCCCGCGCCGCCGCCGACGCCCTCAGCCGCCTGCGCACCCTCTCCGAGGTGGCCCAGGAGCGCGATGTGCCCGTCTCGAATCTCTGGAGTAGATAACCATGCAACCTCTACGCCTCAATGACGCCGTTCCCCAGGCTGGCGCTCGTCGTCCCAAGTTGCGCGTCGGTCGTGGCCACTCCGGCGGTCAGGGTAAGACGAGTGGCCGGGGCATGCGCGGCCAGAAGTGCCGCTCCGGCGGCGGTGTGCGCCCCGGCTTCGAGGGCGGCCAGATCCCGCTTTATATGCGGCTGCCCAAGCTCAAGGGTTTCCCGCTGGTCAACCCGAGTTCCTACACGATTATCAACTTAAAACAACTAACGGACCTGGAGGCGGGCAGCACGGTCGATCTGGGTTCACTCGTAGAAGCAAAGGTGCTGACGGCGACGAGTGGCCCGTTGCGCGTGCTGGGCGATGGCGAGCTGAGCGTTGCCCTTAACGTGACGGCTGCCTACTTCACTGCCTCCGCCCGCGAAAAGATCGAAGCGGCTGGCGGTACCTGCACCGTCTCCGAGTAAAGTCGTTCTCAAAATTTCTCAGAGGCGGGCCGCAGATCCAGCTCATGGGTCCAGGCGCTCGATGGCTGGGTATGCAGTTGCCAGTACACCTCGGCAATTGCCTCCGGAGCAAGCCTCTGGGCATCGTTCTGGGCCCGTTCGCGCGCCTGTGGCGTATCGATGCCGCCATCGATCACGATATGGGCGACGTGAATCTGACGCGGGGCGAACTCGCGGGCGAGCGATTGGGCTAGAGCCCGCAGGCCAAATTTACCGACGGCGAGACCCGCAAAGCGGGCCGAACCGCGCAGCGAGGCCGTCGCCCCAGTGAACAAGATCGTGCCCCCTCCGGCCTCGAGCATCGCCGGTAAAACCTGCTGAACTGCTAGAAAAGCGCCGAAACAACTCACCTTCCAGGCTTGCTCGAACCGGTCGGCTGTAAGTTCGAGTACTCCGCCTACCTGGTAGGCTCCGGCGTTGTAGATGAGGACGCTCGGAGGGCCAAGTCCTTCATGAATCTGCTCAAAAGCGTTCTGTACGCTCTTTGGCTGGCTGGCATCGGCTGCTACTGAGAGAACTGTTGCTCCTGAGCGCTCGAGTGGTTCCTCAAGCCGGGCGAGCGTGTCGGTAGAGCGAGCAATCAAGGCAAGAGCAAACCCCTCGCGCCCGAAACGCCCAGCAAGGGCTGCTCCCAGCCCCGGACCCGCTCCAACAATGGCAGCAATCTTCTTTGCTCCCGGCATCGCTTCCTCCACAACGGATCGCCGGTACTATTGTCCATCGACCGGTACGATTTTCGGTCCACTCCTGCTATACCCATCGCTGCCTGGCGTAAACCATCAACGCCAGACGAATACGGAGCGATACAGACCGCAATTACCTCACGAGAGTATCCAGTGTCTAAGAATAAGCTGAAAGCAACTGCGGGGCAAGCGGGAGCAAGAGATTGCGAAAAGTACAGTCTATAACGAGCAGAAAGCGCATGCGGTCGTGCCTGCGCTCTCACTTTTCCCTCTTGCACTTTGGGGAAACGGAATATATTTTAGGAAAGGTTACACTTAATAGATGACAAGAAATGCCTACATCTTGGGAAAGGTTTTTGCATCCCGAAACGCTAAGAGGGAATCTAATCTCACTTTCTCTTTTCATTACAGTTTTTGAATTTTTCAGAGAACGTGTTGTTGAAATGCCAAAAGAAATTTTTAGCTCCGGAAAAGAGTTGTCGATTTCAGCGAAGGAAGACTACAAACGTGAGGTTCTATTGCTGGACAAGGAAAAAAATGCGTTGACTGCTTCAATGCTTTGGTTTAAAAAATTTGAAGCTATAGACAATCAAGACTTTGAGGATTTTCGTTGCATAAGGAAATACAGAAATGAGTTAGTACATAGAGCCATTAATTATGTTATTCATTCTGGAAACAATTTGGACGAATCAAAGTTTGTTAAGCTAGTATGTCTGTTTTCCAAAATAGAGAAATGGTGGATAATTAACTTTGAAATTGCTATCGATCCTGGTTTAAAAGGCTCTGACTCTGAAAGCATCATCCCTGGTTCAATGATGGCTCTTCAGGTGATGCTAGATATCGCGCTTGGAAATGAAAAAGAAGAGGGCTATTACTATAGAGAAATTATTCTAGAATCCAAGTAGCACGGCAGAATTTTCCATTAGATAATCCTAGAAAAAAGAAAACAGAGAAAATTATGTGCTTAGTACCATCGGCATGCGGAAACGACGGAGAATTTGACAGGGTATCCGTGGCTACTCCAGGCTTTATGCCGCGCAGCTATTTAGCAAACTGGTATCATAGATTCCAAAGATGTATTGTTTTATGGTCATTATATTCAACGCCATTGGATGTAATTTGCTGTCAATTCTCGAAATTCCTTGACATTCTTAGCAAGATATGCTTTTGGGACATCTTTGAGCAAAAAGTCAATGCTATCCCGTAATCGCTCCGATATGACGATTGATCGAAGGTTTTCTAAAACAGCCTTTAAATGTTTTTGACAAATTGAATTTTCCAACTTCGAACTTATTTCAGGCGAAAAAAGAGCAGCTATACAAAAAGCAACCCCATTGTCGTCAAGAAGCTTTAGAAACTGATCATATAAAGGAAGACCTCCGGGACTAACACCACTCTGGTAACTCAATCCACGACCTAGACGACAACGTAGGACTATCCTGACTAACTTCGGAAGAACTTCTGTAGGGATATCCGTTGAAGATTTACAGTATTTCAAAATTTCTTTCATAACAGCTGGCTCGTTATAGAAGTTATCTCGACCTTCGTGTTTTTCTTCGAGCTGATCTGCGAGATGCTCTAATGCAATAGTTTTTGCAGGTATGCTTTCATACATGTGACCGCCAACGATTGTTAAGAACTCAACACCCCTTTCAAGCTTTTCATTGTTGAGGTTGGTCCTATAACCATCGATTTTTGAACCGATATTGTATTTAACCTGAGGGGTGGCATGGTTCCAGACAAATGGAGCAATTTTGGAAATATTTCTGCGTAAAACTTGCTCTGAACTAGGGGAAACAAACATACCGAAAATGGTTACTAGAAGGTTGTGAATGTGAGGTAGAGAAAGATGTCTTAGCTGCTCGGCGACACGAGCGAGCGTCACATCATCTATGACATCGCTCATAGATTTAAGATTGTCTACAAGCAATTTAATTTTAATAGCTGATTCTGAAAGAGGATCTTGTAGGACTTCCGTTATACAAGTTTGTAACCACCCAAGTAATTCGAATCCTCCAATACTCTCAACGTTTGGATGAGAAGCAGCAACCTCATTTCGCATTGTAAGTATATAGTCTAGCTTTCGATGGACTGTACCAGAGACAAGTTCTAGCTTAAGGCATGTGTTTAGAAGAACAATGTCTTTCAGTCCTCCTAGATCATTCTCGTCTTTGTATTCATCTCTATTTTTGCCGCCAATTGCCGCATCGAAAAATAAATCTATTCCATAGATTGAGGCTTTCTTTCTCAAATTTACGACAACTTCATTCCAAACATAGTTTAGGGCAGCATCAAACAATCCAATTGCCGTAGCCCCAACAAACTTCGATAAATAACGAGCGTCTCTCTTTGATTCTTGGGGGAGCGAAAACAAGAAGTCAGGCAGATTAGAAGCTACGATTTTGCGCTCATTATTGGGAGCAATAATGTTATCAGTTGGTAGATTTAAGTGTTCCAGATATGAAACAAAAACAGAGGTCTCAACAGCAAGATCATTTGGAGTAATAAGCTGAATTTGCTTTTCATCTGTAAGAACGATGGGTTGAATTTGCTGTTCGTTCACGGGCTAGAAACTCCTACTGAGTTTTACGGAGGATAGTTGTATTTCACTTGTTAATCTGAGACGCGGCTAGGTAGATACCATGGTAGTCTCACGAAGGGTAAGTTATGCAACGTGGCTAGAAGCCTATGAAATCATGGCGTAGCCTGTTGCATAAGTCTGTCTCACACTGCAGGCATGATTTACGGCCATGCCCGCGTCTCGACCGACGACCAGACCCCAGCCCTACAACTGACAGCGCTCGAGCGGGCCGACTGTCAGAAGGTTTACAAGGACGATGGACTATCAGGAGCCACGAGCAAGCGCCGGCCCTGCAACGGTGCCTTAAAGTGCTCGAGCATGGCGATACGCTGATTGTTTGGAAGCTCAACCGGCTGGGGCGGAGTGTGCGCGACTTGATCACCATGCTGGACGAGCTGCAGCAGCGCCGCGTGCAGTTCCAAAGCCTGACTGAGCACATCGAGACGACCACGCCGACCGGGTGGGCCACATGGCACATGCTCGCTGTGCTGGCGGAGCTGGAGCGCAGCGTAATCTCCGAGCGCACGCAGGCCGGAGTGAAGGCGGCGAAGAAGCGGGGGGTGAAGTTTGGGCCGAAGCATAAGCTATCCGCTGCTCAGGTCGCCTATGCCCGTCAATAGATTGACCAGGGTGCAGCGGTGCAGGATGTGGCCGCCTTGCTGAACGCCAGTCAGCAGAACAGCGCGGTCACTGCTACGCTCAAGACTCTCCCTTACTACCTTAACGAGTGCTGTTTTCCTGAAGAGGACGCGGTTTCAGCATCGACAGCCAGAAGCTGCCAGGGCAACGGCCCGGCCATGCTTTAGGCTGTAACAGGAATCGAGCACCGTGCTAAAAACAGCAATGAGAGCGAGAATGGAGAATTGGCGATGCAATTGAACCTTCCGCCCGACCTTGAGACACTTATCAACAAGCGCCTGTCCGGCGGCGGCTACGCCGATGCCGAAGACGTGGTGCGCCGCGCCCTCGAAGCGCAGGATGCGGAAGAAAGCTGGACCGACGCAGAGCGCCGCGCCCTAGCCGCGCACGTCGAGGAAGGCTACCGGCAGGCCGAGAACGGAGAGTTGACCGACAGCGCCCAAGTCCGCCGCGAACTGCAAACGATGAAAGCGAACTGGCGCGAGGGGCGGTTGCCCAGGCGATGAGCGATTACGTTCTCACGCCCTTAGCGCAAGCCGATATTTTCGATATCTGGTCCGCCATCACCGAGGATGACGACCAGGCCGCCGACCGCGTAGAGCAGGCGATTTTCGATGCCTGCGCGTTTCTTGCGGCAGGCCCAGGGCGCGGCCATACGCGGCCCGATTTGACGGTGCTGCCGCTGCGCTTTTGGACGCTGACGCGCTATCCCTCCTATGCAATCGTTTACCGCTCGGAGACCGAGCCCTTGCAAATCATCGCCGTTCTGCACGGCAGGCGAAATATGCGACGCCTTTTAGAAGGCCGTCAGTGAAGATTGGGCCGAAGCAAAAGCCATCCGCTGCTCAGGTCGCCCATGCCCGTCAACAGATTGACCAGGGTGCGGCGGTGCAGGATGTGGCCTCCTTGCTGAACGTTAGTCAGCAGAATAGCGCGGTAATCTTCGTCGATCCTGGCATCGTAGCTTCTTCGCCCTAATAAGTACGTGACAGAGAGATCCGCTTGGGAAGCGAATCCTAGGAAATCAAGTTCAGTTTTTTAGGGTCACTCACTCGGGAATCATTCTAAATTTCACTGGTCTGGGTCGATCCCAAGAGCCCGGAGGCGTTCGGCCAATTCAGCTGCCCGTTGTTCTGCTTTTCGTCTCGCTTCTCGTTCTTGTTCTAACTGGATTGCTGTCACCCGCAGTGCGGACGCCAGTTCCGCAGGAATCAGCAGCTTCTGACCGTTGTCCAGCCGATAGAAGCCGATCAAATCGCCTTCTACCTGCAACCGCAACTGCAACCGCTCGCTGAGGTTCTCCTCGACGGGCTGGTAACGACTTACCGGACCGTCTTCTTCTTCGATCACTTGCAGCCGGTAGCCTCTGAGCTTTTCAGCAATCCACTCACCCTTTGGATCGAACAGCCAGTACTCCTGCACACCCAAAAATTCGTACAGCCGCAGCTTGTCGCCCTGGTCCCTATTGCGGGTGCCGGCAGAGGTAATCTCGAAGATGACGGCTGGTACCTGTCCTTCTTCCCAGCTCTTGTAGTTGTCCCGTCCGCCAGGCTCAACCCCGAAGATGACCATCACATCGGGAGCGACGCGGGAAGTAGGTACACCGGGAGCATAGTAGAGAAACTGGTTGGCGAGCACGGTGGCCTGGGTGCCTTCGAGGTACTGCCTGAGAACTTCCAGAGTCGTGAGAATGGCGTAGAGGTGCAGGAAGGTTTCGGCCAAAGGTTGTCCGTCTCCACTGGGGTAGCTAACAGTTGAAAGCAGCGTGGTCATTGCCGGTACGGATAGCAGTTACGGTACTATTGTCCGCCTTTCTAGAACCAAAAAATATCAACGGCTCAAGGTGGTGGAGTGGGCCGAGGCGGCACCGGCTTGACGCCCGGTCCGGGGGGGTCGGGGTCTTCTTCTGCGTCGTCTGAGACGCTGCCCGGTTTTGAGGCAATGTCGGGGGTCACCACCGAGGCATTGTCCGGTGAACCAACGGTCGGATTGGTATTTGACGGTGTCCCACCCAACCCCCGCTGCTGGATACTGGTGGGTTGTTGTCTGCTATTTAGCGAAGAAGCGGCTGCCGGGTTGGGAGGCGGGTCGGGCGGTAGAACCAGGGTGAGATCGATCGTGCCGGGTTTCTGGCCTGCAGCGACTCGAAAGCGCAGCTTCAGGTTCTGAAACTGGACCCGCACACCTGCCGGGTTCTGTTCAAGAAAGATATCCGCAAAGGGCGAGAGCGAGAGCTGCGTCGAGACGTAGCCCAACTCGGCGCGTGGCAAAAATAGCACCAGCGTCGAGCTGGATTTTTCGAGCACCTCAAAGGGCAGTGGTCCCTGGGCGGAGATGCGGATGATTTTTTCTTTTTCTTTGTTGCCGTCCAGCGATTCAATTTGCGTCAGCGGCGCACCCCAGGCGCGAGTGGCTCCACAGACCAAAAAGATCAGCGCCGGCAGCAGCCGCTTCATTGGGCGAGCAGAACCCTGGTCAGCTTGCCTTTGACCAGAACCACCTGATTGGTCGTAATCGAACGGACCGTCCAGCCTGCGACCCCATCCCCCACGCTCACCTCAAAAACACTCGGTTCGCTCTGGCTGCTGGTGACGCGAATCAGGGCGGCACGGCTACTGCCGGACACAGCCAGACTGTCGAGGCTGAGCACCGGCGGGGGCGGGGGCGGCGGGGGCGGCTGTTTGACCGGCTTGAGGGGCGGTGGCGGTTTGGGAGCGGGGATTGCCGTGTAGAACGGATTGGTCCGGCCACCGTCTTTGAGGGTCTTTTCGACGAAGGGCCTGGCCGGCGACGGCTGGATGAGGGAAGCCACCGGTTTTGCCGGCCTGGCTGGTTTGGCCGGGGCAACACTAGCGGGACGGGCGGACGGTCGGGCTGTTGGATCGACGACGACAGGCGGCTCGGCTGGGCGCAACCAGAGAATGATGAGCGCGCCGAACAGCACCGTCGCTGCCAGCACACCCGCGAGCGGCAACCAGCGCACAGGCTTTTCGGAGGCACTGTAGCGGATGAGAGCCGGTTGACCGAGGGTCAGTGGTACATCGGCGGTGATCTGGGCAACCAGTCGCTCTTCGTCCGGACTGAGCAGCGGCATCCCTCCCTCCTCGGGAGCCGCAAGCGCCCCTGGCCGCTCGGCAGGAGCCGCCGCCCAGGGGTACGTTTGTCCTATATCGCCGAGGTTCTCTGGCCCCGCTGTCTGGGGGGCGGCGTCGGCTGGCTTTTCCCAGGGATACATGATCGAGACGGGAGGTTCGACACTACCATACCAAAATTTTGATCGCCGCCGGAGAATGGGCTCCCAGAGCGACTGGCGCTATTTTGTGGTAAAAATTTTGACCAGGCACTTGACCACAGCTGGGAATTTTGTCACAATCCCTGCATTGCAACCATGTAGGGTGATTTTACAGGAGGTTTTATGGCCCCGATTTTTCCGCTGCCACCGCCGCCGCCCCAGGTGGCCAGTATTCAGACGCCACCTCCTGCTACCCCCTCGCGCTTCAAAGATCTCAATCCGTCCCAGGCGCGTTGGCTCGAAGTGCTCGAAAAGCACGGCATTCTCAAGACCAACCCGGCCAGCAGCTTTTTTGGGCCGGAGCAGGCGGTGCGGCGCGATGAACTTTTGATGAGTGAGGCGCGGCTCATCGAGCTGTTTAGCCGCCGCGACCAAGAGCAGCAGGCAATTATCGAGCGGCTCAGAAGCGAGCTGGCCCAGTTGCGCAGCGAATACCAGTCCGTCGCTGCCGCTACTCGCAACATCCCCGCGCCGTCCACCCCACAGACACTTCCTAAGGCTCCGGAGCCGACGATGCTCGCCGATAGCGCTAAGCAGCAGCAACTGCCGCCAAAGCTCACAGAAAAAGCGGTCGAGCTGGTGCCGGTGGCAGTGCGCACCGACAAACCGGTACAGGTGGCGCGCCTGCAGCGGGCTTCCCAGTCAGCAGTAGAGCCTGCCCCAGGGCTTCAGCTGCGCGCAGCCCAAAAGCCGCTCAGTGAACCGATTGCCCAACCACGGGCCAGTGGCGGCTGGCGCGATGCGACAGCGATCAATCCCCCACAGCCGCCAGAGATAGCGATCGAGGAACCAGCGATGCTGCCATTGCGGCCAGCTCTGCAGCCGGTCGGAAGCACACTCTCAGCCCGGCAAGCCTCGACTGGCATGGGTCAGCAGTTTATAGCTGTTTTGCGCCACCGGCAGCGGCTCGGACAATTTCCTAAACTGCAGCACTTTTTGAGCCACAATGGCAGCCTCGATCCGACAGCACCCGATTTTGAGGAGGTACTCCTCAGCTCCCTGGCCGATGCCGGGGTGACGCCTGCTTTGCTGGCAGAGGCGGCGCGGCAGGCGTCCTGGTTCGACGCTCAACTTTCGATGTGAGATTGGATCCATGTTCGCAGAGCGCATCGGACGGTTGGTCATCTGCGCAGACAAGGGCTGGTACCTCGTCGAGGCGGCGCGGACGGACGACTGGTCCGCGCCGGAGGTCCGCTTTTACCCGGAACGACCCGCCATTCATCTGCAGGATGTAGTGGTCGGAGCACGGGTAGTGGGTGTACGCAGCTACAGCGGCGAGACTTTGCTGATGCAGGTCTTTCAGCGCTGGCGCACCGGCTGGCTGGAGCGGGGCGACCTGCTCATCGTCCGCTCCGAAGAACTGGCGCTCATCAGCAACCAGAGTGCCATTCCCGGAGAGCCGGACATTCGGCTGTTGACGCTGGTGCATCCCGGCTTCGATCCAGAGATTATCCTCCGGGTTCAGCGCTGCCTGGCCCGACTGCAGCAGCAGCGGCGCACCTTCGGTCTGGGTTATGGTCCGTACCGCTCCAGCTATCTGCAGCAGTTGGGTATCGAGCCATTGCCGCTATCGGCGCGCTACCGTCCCCGCGAGCCCGATTCGCTCTGGGGGGAGGTGACGCTCGATTATCCGGAGGCGCTTCTGTGCCTGGAGCTACACGGGCGGCCACAGCAAACTTTGTTTCGCAAAACACCTCAGATAGCGGGGTAGGCATTCGATGGTCTTTTTACTTGAGCAATGGAAAAAACATTTTGAGCGCGAGCGTCCGGCGGTACCTGAGCCAGCGGCGGCAGCCGAAAGTATCGAGGCGCTTTTAGGCGAATCTGACCCGAGCGGGTCAGGCGAAGAGGCTCTGGTGCCCGATCCGGAGTGGGAGGACACCGAGCAGGTGCGCACCCCCCGCTGGCAGCGTCCGGCGATCTTCGTCGTTGCCGGGTTGCTGTTTTTGACAGCTGGCGGCTATACCCTCGCCAACGACTGGTGGGTGGCCCGCCAGCGCCAGTCGCTCGATCAGCAGTTGCGCCGCACAGCCGCCACTGTCCAGAGCGAAGCGGTCCGCAAGGGCGGCGAGATGCAGAGCAGCTTCGATCAGCTCCTCGCTCAAGACGATAAGCCCAAAGCGATCCTGACTCTGCCACCCCCACCCGTACCGGCGGCGGCCAAATTTACCCAGAATCTCCCGCCTGTTCTCAAGCGCCTGCCGCCCTTGCCGCCGCTCGCCCCCCCACCGCGCGCCCTGCCGCCCCCTCCCATTCCTGCTGCTGCCGTACCGGCAGGCCAGATCGGGACTGCCCCCGCCAAAATTGCTCTAGTCGGCGGCAACGAGCAGGTGGTGCTGCTCGATGTCGGCGGTGAGCGGCTGCAGTTGATGCCGGGCCAGACCAGTCCCCAGGGAATCACGGTGCTCTCGGCGATGGCCCTGCCGGGCCGCTACAGTGTCCGGCTGCGGCGCTCGGACGGCTCCCCGCTGGAGCTGACTATGGTCGCCGGTACGCCGCCTGCCGCCGATACGCGCGCCGATGTTGCCCAGAGCGCCCCCGCTTCCCGTCCACCGTCCGAACCCGTCACGCCCCTTTATTGAGTCCAGACAAATGAAGAAGACCACCTGCGCGTTGCTTGTCGGGGCGATGCTGGCTCTGCCTGCCTGCTTACCGGCTACAGCCCAGCCCAATACCTTTAACCTCTCCGCCCAGCGGGGCGTCTCCGCCAAGGATTTTATCCAGGATCTGGCCGCCCAATCGGGGCTGACCGTCATCTTCATCGAGCGCGGGGCTGGTCGTACAGCCGGTGCTCCTGGAGCTACCTCCCTCGACGGCAGCCAGTCTGGGCAGGACGGCACCTACGTCTCGGGCAACAACACGGTGCTCAACACCAGCTCGACCACTCCTGGCCTCGCCAGCACCAGTGCCGGCAACCGCCGCCTCGACGTGCCGTTACCGAGCCAGTTCAGCCTCAGCTACAACAACTTCCAGGGCGCGGACCCCTTTGCCCAGCTCAAAGAAATCATGGAGATCATCGGTTTTCGCGCCTTTCGCTCCCGCGCTAACCGCAACGTCATCTACGTCTCAGACAAGTTGAGTGCCCCGGCCCAGGTCGTGCTCCGCCTGCGGGTGCTTCTGGTCAACGACAGTCTCGCCCAGGAGCGGGGGCTAAGTCTCGGCACCGGCCTCACCTCCGGTTCCTACGACGCCTACGGCAGGCCGATTGCCCTGGGCCGTTTCGGCCTCGACCTCGGCACCGGCGGTGCCCTGCGGGGCAGCCCCTACCCGGTCTACTCGGGCCTCGGGGGTGCGACGAGCGAGTCGGGCACCACGCCCACTACCGGCGCAATCAGTGGTCCTCTCGGCAACTACGGCGTGCTCCCGAACCGCTCGGCTTTTACTTTTAGCTTTGCCAACATCGTCCTGCAGCTGCAGCTGTTGCAGCAGATCAACGCCCTGCAGACGCTCATCGATCAACAGCTCGTCGTCACCGACGGCGAGACCGCCACGATCAGCCAGAATGTCCAGTTCCGGGTGCCCCAGGCGATCATCTCCAACGGAGCGCTCATCAATTCCACCCAGGCGATCAACGCCCGCACCACCCTCAACCTCACCCCGGTCGTGCTGCCCTCCAAAAAGCAGGTGGCCGTGACCGTGCGCGGCGATTTTTCCGATCCCCAGGGCTCGGGGCAGGACCTGGTGATCAACACTAACTCGATAGATATTCCCAACCTGCGGCTCGACAGCGGCGGCGTCGCGCTGTTGGGCGGTGCCACCCGCCACGACGAGGCGGATATCGAATATCGCGTGCCGCTGTTGAGCGATATTCCCCTGCTCGGAGCCCTCTTTCGGGGCACCAACCACATCGTCAAAAACCAGCGCCTGCTCATCATGATCGAGCCGGTGATCCAGGAGCAGCCCCTTGCCGGGGCAGAACTGCTCGAAGCGGAAGCCCCAGCCGCCGAAAGTCCGCGCAACCTGCCGCCGGAGTACCCGACACCGCGCTCCGCCCCCAACAATTTCCCGCAGCAAGCGCCGGAAAATCTTTCCCAGTCAGTGCCCCAGCCCGTTTTGACCCCCCGGCCCCAGACCGGGGTCACACCCTTAAACTGACGCCATCATGAAGAGCCCTCTGCTTTCTAAAAGCCAGGACCGGGTGAATCGCTTTATTCGCCAGGTGAGCGCCAACGCCGCCGAGCAAAGCGTCCTCGAAGGACTCTACCGCACCAGCGGCATCCGCTTCTTTGCGATGGCCTGCCAGAAGGTGAGCGACGAGCAAACCTTCTGGGAGCACTGCGCCGGGGTGTTCTTCTCCGTCGATGGGGTGCTCCATAGCGCAGATCTAGCAGAGGTCGAGGTGCAGCAGGTCGAAAAGAACTGGGCCAGCCTCGGCCATCTGGTCATCTGCCACCGTGCCCGACGCTCGGTATTGACCGTCAGTCCGCTGACGGTGGCCGAGCAGGAAGAACTGCAGGCGCTGCCGGTCCTCGTGCCCGAAAAACTCGAACTCTTTAACCTCCTGCGCCGCCAGATCGCTGCCGGCAGCCAGTCGTCGCTCTCTGCCACCTCCGTCAAGTCCCACGACAAGATCGTGCGCTGGGGCGAGTCTCCGGCTGACAGTGCGATCATCCAGCTCTACGAAGTGCTTCTGGCCTACGAAGCCTCCGACGTGCGGCTTTTTACCAGGGGCGGCCAGTGCGCCTACGTCGCCGCCCACATCGGCGAAGAGCGCGTCTTGATTAGCGATGAGATCGGCGAATTGAACTGGGGCAGCGTCGAGAACGAGGGCCGGGGCCGCCAGATGTTTGCCCGCCTCGCCTCGGCGGCGGACTGCGAAATTTCTCAGCGCTGCATCCAGTACGGCAACGTCACCTTGATCGACCGCAACGGCCAGATGCAGACGATGCGGCTGGCGATGGCTCCCCTCGGTCCCGGCGACGGCGGCGATTGGGAGATTGGCCTGCGGATCATCAGCCAGGTCGGCTTTATCCCCCTCGAGCGGATGAACTTGCATCCGCGCATCTACCGCTCCATCACGGGCCAGTGGCCCACAGGCGAAGAAGCGCCCGAGGCGCTCCTCGCTGAGATGGAACAGATCGTCGATACCGAACAACTGTGTCTGCTCGATCTGGAGACGGCGATCAGCATGGTGACAGGCTCGATGAATTCCGGCAAGTCGATGCTTCTCCAGAACGTCGGCCTGCTGCGCGCCCGGCGCGGCCACCACGTCCACAGCTTTGAGTGTCCGATCGAGCGGCTGGTGGAAGGACTTTTTCAGTACGAAGTCACCGAGCAAAACGACTGGTCCGGCTGGTCGCGCTTTGCCACCCGCAACGACCCCGGCGACATCATCTTTGGCGAAATCAACGACCGGGCTACCGCCCAGCGGATCTTGAGTTTTGCCAACGGCAAACTGGTGCTCACCACCCTGCACACCAACCGGGCGGTGCGCTTTACCGAGCGGCTGCGCAACCTGCTGCGGGGCGAAGCTTCCGGCAACAACCAGACTGAGATCGCCTCGTTCGTCTCGACGATGGGCTACGTCTTCTGCCAGCGGCTTCTGCCCCGGCTCTGTCCCCACTGCTCCATTGTCGAAGCGGTCCCCGCCAACATCCGCGAGGCACTGCAGTGGCAGTTTCGCTGCTGGCGGCGTCCCGGCCCCGGTTGTGGGCGCGGCACCTGCCGCAACGAAGGACCACTGCAGGGCTACACCGCCGACCGCGTGCCCCTCACCGAAGCGCTCTACGTCCCGGCGATGGCGGAGCACTTTTTGCGGCCCAACGTCACCGTCTTCGAGCTACTGGCCATCGCCGAGCAACTGCACCAGCAGACCTATCGGCGCACCGCCGCCTGGATGCTCGACGCCGATCGCCGCCACGGTGGCCTGGTGAGCTGGGAAAAAGTCGCTCCCCACCTGCAGGAGGACCGCCAGGCGATGCGTCTACTCGCTTCAAACACGATGGAGGTCGAACCATGACCCTCCAACCCGCCCTGCGCCGCTTCGAGCTGAAGTTCTGGAACCAGCGCAAAACCCTCGATCTCCTGCAGCAGTACCTCTGGAACGCCTCCCTCGGTAAACCGATCGACCGCTGCCGGGTGCTGGTCGAGATTGGCCAGGCCCGCAACGACCCCGCCTGGCTGGAGGTCTCACAGCTGATGTTCCGCTACGCCCGCGAGGGCTCGGAGGTCTTTGTCTCACGGGCGATGCAGAGCTTTCCAAAGCGCTTCCCGGCAGTGCTCACCAGTTGCGTGCGCGAGGCGGAGTTGCGCGGTCAGCTCGACGGCATCGTGCCGGTGCTCGAAAAATCTCTGCGGGTCGAGGTCGATCTCAAGAGCAAAGTCTT
The DNA here is from genome assembly GCF_000484535.1 of Gloeobacter kilaueensis JS1. NCBI lineage: Bacteria > Bacillati > Cyanobacteriota > Cyanophyceae > Gloeobacterales > Gloeobacteraceae > Gloeobacter > Gloeobacter kilaueensis. The sequence goes on along the minus strand of NC_022600.1, from coordinate 2,762,485 downwards.
CGGACCCCTCAAGCGCATTCTGTATATCTTTTTATTTTCTCAGGGCGTGCTGGTCGGGGTGAGTGCCACCCAACTGGGTGCCCTGCTCAAAGAAATCGAAGGCAAGGACGCCTCCCACTACCCGGTCTTCGCCCTGCAGGCGAACGTCATCCGCTTTATCCACGACTGGCCCTGGCTATGGGTACTGCTCATCGCCGGTCTGCTGGTGGGCAGCCTCTGGGGGTTCAAGCAGCCCCGCGTCCTCGCATTTTTTGAGAACGCCTCCGCCCGGATTTCTGCCTTGCAGGTGCTGATCGACCTGCGCTGGTTGAGCTTTTTGGGCGCACTGCAGGTGCTGTTGCGCTCGGGCACCCTCTTCGGTGAAAGCCTGGAGCGGGCCGCCAACGTCGCCGGTCCCTTTCTGGGCACCGCCCTCGCCGGCATTGGCCGTCACATGCAGATCGAAGGTAACAGCGTCCGTTCCTTTCTCCGGCGCGGCCTGTCCCACCAGCGCATTCGTCCCGAGATGCGCGCCTTTTTGACCACTCTCGAAACGATGGACCCCCAGGCGCGCCTGGGAGCCATCGAAGCCCGTCGAGAAGCCCTGGCCGACCAGACCCTCAAAGGAGCAGGCAGCACGGCCCTGTTCTTTGAGGCACTCGGTTACCTGCCGATCGCGGCGACGGTCATCTTCCTCGAAGCGTTCATCGTCCAGTTCTCCGTCGTGCTGCCCAAACTGCAATAAATTCTTTGTGAGGAAATCGCCATGCTGCAGCTAAAAGTTCGCAGGCGCAATCGACGCGGTGTAACAGTAATCGAGCTGACCATCGCCATGATCGTGTTGATCTTTCTGGCCCTCGCCTCGTTTTTTACTCTCTCGAATCTCAGCAGTGACTCAAAGGCGGAGGCGAGCGTCTCGGTGCTTGAGAAGATGCGCCTCTGGGGAGACACTGTGCTTGCCAAGGGTGTGCAGACCGACTTTGACAACTTCAATACCATCCAGAAGCCAGAAGACCAGCAGGTACAGGATCTCAAGAAGATTCTCGGCGATAACTTCCGACCTCAAAACCTCCAGGTGTCCCTGGCTGCTCTGTGCGCCAACGCCAACGTTCCCGGCAATCTCAAAAACCGTGTCTCCGCTGCCCTCGGTCTGTCATCGCCGGATGGACAGTGCCCCGCCAATCTACCGACGGCTGGTTTTGGTGAAGGGCAGTATCCGACCCCGGCCAACACTGGTGGGACAGCCTCGCCCTTCTATATCGCTCCGTAAGACCGATGGCACTGCTTGTCTTAGAAGATGAAGTGACTGGCTTCCAGCTGGGAGGTGCCTGTTACCTGGCCACCTCCCAGTGGGAGATGCCCGAAACCGAAGCGCTCGATCAGGGCGGTTCCTGGCGCAAGGATGCAGTCGGCCCTGTCAACGTCCAGTGGCAGGCGGCCAGGCCCCGCGCACGGGGAGCGGAGTTTGCCTACCCGCTGATGCTCGCCGCCATGCGGGCGGTGGTGCGCAAGACCCGCAGATTGCCGCCCTTCGTCACGATCGTCGATCTGTCCACGACTGCACAGACCTATATCGAGGTTGCCCGCATCGGCGACGACGGCCTCGAGCGCCAGAACGCCCTCGCCTCTCGCAGTGCCGGCAGCCTGGCGCGGGCGGTGGAGTTGCTGACGACCGACGACAGCGAACCGGTCTACTACCTGGGCAACCGGCCCCTTCCGGCGAGCGGCGACGCCAAACTCGCCTCGCTGGCGATTCCTCTGGCAGCCAATCCCGGTGCCCTCGCCTCGCTCTTAGAGCTGGGCACCCACCGCAAGCTCGCCCTGCCCCTGGTGGCCCTCACCGCCCGGCAGCTCACTGTCTTGCTCTCGCTCGTCGGCGTCGGGCTGTGGGGCTGGAGTGCCACCCAGTGGTGGCAGATCCAGATCGCCCTCGATCGCTACGGGCCAGGGCTACTGCAGGCAGAGTTGCTGCCCATCAAGGACGAACTGCGCTCGGTCAAGGCCCGCTATGCCCAGCAGAGCCAGGAATTTGCGAGAGCGGGCGCAAAGCACATCCCGAGTGGGCTTCTTGCCGGTCTATTGCGCCGCAATCTGGGCGAAGGTACCCGTATCCAGCAGCTCAAACTTGCCGACCGCAGCAAGCTCAGCCTGACCCTCTCCGGCAGCCCCCTCGCCGTGCTGCAGTCGCTCGCCCGCTTTGAGCGGCTGGGCAAATTGGGCGACCTCAATTTTGGAGTGAGCACCCGTGATCAGGTCTCTATCCCCATCGAAATCGACCTTGGCAGCCGACTTCAAAGCGAGCGCAAGGGCTAGCACCGGCAGGCGACCGGCCCTGTACCGCTGGGTGGGCTGGTTGCTGCTGGTAAGCGGTCTGTTCGCCGTTTTGCTCAGCAGCTACTTCCGCCAGCAGGTCCAGACAGCCACCGAGCAAGAAACCACCCTTGCCGAGGACGCGGGTCTGAGTGCTGAGGCGCTCCGCTCGCGACTGGTGCAGGTGCAGGGGCAACTTGTCCAGCTAGAAGGACTGCGGCTGACCAGCCAGGTGCAGGCGCTGCAGCTACTCACCCGCCTTGCTGGCCGCTACGGCCTCACCGTACAGGCCCAGTTCCGCCGCGAGCGCCGCAGCGCCGCCGATCTGCTCTGCACCTTGAGCACCAGTGGCAGTGAAACGGCAATCTGGAGCTTTCTTACTGGCCTGGACAACCTGCACGAGCGCAGCCGGGGCAGTGTGGCCCTGCGCTCCTACGAGCTGACCAGTCCCCAGGGCAACGACAGTGCCGTGCAACTGCGGGTCGAGCTGACTTTTTTGACTCGCACTTCCAGGGAACTTTCAAGATGATGCGTACCCGATATTTTCAGCTCCAGCGCCGCAACACTCGCGGCTTTACCCTCTTTGAGATGGTGATCGTGCTCGCCGCCCTCGCCGTTCTGGGAGGGGTGGTCGCCACCACCACCGTCGGCGTCACCCGCGATGCCAACGTCGAAGCGACCACCCAGGGCGTCGAGACCATGAGCCAGTGGCGCTCGCAGATCGCGACAGCCAACCAGCCGGGCACGACCAACTGCTGGAACAACGCCAACCTCGATCCGCTGTGCGCCGGTTACGACAGCCCCGGCGATCCGACGATCATCTCGGTACCGAGTCTTTTGAATGAGGGAAAACCGATGTTCTGGCCAGTGGTCAAAGCGCCCTGGTCCGCCGTGTGCGACCAGGCCCGCTACCCCGACCACTACCGGCGGGTGACGACGATTCTAGGTGAGTGCAGTCCCGGCTGGGACAGCGCCTATCCGCTCAACTCCACGATGGACAGGTTTGTCGCCAACCTGGCCAAGATGCGGCTTTGAAAATCTGCCCCCAGTGGACGCTCGCTCTACTTGATAAGCCCTGATTCGTGGACGAATTGCAGGGTGCCATCGGCGACAAATTGGACAGCGATAGCCAGAATTAAAAAGCCGAGCACGCGGTTGAGGGCACCGACGCCGGTTTTGCCCAGGGCCTTGATGAGCGGTTCGCCCACGACGAGGCTGAGATAGGTGACGGCGCTGAGGAGCACGATGCCCACCAGGCAGCCAATGTAGTCAAAGACGCCCGTCGCCTTTGCTGCCAGGCCAATCACAACTCCGATTGCCCCCGGCCCGCTCAGCATCGGTACCGCCATCGGTGTAAAAGAAATGTCGTCTTTATCTGCCGCTTCTTCGTTTTCGGGGACCGTCAGTCGCGGTCGAGCCGTCACCATCTCCCAGGCGGTGTGGCCCACCAAAAGGCCGCCCGCTACCCGAAGGACGGCCAGGGAGATGCCAAAGAACGACAAGATCACCTTGCCTGCGATCAAAAAGAGCGCCAGCACCCAGAGCACGTTGATCGCTGTCATCCGCGCCTGCTGCAGCCGATAATCCGGAGGGTCGCCGCCGGTCAGACTATAAAAAACAGGCACCGCTCCGATCGGATTGGCAATCGGCAACAGAGCCAGAAAGGTTCCGACCGCATACGCCAGCAAACCCTGCATTATCTTGCCTCCTCACAGAAGCTCAGTCTCAGGCAGCGAAAACCAAGCGTCAAAACAATTATAGAAGTCCCGCCCGCCCGCTTTCGAGCATAAATAAGAGGGCAGCGCTCTGCCGCCCTCTGGCCAATCGGGGGGTCAAGTAGAAAGCTGTTGGCTTCCTGTCGAAATAGCGCACAGAACCGGCAAAACGGCTCAGGTGAATCCTGCGTTCAATCCTGCAGGGCCGGGCGGGTGGAACCGGCGGCCAGTCGTTCGCGCAGGCTGGATAGAGCCGTATCAACTATCTTGCGCGGTTGGATGGCGGGACGGACCAGATTCCAGAGCCGACCGATCTCTCTGGTATGGAGGCGATCGTCTTCGGTGACAGCCAGGATCAGCCGTTCGCGCAGGTAAGCGCCGTCGGCTGAAAGGAGCGATTCGAGGCCAAGGCGGGCAGCGGGCAACAGATCGAAGTTGCCGCCGGTACCGGCGATTTGCAGGAGATTTTCAAGCCGGTGCCACTGAAAGCGGCCCCCTTTGAAGAGCACTTCTAAGAGGCGCTGGCGCAATCGGGGCGATTCACCCGTTAAAAGGCGGCGGGCGACGTAGGGGTAGGCCACCTCGACGATTTTGAAGTTGGGCGAGAGGGAGAGGGCGATGCCTTCTTGCGTAATCAGCGAGCGGATAATCAGGGCAAACTGGGCGGGCACCCGAAACGGAAACTCGTAGACCAGATCTGAAAAGCGGTCGGTGATCGTCTTGAAGTTAAAATCGACCACCTTCTGGCCCATGATGTCGCCTGTCACCTCCTCGATCGCAGGCACGATCGGCTCAAGGTCGGTGCCGGGGGCGAGAAACCCGAGGCGCACGAAGTCCCCGGACAGGGCGACGTACTCGCGGTTGATCAGATGCACCAGCGCATCGACGAGGGTCTCCTTCGTCTCCTCCGACAACTGGTCCATCATGCCAAAGTCGATGTAGGCCATCCGCCCGTCGCGCAGAGCAAAGAGATTGCCAGGGTGGGGGTCAGCGTGGAAGAAGCCGTACTCGAGCAGTTGCCTGAGGCCCGACTCGACCCCGATACGGATGAGTGAATCGATGTCGAGGCCCGCCGCTTTGATTGCGGTGGTGTCGGTGAGCTTGATGCCATCGATCCACTCGATGGTGAGCACCTTGCGGCTGCTGTACTCGCGGTAGATGCACGGAATGTAGACGTTCGGATCGTTCTCGAAGTAGCGGGCGAAGCGCTCGGCGTTGGTCGCCTCGTTCTCGTAGTCGATCTCCTCGAAGAGCTTGGAGCCGAATTCATCGACGATACTTGCCAGGTCGTGGCCGAGGTTGAGCGGCAAAAGACCCGCAAAGTGGGCACAGAACCAGCGCAGCAGCGCCAGATCGAGCGATAGCTTCTCGACGAGGTGGGGCCGCTGGACCTTGACGGCTACCCGTTCGCCGGTGCGCAGTTGGGCACGGTAGACCTGGCCCAAAGAAGCGGCTGCAACCGGCGTCGGGTCGATGCGCTCAAAAACTTCCTGCGCCGGTCGGCCCAGTTCACGGCGGATGCACTCGAAGGCAACGGTGTTGTCGAAGGGCGGCAACTGGTCCTGCAGCCGCGTCAACTCCTCCATGTAGTCCTTGGGCAGCAGGTCGGGCCGCGTCGAGAGGGCCTGGCCAATCTTGATGCTGCCGGGGCCAAGGTCGGTCAGGAGCTGGCGCAGTTGGGCCGCCCGCCTGAGGCGGTTGCGTTCGACACACCCCCGCACTCCATCCCACCACAGTTGCAGGCCAAAACCGGCAAAGGCCAGCAGTACGGAGATGGCGCGCCCGATGGCAATGAACAGATGCCGACGGTAGTAGGCATCGATAGCCTGGGGGTCGTAGCGGCGCAAATTTCGAAGATCTAGAAAACCGGAACTAGCCACGCCGTTTCAAACTCGCTGCAATCGTTAACTTCTTGTTACCATTTTCGCCGATTCTTGATCCTGGATCAATGTATAAGAAGGAGAGCATACGGATTGCGCTATTTGCGGGCCAGGCAGGGTATTTTAGTATAAAGAAATCTCAGGCAAAACATCGGCAGGAGTGGCGGAGCAATGCGGACAGGCAGATCTTGGCGGAGCTTTGCAGCAGGGGCATTGTTGACGCTTATCGGATTTTGTGCCGTTCCCCGACCGGCCCTTGCGATGATCCAGGTCCGCTTCGACGATATCAGCGGCGAGTTGCGGCGCATCTCGGGCGATCTCGGCCCAGCCCAGGGGCCAGAGATGATCAAGACCACGATCGAAAAATACCGCGCCCTGTTCTCCGATCCCAGGGTGCTCGCCGGACTGCGCTTCACCAAGTTGACCTTCGGCGATGGGATCGCCTTCTACCAGTTCCAGCAGACCTACGAAGGGCTGGAGGTGTTCGGTTCTTCTTTGACGGTGAGCGTGAGCAACGGTCGGCTCCAGGCGCTCACCAGCGAACTCAAGCCAAATGTACGGGTGGATACCCATCCTGCCATTGCCCGCGAGGAAGCTGAGCGCGTCGCCCGCTCCACCCTCCGCGCCGAGGAAGGGGAGGCCCAGACCAAGCTCATCGTCTATGCCCGCAGCGAACAGCCAGTTCTTGCCTACGCCGTTGCCCTCGACTGCAAGACAGTCGTCATCGATGCGCGGACGGCGCGGGTGCTCGAAGTCGATGCCCTCTTCAACGGTCGCGCTGCCCAGGTCAACTGAGTAGCAGTTGCCTGCCACCGGCAATCATCTCGCGATCGAAGACGCGCCCGAAGCAGGCTGCCACCACCGGCAGTACCTCCTCGACGCCGATTCCTGGACAAAACTGCGCCAGCGAGCCGACGGGCCGGGTGAGCCCGCAGGGCACAATCCGCTCGAATGCACTCAAGTCCGGATCGACGTTGAGGGCAAAGCCCTGCATCGTCACCCAGCGCGAGACTTTGACACCGATGGCTGCCAGTTTATATTCGCCCGCCCAGACGCCGGTATAGCCTGCCTGTCTTTTGGCCGGCACCCCAAAGTGGACGAGCGCATCGATGAGCACCTGTTCGAGCTGGCGCAGGTACCAGTGCAGATCCTGGCGGTGCTGCCTCAGATCCAATATCGGATAGCCCACCAGCTGGCCAGGGCCGTGGTAGGTGATCTGGCCGCCGCGCTCGACTTGATAGAGCGGCACCCCCCCCAGATCCTGCAGGATCTGATCGCAGTCGGCGGGCCGGTGGTAGGTATAGACCGGTGGATGCTCCAGCAACATCAGTACATCGAGCTGCTCGCGCTCCGCGCTACGGCCCGCCAGTAGCTGCTTTTGCCAGGTGAGAGCTGTCTGATAATCGACTCTGCCCAGCTGCAATAGAACGCATTCGCTTTTGTCTCGCTGCGCAGAGATCTTCTTGATCGAATTGTTGGGGCAAAGTTCCATGGTTATCTGTTCTATCTAGACTGGACCCTTGACTGGCAGCGGCGCACAGTGAAAAAGTCCATCGGCAGTAGGGCGGAAGGAAGAAAGATGCAGGCGATTCGACAGGCACGCTTCGGTGGACCGGAAGTACTCGTGCTCGAAGATCTGCCGACCCCGGTGCCCGCCTCTGGGGAGGTGCTGGTGCGCGTTCACGCCGCCTCGATCAACCACTACGATATTCTCTCGCGCCGGGGCGACTTTGCGGATGTGCCCCTGCCACGCATCCCCGGCATGGAATGCAGCGGCCACGTCGAAGCCTACGGCGGCGGTTCCCGCACCGATCTGGCAATCGGCACACCGGTGGTGGTACTCGGGACAACTCTGGGTAACGGCGGTCCTGGGGGCTATTCTACCCACGTCTGCCTCTCGGAGACGGAAGTCTTTGCTGTGCCCGCCGGTCTTGATCTCACGATCGCCGCCTGCCTGGGAATGACCTACCTGACTGCCTGGTACGCCCTCATCGAACGCGCCCAACTGCAGCCGGAGCAGACGCTTTTGATTCCGGGAGCAGGCGGCGGGGTCGCCGGAGCGGTCCTGGAGATCGCCGTCAGTTCAGGAGCGCGGGTGGCCGCCACCAGCGGCGGTGCGGCCAAGTGCGCCCGCGCTGTTTCCCAGGGAGCACAGGTGTGCGTCGATTACCACACCCAGGATGTGACCAAAGAAATTCTGGCCTGGAGCGGTGGGCAGGGGGTCGAACTCGTCCTCGACGCCGTTGGGGGCGATTCGATTCAGCAGGGCCTCAACTGCCTGGCCAGTCGGGGCCGCCTGTTGTCGATCGGCATCGTGCGCGGTAACAGTTTCAGCGTCGATGCTGTGGCTTTTCTTTCCCGCGAGCAGTTTCTTCTTGGCGTCAACGCGGGCCAGCTCGCTCCGGCAAAGCGCTACGCCATTTTTGAACAACTGGCCGACTGGATCGCCGCCGGCAAACTGACGGTAACTGTCGATCGGACCTTTCCTTTGGCTGAGGCCGCCGATGCCCACCGCTACGCCGAGTCGGGCGAGCGCTACGGAAAACTCATTTTGCTGTGCGATTGAGCATATTTTCATCCAAAAAACAGTCTGTAGGATGACTTCTGATTTTTGCTATTCTTGAAGAAAGTTGGACACCTCTGTTCCAGATGCTCCGGTACCAGATTGTCCTCAACGTTATCAGACAAAACTACAACACGATCATGAAAACAGCCCGGCCAGATATTATCGTAGTCAGCCCAGACGGGGAGTATCTAATAGTTGTTGAGGTAAAGCTCAGCGACAGTGACCTGCACAATCAGAATGCTATCGATCAATTCAAACACCTTATGGCTTCTATCGGTTGCTCAATTGGACTCATTGTGTTTGGCCAACGGATTATTCTTCTTCGCGACTCTTTAGAAAAGTCAAATGGTGAGTCTGTTGATATTGTTGGTGAGGCAAAACTGCCAGATTCTTTGCTGCCGCCTGTGGATGAACGATGGAAAGGGGAATACGAGTTTGAAGTGCGTGTTCAGCGCTGGCTCGAAGAATTAAAACTTTCCTCCAATGTAGAAAATCTGCCCCATGATCTGAGAAAGCTTTTCAGTGAATCAATTATTAATTTGCTTCGGCTAGGCGACATCAGATCTGCTGGTCCTAGATGGAGTAGATCCGGGAGGTGAAACCTCGGGCAGTCTTTGTTGAAACCAATTGGGTGGTCGATGTTGTTGCCCCTGCCCATCTGCAGAGCCCAGAAGCTGTTCAGCTCCTCTCCCGTGCTACTACCGGTGAGTTTATATTATGTATTCCTGCAATATGCCTGGCGGAGGCACGTGAAACGATACCACGACGCTTCGCTCCACGCTCCCGTTCGGAGGACTTCCGCAAATTTGTCAAATGGGCAAGGGATGAGCGCCGAATTAGTAGGGCGGATTCGGATGCGGCGTTTCGGATATTCGAGCAATTTGATATGCTCGTTGAGAACGAATTGAAGAAAGTTTCAGAGCGGCTAGCTTACTTAACACGGAACTCTGCTCTCAATATCTTTCCGCTCTCAGAACCAATGCTGGAGCGTCAGATAACAATTGGCGCAATGGATCTTTCTCTCAAACCTTATGATCTGGCTATTCTAGCAGCTGTGCTCGTGAAATCCGAGGAGTTAAGGCGAGAGGGGCACTCCTGGTTTGGGTTTTGTGAATTAGCCCTAATCTGTCAAAGTCGGAGGAAGACTGCAAAACCATTGACTTTGTCTATTAGATTCTGGAGTACTTTTCCAAGGTCATTCAACTGGGTCACCTCTAGCCACGGCAATAATAAACTCAAGCAAACGAATGGCTGAATCATCAGTCGCATGTTGTTCAAAATCGCCTTCCATCCTTGTTTTTCATCCCACCACTTATGGGTGGTGTACATTGCAGGATAACGCTGACTCTCGCTTGCTTTGTCAGGAACCTCTTCCTCTGATTCTTCTCCCATCGTCGTTGTTTGCATACTCACCATTAAGTAGGCACTGCACACCATCTCCCACCACTTCTCGATGCCTCGGTAAGCTGTCAACTTGTAGTCCGTCCAGCCTAGTTCCGCTTTCACCTGACGAAAACCGTACTCGACCCAGGTTCTATCTCCAAACAAATTGCCTACCGTCTTTTCAATTTTTCCAGGCAGATTGGTCATGATATACCAGGTACTTTCCTCGGGCTGTTTCTCGATATCCGTCGTGATCTCGTAGTATCGCGTTGCCTTGCGTTTGCCAAAAATAATCTCGCGGATGTAGCGTGTTTCTGTCTTGCCATTACTGAATTGACGCTCGAAGCTTTTCCAGCGATTGCGACGAACAACCCAACCCTTGAGCATCCACACCCCGTGATTGGAGCGGATAGCAACGACATAGTGCAGTCGGTGTTTCCACAAAGTGTTGATAAAATCGCTACTTTCTCCATAGTGGCTGTCCGCTACTACCAGACCAATATTGAACCCCTGCTCACATAACTCATCAATCAAATCAGCAGCGATTTTGGGTTTACTCTTGTGCTGTTCGTTTTTAGCAAGACGGCACTCGGGTTTGAAAACCCTGAATAGCAATGGAAAGGTGATATTCCCCAGCAAACCGAAGGCATGAACGGAAACAATGCCGTTATCTATTTTGCCGACATTGCCGATGTATTGTCGGGAGACATAGTCGGTCTTCTTTCCCTTTTTCTTGTCGCCAGTTTCGTCAATGCAAACGGTGATAGAGCGTCCGTTCAGTGCTTGCTTGGTCAGTGCAATTCGTTGTTCTCTAAAGCATTCAACCGACCAGGGAGAGTGGACCAAAAAGTGATGAAAAGCCTGAGCGTCTGCGCCCACTGCTCTGGCTATCGCGGGCAGAGTTTTGCGTTTGACCTCGGAAACTAACCCGAGTTGCAAGCTTTTGAAGCATTCAAAAGTTCGGACGTCTGCAAACAGGTGTTGGTAAGTGGAACAGTATTGATCTACGAAAGGGACAGTGCTATTAGGTTTCCTTGGAGTGGTCATGACCGCAAATCCCTCCAGCAAGAGGCTTGCAGCGATCATTGTACCCAGTTTGACAGATCAGGGTTAGACTCCGATCTTCAACCCTGGAATAAAGTTGGTGCTCGAAAATCTGGCATTTCCGCTCTCTACGATAGCGCTCATATATGGGTATATGGCGACTTTTTACTGGAAGAAGTAGGCCAGCTTCCTGATGGGTGGACAACTTCGGCTTAAAGGCTCGCTGGGAGTATGCCAGGTAGCGCAGAACAGGAAGTATGCCATATAAGGGTAAGAAACCGACCAATGGCCCCATGAAAAATTTGCTGCTCCCTCTGCTCGTTGCTGCTGCTCTATTCGCTTCGCTGCCGGTCTGTGCCCAGGAAGGAACAGCCGATGCGGATACAGCAGCCGCCCAGGTTCGCTATCTTAAGACCATCGAACAGTTGCTCAAAAAACAAAAGGTTCCGACAGGACCGGCGGCGGATCGCGACAGGCAGCTTTTGAGTCTGGGGCGGATCGTCTGTCGGCTCAAAAGCCGGGGCAACAGCGACCAGCAGATCGTCGAGAAGGTTTCTGCCGGGGCTGTGCAGGCGGGGTTTGCTGACCGCAACGCGGCGGCGGCGACAAAGGCAGCACTATTGGCGGTGGCCCAGACCGACTACTGCGCCAGTACAACCGCCCCGAGCCCTCCGGCGGCCAACAGTACGCCTTGATCGCTACGGGCGGGCTGCTGTAAGGATCTGCTGATCGAGCAGGCCGGTATTCGCTTCGCCGCGCGCCCCGAGGCTGGAGCGCACCAGATACAGCCCTGCGCTGGTGCGGCAGCAGAGGCTGAACAGGGTGCGCGAGAGGCGAAAGGCCCGGTCCTCGCGGTCGTGTGCAGCTCCGTAGGGTGTGCCGTCCCACTCTGGGGTGAGGACGCGGTGGTTGTAGAGCCCGCGCCAGCTTGAGCGCGACCAGCGCTCGGAGGTGATGTCGAACCAGAACTGGTAATCGGCGGCCAGACCCTGGTTGATGAAGGTGAGCGGGGTGGAGAGCACGAGCCTGCCGGGGGCAAGGCGCTGGCTGGGCCGGGTCACCTGGCCTGAGCGCAGCAGGTGGAGGAGGACACGCGGCTGAATCTGGCAGAATGTCCGGCGGAAGCGGCGGACGATGGCGATCAGTTCTTGAAGGAGCTGCCAGTCGGCGGGTTCTGTGAGCACCTCAGACAGTAAATCGGAAGCGAATGTGCTCCAGAGATGGTCCGGCGGCAGAGCTGAGCCCTGCTGGTAGAGGTCGAGCCAGTCTACAAGGTTTTGATAGCGATCGAGCGCAGCAAAGCCGATGCGCTCGGGATAGCGCACCGCATCGCGCCCCCGCAAACAGCGGCCCACCGGGTCGAGGCCGTCGGCAGCCAGCAACTCGGCGCGCACCGGATCGAGGCCGAGGAGCAGACCGAGCATCAGGCGGGCTTCACCAAAGCTCGGAAAAAGCCCCCACTCCGGGTGAGCCAGTTCGAGGGCACTGAGCAGAGCCCGCACCAGCGGGTGGCGGACCAGAGCAGTGTGGCTGCGCGGCACCTGTACAGGCACATCCAGGGCCGCTTCAAGAACGCTCACCAGCCCCATGTCCGTAAGCGGTGCAACGATCGCCAGGCGGTCGGGGGGCACGTTCTGTTTGAGCAGTTGCTGGATGGTCCCGGCCATCGCCTCCGCTGCTTCGACAGTAGTCTGTGCCTCGATAAGCACCGGCAGGGCCGCAGAGGCCAGTTCCTGCACCGGTAGCGGGTTTTTAAACTGCGGGTCGATCTGGCGGGCGATGCGGTCTGCCAGCCGGCGCATCGCCTGCTGCTTGGCGTCCGCTGGTGCCGGTAGATAGCGAAAATGGCTCCGCCGGGCCACAAACTGGGCGGCACTGCGGGGGAGGGCCGTATAGAGTCCGACGCCGCTACCGACGGTATAGGCGACAAACAGTGCTTTCTGGCGCTCGTCGGAGCGCCGATAAAATTCCAGGGCGACGGCGCTGCTGTCCTCGATGCGATCGATAATCAGGTGATCAAAATCCTGCCAGAACGCCTCCAGATCGTTGATCACCCGGCCAAACAGTTCGACGACCAGACCAGCGTCGAGGGCACCCGCTCCCAGGACAACCTGCCGGGTGCGCCGCCCGCAGCAGCTGATGGCAGCAAGTCGCGCCAGACGCTGCTCGTCCTCCCCATCGGGCCAGGCACTGCGCAGGCGGTTACCGATCGCCTCGATGGCAATCCCGGCAGTGCTCGCCACCCAGGCGGCGCTCGCTATTTGATCCCAGAGGCGTTCGTCGCTGAGGCCGCACGCCTCGAAGAGGGCTCCGTGATCCGGGCAGAGGCTGCAGGCGCGCTCGACACAGTAGCGCATCTGGGCCTGATCGAGGATGGGCGGCTCGAAGCTCGCCGGCAATTCTGGCTCCTGCTCCAGAACTTCGCCCCAGAACTCAGCCAGCATCCGGTTGGCAAAGCTATAAAACGTCTCGACGCGCAATGGCCCGGCGAGTCCTTCCAGCTGCGCTTCGAGTTGGACGATGGTCTGGGCGGCCTGGGTCTGGTTAGGAGCGATCCAGACGATCCGATCCGCAAGAACGCCTGCTGCCAGAAGCTGCCGGTAGTGTGCCAGACAGGCGGCGGTAAGTCCCCCTCGGGGCCAGCCAATCACCGATTCAATCATCGCCGCTTAAAAGTCGGTCGCACAGGCTGCCAATCTCAGCGGCTGGGGCAGTGTCCAGCCAGTGCTGAAAGGCGCGTGCCTCCTGCAAGATGGCGGTCGCCCCCTGAACGAGATCGCCACCGGCGGCGGCCCAATCGAGAATCCGCTCCAACAGCGGCCCCGGCAATCCTGCCAGTTCGAGTGCCTCGCGATCGCGCATCCCCGCCTGCCAGCGGCGGGACAGCTCGACAATCCAGCCGCGCGATCGAGACCAGTCGTCGCTGCGACCGGCTAGAACGACCGTTGGCCAGGGGCTTTGCTGCAGTTGGGACGCCAGTTCCGCAGCTGAGCAGGGCCAGCGGCGCAGCACCAGAGCAGGCAGCGACTCCGAGAAGCTGGCCTCCAGGCGGCGAAAGTCCTCGATCTGCACCGACCGGCGGCTGCTTGTCTCCTCCTCGATTGTGGTGCGCTGCTCAGCTGGTTGCAGGTGATGAATCCAGCCCCACCAGAGCGTCGCCTCCCACGGTTCCAGCTCAAAGACGAGATCGACCAGGTGCTCCTGCTGCCAGCGATGGCGCTGATCGCCGCCGTCAGGCCACCTCAGCGTGCGCGCTCCCAGTTTGCAGTCGAGGTGGCGACCGTCGCGCGACAGGCTCCACTGGGGCCGAAAGTTGCGCAGCGCGACCAGGGGCCGGGGCTGGCCTGGACCAAAGGGCGCTAGTCGCTCGACCTCGCGAAAGAGGCGATCGAGTTCTGCCGGCAGATCAAGAATCGTCTCCGCATCGAGCACGATCGCAGCGCTGTTGTGATCGCGATCAGGAGCGGTGCAGCGCTGCAACTGCTGTGTCAGCGCCCGGCACAGGCTCGCCAGGTGTTCTTTCTTGCAGCTGAAGCGCACACTCCCCGGTTGGCCCCCCGCCCTCACCAGCAAGGGAGCAAGGGTTTCAAAGACAGCGATCAGATCGACGTCCTGGGCGTAGCCGTAACCGCAGGCAAGGGACGACTCCTCCGGACAGGTGATGAGCACCACCGGGCAGCGGTAACGGCCGGCGAGGCGCGCCGCCGCCAGCCGCAGTACCGGGTAAGGCCAGCGGGGATGGCTGAGCACCAGCTCGCGCCGCCCTGCCGGATCCAACTGCTCGATGAGGGCCGTCGCCTGCTGAAGAACCGCTTCGATCTGCCGCTGGTGCTCCAGCCGGTGGCGCTCAAAGGCTTCGCAGCAGGCCACCGACGGCTCTCCTAAAAGCCACTGCACCGCCTCAGCCGGATCGTCCAGATAGCTCAAAGCGTCCAGTGGAAAAGCGATCTTAAAAAGCTGTCCCCGATAGCGCTCGATTAGATTATCCAGCGGTGAACGGCGCACGCTGCCCGGCTGGGCCAGCCCGGCCAGCACGAAATTCCGGCAGTGTTCAAGCGAGGCCAGCCCAGCGACACAACCGGCCAGCACCAGATCCACCCACTGGCTCGCTATCGCCTGGGAGCGACCGAGGCGGGTGAGCACGGAGGCGGCGAGCAGCCAGGCCAGACCCACCTCCGGCAGGTGCCGCCAGAGCACAGATGCTTCCAGTTGCAGCGGATTGAGCAATAGATTGGCGTCCGCATCCGCCAGCGGGCCGAGGCACGCCTCCAGGACGATCGCGCCAGAGATCGTGTCTGCAACGCCCCCGATACGGATCTCCAGGGCTGTCGGCCCACTTTGAGAAGCAATGTGTTCCTGGTTTACGAACTGTTGAGGGTCGCGGACAAAGTGACTGTCCGCGCCGGCGGCAGTCAGAGCATCGAGCAGCAGTGCTGCTGCAACCAGGCTCTCAAAGCGCCGGTCACAGGTCAAAAGTAGTTTTTTGTTCTCGGCGATTGCAGTGACGATTCTTTCGGTGGCCGCGTCAAGCTGCGGCCAGTTGATCGTATCCAGCGGTGGGCAGGGTTGGGGTTTCAAAAAGGCGGTGATAGCATGGGGATCACGGATACCGCGAGCGGCCAGCACCCCGGCTGCGTATTCGCCCAGCCGGGCGCGGACCTCGGGTTCAAGGCTGATAAAAGCGCTTCTGAAGTTCCAGGCAGGGGCCATAGCGGTGCGAAATGCCAGTTCAAGTGTGAGGCTAAGATCGAGTCGTTAAGGAGTGTTACGCTCCCTTATCCTCTTTAACAGTGCATGGTAACTTGGGCACACATGCAGTTGGCCGTCGGAGTTAGGAGAATCCTTTGAGTACACCCTTGCATCCAGATGCGTTGAGCGAGCCCACCGGCGAAATTGGCGGTTATGTAGCCCATCTGCAGCTACACATGGCTCTGCAGGCTCGCAAGCTACTCCCCAACGCTCTCGACACAAACAATCTCTGTCACAACCTGCTTTACCAGAGCCAGGCGGAGTACGAAAAGTTCATCTCTCGTCAGCACCCCTAGCGCCGTCGGCTTCAAGCCAGAAATTTCCCTGGCGCAGCACCTGCCAGCCATCTATTTGCCAGCGCACGACCGTAGATGCGATGCCACTGCTGGAGTAATCTCCGACAAGCAAGGGGATGTGGGCAAAGGTGGCCCGGATCGCCTCTGGCTCCAGCAGGGCCGGTTCACCGGAGCGATTGGCGCTCGTCGAAGCGAGAGGACCGCTCAGGGCAAGCAGGGCACGGGTTGCGGCGTGGGCCGGTACGCGCAGGCCGATCGTCTGTTGATTGCGGTGCAGTTGGGGCAGCACTCGGTCGCTGGCGGGCAGCGCCAGGGTGAGGGGGCCGGGCCAGCCCCGCGCTGTCAGCGCCGCCCACTCCGGCAGCCAGCCGTTGGTAAAGGGTTTGAGATCGGCGGTCTCCGCGCCGAGCAGGATCAGAGGTTTGTTCTCGTCGCGGCCCTTAAGCGCGTAGATCCCATCGGCGTACTGCGGCAGACAGACCAGGCCGGGCACGGTGTCGGTGGGAAGAACACCCACCCCGCCCGCTCTGAGATGGGCCAGAAATGCTGTTTCGGAGATGAATAGAACAGACATCTTTTAGAATTTTTCCTGCTACAGAAGTAGAGCTGTGCCGCTGCGCCGATGGTCACCCTCCGCTTCCAATCCCTGCCCCGTGCGGCGGACGGTGTGAACGCCGCCAAAATAAAAATTTTGCTCCCGCCAGAGGACGGCTGAGCTGTCTTCGAGATGGAGCGGGGGCTGGAGGTCTGGCTCCAGGTGCAGGATGTGGTTTTCCCAGTGGATGCGGGGGCTGGCAATCGCCTGGGCAAGGGGCATCTGGAAATCGATCAAGTTGGCGAGCACCTGCAAAAGGGCGGTGCGGATGCGTTTGGAACCGCCGGAGCCAAGCACGATCTCAGGCTCTCCGTCGCGCAGGACAATCGAGGGGGCCATCATTGAGGCGATGCGCCTGCCCACGGGCCACTGATCGAAGCCTTCGGGATGGAGATCTTCTTCGCCCAGCATGTTGTTGATCATGATCCCCGTGCCGGGTATGACGTAGGCGGAACCCTCGCCGTTGGTGCTGGTGACGCTCGCTGCGTTGCCCTCGGCGTCGAGGACGCTGATATGGGTCGTGCTTCCCCAATGCCGGCGCAGGCGAGAGCCGTACCTGTCGAGAACCACAGGCGAGAGAAAGGTGTTGTCCTGGCGTTTGAAGTCGGCGCGGCGAGCTTCGTCGGTGAGGCGCATCACTTCGGTGAGTAGCTCAAGATGGGCCGCTGTGCCGAAGCGCAGGGTGCCGATATCGAAGTGGGACAACAGTTGCAGCGCAAAGCAGATAAGCGTGCCGCCCGCACTCGGAGCCGGATTGGTCAACAGCGAGCGGTCCCGATAGGGCCAGCGCAGCGGTTCGCGCTCGATGACGCGGTAGGTCCGTAAGTCCTTTGCCGTCAGATGGCCCCCCAGCCGCTCGCTATCGGCGACGAGGCGATGGGCGATCTCGCCGCGATAAAAGACATCCGGTCCCTCAGCCACCAGCCAATCGAGCGTATCGGCCAGCTCAGGAGCAGCCCAGGGTTCCCCCGGTTTTTGCAAGTGGCCCTGCGGGACAAACAGGGCGCGTGCGCCCGGTGTGGCGAGCAAGATTGGCTCCAGAATGCCCCGGCAGAAGCTTTGAAACGGATCGATCTCCAGCCCGCGCCGGGCCAGTTCGATCGCCGGGGCCGCAACTTTTGCCATCGGCAGACGGCCCAGGCGGCCATGGATATGGAACACGCCCGCCACGGTGCCAGGGACAGCCATCGAGCCAGGACCGATGTGAAATTCCTGCACGGCGTCGCCAAAATCGACGGCGACCGGATAAAAGTGGACTTCCCGCTCCGAGCGCCGTTCACCCGGCGTCTGGGAGAAAAAATCGAACAGAACGCTCTCACCAGTTGCAGTGTGGGCGAGCAAAAAGCCGGCACCTCCCAGGGAAGTGAGGGTTGCCTCGGCCACACAGGCAGCAAGCAGCGCTGCGATCGCAGCGTCGAAGGCGTTGCCCCCCTGGCGCAGAATCTCGATCCCGGCGGCAGCTGTCTGCGGATGACCGGCGGCCACGGCTCCGTGGGTAACGTGCTGCGTAGGCTCTCTCCTTCGGACGTTGGCGCAGTATAGCATCGGTCGTTCCCGATAGTGAGCGCGCCCGCCTGGATGGTACGATAACCCCACCGTCGGGCTCGAAACGGCGCACCTACTGTATCTACTACCCAATTTATGTCAAGGCAAATTGCACTATCGATCCTATCTTCGATTCTGGCCGGCCTGGCAATGGCCCCTGCCGGCTTTGCTCAGCCCTCCAGTCGCCCGATTATCCTCGAAGTCGATGCCACGGAGGCGGCCCGTCAGGTCTTCCACGCCCACCTGACGATACCGGTTACGCCGGGGGAGACCACCCTGGTCTATCCAAAGTGGATTCCGGGCAACCACGCTGCCACGGGGCCGATTCGCAATCTCGTCAATCTCAAACTGAAGGCCGGAGGCCAGACGATTCCCTGGCGGCGGGATCTCGTCGAGATGCACGCTTTTCATCTCACCGTGCCTGCGGGTGTCGAGCAACTGGAGGTCAACTTCGACTTTCTTGCCGGTCGCAACGGCACCGCCACCACCGACAAACTGGCGGTGATCGACTGGAATACCCTGGTCCTCTATCCGGACGGCAACCCGAGCGACAGCCTCACTTATACGGCGAGTCTGAAGCTGCCGTCCGGCTGGCGCTACGGCACGGCTCTACCGGTGGCGAAGGAGGCCAACGGAACGATCGATTTTTTACCCGCCACCCTCACCACCCTCATCGATTCGCCGCTGGTGAGCGGCCAGTACTACCGCAAAGTCGAACTGAGTCCCGCCGGAGTCAATCCCACCCACCAGATCGACCTGGTGGCCGACAGCGCCGAGGCGCTTGCGATCAAACCCAGGCGCATCGAGCAGTATAAGCAGCTGGTGAGCGAAGCCTACGCCCTCTACGGGGCGCGCCACTACCGCGACTATCACTTTCTCTGGACGCTGAGCGATGCGATCGATGGCCGGGGGCTTGAGCACCACGAGTCGAGCGAAAACGGCACCGACGAGCAGACCTTCTCAGACGACACCATTTTTAAGGCAAACGCCGGCCTACTGCCCCACGAGTACACCCACTCCTGGAACGGCAAGTACCGCCGCCCGGCGGATCTGGCGACGCCGGACTATCTGGTGCCGATGAAGGACGATCTGCTCTGGGTCTACGAGGGGCTGACCCAGTACCTGGGCTGGGTGCTCACCGGTCGCAGCGGCCTGCTCGGTCCCGACGAATCCCGCGACGGGCTGGCACTCACCGCCGCCGCGATGGACAACCGCCCTGGCCGGAGCTGGCGGCCCCTGCAGGACACCGCCGACGCCGCGCCCCTGCGCGACAACACCTCCCGCGCCTGGACTACCCTGCGCCGCAGCCAGGACTACTACCCGGAGGGGCTTTTGATCTGGCTGGAGGCGGACACGCTGATTCGCACCAAAAGTGGCGGCAAGCTCTCGCTCAACGACTTTTGCCGCCGCTTCCACGGCGGGCCGGGCGGCGCACCGGCACTCAAGACCTACACCTTCGAGGAGGTGGTCGCCACCCTCAACGCCGTCGTTCCCTACGACTGGGCACAGTTTCTGCGCACCCGGCTGCAATCGACCGCCGAGGGCGCTCCGCTGGGCGGCATCGAGAACGGCGGCTGGAAACTGGTCTACACCCCCGAGCGCTCCGAACTATTTAAGGCAAGTGAGACGGAGGGCAAATTCACCAACCTCGCCTACTCGATCGGTCTGCTGGTCGATAACAAGGAGGGCACGATCATCGATGTCGTGCCGGGCAAGGCGGCAGCAAATGCCGGAATTGCGCCCGATATGAAGCTCCTCGCTGTAAACGGTCGGGCCTGGTCGCCGGAGCGGCTGCGCGAGGCGGTGGCCCAGACCAGGACCGCCAGTGCCCCCCTGGAACTGCTCGTGACCAACAAGGAGTACTACCGCACCTACCGCCTCGACTATAAAGAAGGCGAAAAATATCCTCACCTTGAACGCCAGAAAGGCAGCGCCGATCTGGTAAGCGCCATTCTCAAGCCCCTTGTGCCTCCGCCCAAGTAAGCTCCAAAGCCTCGTGCTCAGGCGGGAACCCAGGCAAATTTGTCAGGGTTCGGGCCGGTGCGCCCCGGCTCGCCCTGGTCGAGGGCAGTGATAGCAGCGATGTCTGCCGGTACGAGTTCAAAGTCAAACAGATCGAAGTTCTCCTGCATCCGCGCCGGTGTGGCCGACTTGGGAAAGACAATGTCGCCGCGCTGGATGTGCCAGCGCAAAACGACCTGGGCTGGAGTTTTGCCTACTTTTTGGGCGATCTGGCCGATGGTCGGGTCGCCCAGCACTTTGCCCTGGGCGATGGGCGACCACGCCTCGGTGACAATGTGATGGGCCTGACCGTAGTGGCGCAGCGCGTCGTTGGTGAAGTAGGGGTGGACCTCGATCTGGTTCACTGCCGGTACGATCTCGGTCTCAGCGATCAGCCGCTCCAGGTGATCGATCTGAAAGTTCGACACGCCGATCGAGCGGGCACGACCGTCGCGGTGAAATTCTTCGAGCGCTTTCCAGGTCGAGACGTAATCGCCGTCGTAGAGCGTGGGCAGGGGCCAGTGAATGAGAAACAGGTCCACATAGTCGAAGCCCAGAGCAGCAAGGGTCGCGTCGAAGGCCCGCCGGGCATCGTCCGGACGATGAAACTTGTTGCTGAGCTTGCTGGTGATAAAGATGTCGTCCCGATCGAGGCCGGAGGCTTTGACCGCTTCGCCCACGCCCTGCTCGTTGCGATACATCTGGGCTGTATCGATGTGCCGGTAGCCGATTTCCAGCGCTCTACCCACCGCCTGGGCGGTGTCCGCCGGGGCAATCTGAAAGACGCCAAAGCCCAGCTGCGGAATCGTTCTACCGTCGTTGAGGGCGATATCGGGAACTGCACTCATGAATTTATCGCGGTAAACAGGCTCTGTGCAGCCTAACACTCGGTGCTGTTGAGGGCCAGTCCAGCTTCAGAAGTTTCTTTATATTTTTTGGACATGTCGTAGCCGGTGGCGCGCATCACCGCGATCACCCGGTCCAGCGAGATCTTTTGCTGCTGGGTGTTACCGGCGGCGAGCAGATAGGCGTTGTAGGCTTTGACCGCCCCCATGGCGTTGCGCTCGATGCACGGAATCTGCACGTAGCCGCCGATCGGGTCGCAGGTCATGCCCAGGTGGTGCTCGATGGCGATCTCAGCGGCGGCCTCCACCGCCTCGACGGGGAGTCCGGCGGCGTGGGTGAGCATCGCTGCCGCCATCGCCGAGGCGGTGCCGATCTCGCCCATGCAACCCATCTCTGCGCCGGAGATGCTGGCGTTGTGCTTGACCAGAAAGCCGACGGCAGCGGCGGCGAGGAGCCCCACGCGCAGTTTTTCGTCGCTGTAGCGGCAGTGTTTTTTGAGCAGATAGCTGACGCCGGGAATGACACCGGAGGCTCCCGAGGTGGGAGCGGTGACGACGATGTGACCGGCGGCATTTTCTTCGGAGGCTGCCAGGCAGTAAGCGTTTAGCAAGACCAGGAAGCTGTCGGAGCCCTCCGGGAGGGTACGGGCGGCCCGCAACAGGCCGGGAGCCTTGCGCTGCAGGTGAATGAAACCGGGCAGCGTGCCCTCGGTTGTAAGGCCGCGCTCGACGGCCCGGTGCATAAAGCCAAAGATGGCGTCGATGCGGCGATCGATCTGGGCGCGGGATTGGCCGGTAAGGGCGATCTCGTTGCGGACGATGAGTTCGGCGAGGCCCAGTTGGTGGCGGGCTAGATGCTCCTTCAATTCGCCCATCGTTCCGTAGGGGTAGGGCGGCTCCCGGCTACTTATAACGGCATCTTCGCCCTTGCGCTGGATGAATCCGCCGCCTACCGAGTAATACTCCTCTTCGTAGAGCGTCCCTTCCACACCTGTGAGGCGAACGATGAGCGTGTTGCTGAAAGGAAAGTCGTGCTGGCCGCGCACAAAATGAATGTGCTGGGCGCTGATCACGAAAGTCCGGTCATGAATCCGAACGGTGTAGCAGTCGTCGGGGCGTGTCAGCAACTGCGAGAATGCTGCAGGATCGCACCCTTCCGGCGTCCAGCCCAACAGCCCCGCCACCAGCGCCCGGTCGGTGCCGTGGCCTTTGCCGGTGGCGCTCAGCGAGCCGTACAAAAAAATATCGATTGCCGCCGCTTGATCCAGCACCGAGCGATCCAGGGCACTGGTGCGACTGAGAAAATCAAACGCCGCCTTCATCGGGCCGATCGTGTGCGAACTGGACGGTCCTGGCCCGACTTTGAACAGATCGAAGATGGAGGTAGTGATGGCACCCATAACCGACTTTTTCAGCGCGGGCAAACGTGCCGCCCTTGCTCCATTATCGGAGGCTAGGGCGATCACCTCTGCAGCGCGTCATATAGCGTCACCTTGATCCGCCCCCGGCAAGCCCGGCTGTTCGCCCAGGTGCTGTTGTCGGGTAGCTTTGCTATCAGGGGCGTGTCCGCCCAAGTACGAACCTTGCCCTAGAGCCTGCGAAATTGATCCGCGTTCAAGGCGAGCAGGACGCGGCCATGTTCGTCCTGGCGGGCGAGTTGCACCAACCATTCCTGGCTGCCCAGCGCCTTTTGCACGGTGCCGGTCTGTCCTCGCCAGTGGCCGAAGAGGACTTCTACGCGCTCCTGCTGGTTGAACGACCGCTGATGTTTCAAGAAAAGACCTCCGCCTCGGCCAGAAACGCCGAGATGCCCGCCAGTTGCCGGGCATCGGACCAGAATGTGATCGGTTTCCCAAAAGTCATGACGTACTCGACAGCGCGCATCACTCCCAGTGCCGTGCGCGGAAAGCGATGGCACACCGGGCCGAAGCGTACCTGCACCTCGGCATCAAAAAGGAGCACGTCCGTATTCATGGGCAAGAAGGGAACATCAGTTTCCTAACTATAGCAGTGCTTTTTGGACAGGAAATATCCGGTGTGTAAATTGTTGATGAAAAACGCTCGCCAGAACAAGATCCTGGACGTCTATCGTCGGAAATTGTTCTTCGATCAGGGTTGGCCCAGGTACTCCTGCAGCCCGCTAGTAATCGCCTCGACAAGCCGTTCCTGATAAGCCGGATCGCGTAGCTGGGCGCGCTCGGCGGGGTTGGAGATAAAGCCGACTTCGAGCAGCACCGCCGGGACGCTGTTGCGGTGGGTGACGTAGAGGCTGCGCACGTGTACGCGCCGATCGGGCTTGCCGGTGCGGGCGATCAGGTGGCGGTGCAGGGTGTAGGCGAGGCGGGCGCTCTGGGGGGTAGTGTAGTAGGTTTCGATGCCGTAGGGGGCACTGCTGCCGTCGGAGCAGTTGATGTGGATGCTCACAAAAAGCTGGGCCTGACTGTCGTTGGTGATGCTGACCCGACCGGCCAGCGGAATGAACGTGTCGTCTGAGCGGGTGAGGGTGGTTTGATAGTTGAGGCGGCGCAGATGGGTGTCGAGGCGCTGTATCAGGCTGAGGGTCAGATCTTTTTCGTCCACGCCGCCGCGTTGGGCTCCTGGATCGTAGCCGCCGTGTCCGGCATCGAGCACGATGCGCACGGTGCCGGTCTGCTGGTTGGCGGCTGGATCGGGCTGGGCTTTGGGATAGACAGGCAGCAGGATGTGCCGGGGATCGGCGAGGGGCTGGGGATCGCCGATGCGCATCTGCGGCGCAACCTGCACCAGGGCAACCACCGTGCGCTCGTCGCTCTGCTGCAGTTGCAGCCTGGCCGGTGCTCCGTCATCCAGGACGGGCGCTGCTAGATCCGGGGCAAGCCTGGTAGCGACAAAGGCCAGGCGAAAAAGATTCGGATTGTCCCAGCCGGTCGCCAGTTGGGGCGGTCGATCGAAGGTAAAGATGAAGCCGCTACTTACCGCCTCGACAGAAAGCACGGCACTCACAGGCTGCGGCTCTGCCTGGGGTTCAGGTGCCGGCTGGGGCGCTTCTACAGTTGGAATCGGCGTCGGCATCGGCATCGGCTCCTCTGCCCCCACCGGCAGTGCCCAGAGCCAGAGAGCGAATATCGCAGCGCCCAGAGACCAGTAATTGCCTTGAGAACCGAACCAGTTTTTCATCGCACCCCTCACGTCGCCGTTTGCCCTGGGGCTGATTGTATCGCGATAACGATTCTCAATTGTTGCTGTTGAGCATTCTGGCTTCCGGCTGGGCCAGTCGCGGTGCGGTGGTAGGGTAATGGGAGTGGCGGGACAGGAAGATGGGCAGTTGCGACGATTGTCCTTTGCGCGGTGCTGGAGGGAGCACTTCTTGCTATCTACTCGTGCCGGAGGAGGGCAAGACGAACGTGCGCCTCGCAGACTGTCTTGCCAGTCTGCAGCAGCCCAACGTGTCCCCTCTGAGCGGGCTTTTTCTACGCCGGGTGGATCTGCGCGGGCTCGTCGTATCTAACAAGCGCATCGAAGGAGCGGACCTGAGCGGGGCCGACCTGAGAGGGGCAGTGTTCAACAGGGTCACTTTGCACGATTGTCTGCTCAATGACGCCGACTTCGAGAACGCCGTGCTCCAGGACGTCGATTTTCGAGGAGCAAAGGGTCTGCGCGGCCTGCTTTTTTACAATGCGATTGCTTTACCAATTCGCCTACCGGATCTAGATGAACTGGAGCTGCCCTGCGCCTACGAGCAGAAGCAGCAATGGCCAAAAGCCGAGTACGTCTACCGCATCCTCAAAGAAAGTTACAGAACCCACGGAATGAACAAATATAGTGGCTTCTGCTACGAGCGCGAGATGGAGATGCAGCGCCGCCAGGCACGCGGCTGGGAATGGCTGGCACTGACGGTGCTGTGGCTCAGTTGCGGCTACGGCGAGCGGCCCGAGCGCACGGTGGTGAGCGCACTTTTGATCATTCTGGGCTTTGCCCTCGCCTACACCAATTTGACCCTCGTCGGCTCGGCGGGTGACATTCACCGCGACCTGGCCCAGGCTCTCTACTTTAGCGTGATCACCTTCAGTACGACCGGCTACGGCGATATTCACCCGCAGGGATGGGCCCAGGTCTTCGCTGCAAGCGAAGCGCTCGTCGGTTCTTTTACCATCGCCCTGTTCGTCTTTGTCTTCTGTCGGCGGATGACCCGCTAACTGCCAGAGAACGTGCCGCTGAAGACGCGGTTAAGGGTCTCGGTCTCAAGGATCTTGCCGGTACCGAGCACGACGCAGTTGAGGGGTTCTTCGGCGACGTGGACGGCGATGCCCGTCTCGTGGCTGATAAGGCCATCCAGGCCCTTAAGTAAAGCCCCACCGCCCGCCAGCACGATGCCGCGATCGTAGATGTCGGCGGCCAGTTCCGGAGGAGCCTGCTCAAGGGTGCGCTTGACCGCCTCGACGATCGCCGAGAGGGGTTCGCTCATGCTCTCGCGCACCTCCGCCGCATGGATGGTGATCGTGCGCGGCAGGCCGGAGAGCATGTGCAGCCCCCGCACCTCCATCTTTTCTTCGTCGTCTTTATGGGGAAAGGCAGAACCTATCTGCATCTTGATCTGCTCGGAAGTCCGCTCACCGATGACCAGATTGTGCAGTTTCTTAAGATACTGGCCGATCGACTCGTTCATCTCGTCACCCGCCACCCGCACCGATTCGGAGACGACGCTGCCCTGCAGTGAGATGATCGCGACCTCGGTCGTGCCGCCGCCGATATCGACGATCATGCTGCCCACCGGCTCTGAGATCGGTAAGCCCGCTCCGATGGCAGCGGCGATCGGCTCTTCGACCAGAAAGACTTCCTTGGCTCCCGCCTGGACGGCTGCTTCCATAACGGCCCGGCGCTCGACACCGGTGACACCGCTCGGGATGCCGATGACCATGCGCGGTGCGAGCAGCGAACGGCCCATCACCCGCCGGATAAAGTGCTGCAGCATCAACTCGGTAGCGTCAAAATCGGCGATCACCCCGTCGCGCAACGGTCTTGAGGCGGTGATGTTGCCGGGGGTGCGGCCAAGCATCTGCCGCGCCTCTTCGCCCACCGCCAGCAGTTTCTTGCTGTCGCGGTCAAAGGCGACGACCGAGGGTTCTGAGAGTACGACTCCCTGCCCGGCAATGTAGACGCACGTATTGGCTGTGCCCAGATCGATGCCGATGTCGCGCCGAATGCGGTTGAACAATCCCATAGACTCCTGCACCTCTGCTGATCGCCTCTATATCCTGCATCAACTGGTCGATTTTGCTCAAATCAAATCCACCGGTTGTGGGCAAGGGCACATAGAGGATAGCAGGCGACGGCGCATCGGTAAACTCAGCAGCCGCGCGGGCACAGAAAGCTATTGTCTACAATCAGATAGGTTTCCCACAGTCCCCGCTGCAGATGGTGGCTGCCCAGGACCCGCCGCGCACAGTGCGGGCACTCACCGTGCAGAGTGCCGTCCATCCGCAGCCACCAGCTCAATGTCCCGCAGCGCGGGCATTCGATGTACCTGCCCAGTCCAATATTCGATCGCTTAACCAGCAGTGTGCCCATGACAGCCTCCCTTGGTCACGGGATTAAAACCCTTGCCTCAGGTGTAGTCCCGACCAGAGATTCGGGTTTAGCTCTTTTACAAAAGCTCACACGCCGCTGCTGCCAAAGCCACCATCCTGGCGCTCGGTTCCATCGAGCGCTTCGACTTCCAGCAGGTGAACCGTCGGTACCGGCAGGACGACGAGTTGGGCGATGCGATGGCCGCGCTCGACGGTAAAAGCCTGCTGGCTGTGGTTGATGAGCAGGACGACGATCTCACCCCTGTAGCCACTGTCGATCAAGCCGGGAGTGTTGAGAACGCTGATACCGTGCCGCATCGCGAGGCCGGAACGGGGCTGCACAAAGGCCATGTATCCGGCGGGTAAACCCAGAGCAATTCCTGTCGGAATCCGCTCAAACGTCGCAGCGGCGATCGTGAGTGTCCTGGTATTGGCCGCATACAGATCCAGGCCGGCGTCGCCCGTATGGGCATAGGTGGGCAGTTGATAGCAGTGGGGCAGCCGCTGGACGGCGACGCGGACAGCATTCATAAAAGAAGAATCGACGGCGATCGATCTAAAAGATGGCACCGACAGCCGGACAAATCAAAGCGCAGGCACAGCAACTCGGATTTCACAAAGTCGGGATCGCTCACGCCGACGCCCTCACAGCCGATCCCGATTGGCTGCGCGAATGGCTCGCTCAAGGCTACGCCGCCGACATGCAGTGGATGCACGATCCGCGCCGCCAGGACATCCAGCAGGTGCTGCCCGGTGTGCAGTCGGTGATCTGTGTCGCTCTCAACTACAGCGTCCCGCAGGAGGACCCCTGCCCCGATCAAGCCCGCATTGCCCGCTACGCCCTCGGGCGAGACTATCACAAGGTTCTGGGCCGCCCCCTCAAAGCCCTGGCCCGCTGGATCGAGGCGAGCGCCCCTGGCCACCGGGCGATTGCCTACGTCGATACCGGTCCAATTCAAGAAAAAGCCTGGGCCCAGGCTGCCGGATTGGGCTGGATTGGCAAGAACGCCTGTCTTATTACCCTCGAATACGGCTCGTGGGTTTTTCTGGGCGAAGTACTCACCACAGTCGAGTTAGAACCGGACGGAGCCCACGCCAACTACTGCGGCAGTTGCACCCGCTGTCTTGCTGCCTGCCCGACTGCCGCCATCGTGCGCCCCGCTCAAGTCGATGCGCGCGCCTGCCTTGCCTACCACACGATCGAGAACCGCGCCGAACGGCTACCGGCGACGATTTCCAGTCAGCAGCACAACTGGGTGGTCGGCTGCGATCTCTGCCAGAGCTGCTGCCCCTACAACCAGCGGGCCGAGCGCTGGGGACACTACAGCGATGTGGCAGATTTTGCGCCCCGCGAGCCGTGGCAGCGCCTCGATCTTCAAAGGGCGCAGCAGATGAGCGACGACGAGTTTGATCGCCTGAGTACCGGCAGTGCGATCCGGCGCGTCAGGGCAAGCGGGCTGCGCCGCAACGCTCAAAGTGCCCTGGGCGAATGAAAACCACTGGCCTACTGGCCTTTAGCAGACGAATTGGTGAGAATGAGGGCGTTCTTTTTTGCCCGACCCCACTATGAATGCATCCCTTTTGAGCGGAGCGCACTGGCCCGGTTTGATCGAGCATTATCGCGAGTTTTTACCGGTCAGTGACAGGACACCGATTGTCACCCTGCGGGAGGGCAACACTCCCCTCATTGAACTTGCGGCGGTGGGCGAGCGGCTCGGACGCGGTATCCGGGTATGGGCAAAATTCGACGGGCTCAACCCGACCGGCAGCTTCAAAGATCGCGGGATGACGATGGCGGTGTCTAAGGCCAAAGAAGCGCGCGCCGAGGCAGTCCTCTGCGCCAGTACAGGCAATACATCCGCTGCCGCCGCCGCCTACGCCGCCCGCGCCGGTCTGCGCGCCTTTGTGCTCATCCCCGAAGGCTACGTGGCCCTGGGCAAGCTCGCCCAGGCAGTGATCTACGGAGCTGAGGTGATCGCCATTCGCGGCAACTTCGATCAGGCCCTTGCGATCGTGCGGGCGGTGGCTGAGCGCTACCCGATCAACCTGGTCAATTCGGTCAACCCTTACCGGCTGCAGGGGCAAAAAACCGCTGCCTTCGAGATCTGTGATCAACTCGGTACCGCCCCCCACTGGCTGTGCATTCCCGTCGGCAACGCGGGCAATATCGCCGCCTACTGGATGGGCTTCAGCGAGTACGCCGAGCGCGGGCGCATCCGCGAGCGGCCCCGGCTGCAGGGCTTCGAGGCCAGTGGTGCAGCGGCTCTGGTGGGCGGCAGTGTCCAGCCGGTGGCCCGCCCTGAGACGGTGGCCACCGCCATCCGCATCGGCAACCCGGCAAGCGGCAGCCTCGCTATCGCCGCTGCCCAGCAAAGTGGCGGGGCGATCCGGGCGGTGAGCGACCCTGAAATTCTGGCAGCCTACCAGCTGCTTGCCCGCGAAGAGGGCATCTTCTGTGAACCGGCGAGTGCGGCGGCAGTGGCGGGGCTGCTCAAGTTCGGCCACGAGGCGGCCTCCGGTAGCCAGGTCGTCTGTGTCCTCACCGGCAATGGCCTCAAAGATCCCGACTGTGCGCTAAGGGTTTCAACGCTAGAAGTCTCTCCAGGATTAGATCCTGAGGTTTCGGCGGTGGCAAGGGCAATGGGCTTTTAAAAAAAGTGGCCAGGGGGGTTGACGACCCCAGCCAAATCTCGATATAGTCGTGATTGTCGAATCGCGCTCCCAAGGAGCCGGACGGCACCGAACCTTGAAAAGCTGAATAGTTTGGAAGCCAAGCAAACAAGCTCGTAAAACAACTCGGTCAATTCTTCGGAAAAGACCAAACTGTTCCGGAGCAATGCTCTGGAGCCAACTTCAAACAAACCAAAATGGAGAGTTTGATCCTGGCTCAGGATGAACGCTGGCGGCGTGCTTAACACATGCAAGTCGAACGAGATCTTCGGATCTAGTGGCGGACGGGTGAGTAACACGTGGGAATCTGCCCTCAGGAGGGGGATAACATTCGGAAACGAGTGCTAATACCCCATATGCCGCAAGGTGAAATGAATTTCGCCTGAGGATGAGCCCGCGTCTGATTAGCTAGTTGGTGGGGTAATGGCCTACCAAGGCGACGATCAGTAGCTGGTCTGAGAGGATGATCAGCCACACTGGGACTGAGACACGGCCCAGACTCCTACGGGAGGCAGCAGTGGGGAATTTTCCGCAATGGGCGAAAGCCTGACGGAGCAACGCCGCGTGGGTGATGAAGGCCCGTGGGTCGTAAAACCCTTTTGTCAGGGACGAAACCTGACGGTACCTGACGAATAAGCATCGGCTAACTCCGTGCCAGCAGCCGCGGTAATACGGAGGATGCAAGCGTTATCCGGAATTATTGGGCGTAAAGCGTACGTAGGTGGCCAGCCAAGTCTGGGGTCAAAGCCCGCAGCCTAACTGCGGAAAGGCCCTGGAAACTGGTTGGCTAGAGTGCGGTAGGGGCAAGGGGAATTCCCGGTGTAGCGGTGAAATGTGGAGATATCGGGAAGAACACCAGCGGCGAAAGCGCCTTGCTGGACCGCAACTGACGCTGAGGTACGAAAGCCAGGGGAGCAAATGGGATTAGATACCCCAGTAGTCCTGGCCGTAAACGTTGGACACTAGGTGTTGCGCGTATCGACCCGTGCAGTGCCGTAGCTAACGCGTTAAGTGTCCCGCCTGGGGAGTACGCACGCAAGTGTGAAACTCAAAGGAATTGACGGGGGCCCGCACAAGCGGTGGAGCATGTGGTTTAATTCGATGCAACGCGAAGAACCTTACCAGGGCTTGACATGTCGCGAACCTCGCGGAAACGTGGGGGTGCCTTCGGGAACGCGAACACAGGTGCTGCATGGCTGTCGTCAGCTCGTGTCGTGAGATGTTGGGTTAAGTCCCGCAACGAGCGCAACCCTCGTCGTCAGTTGCCATCATTCAGTTGGGCACTCTGGCGAGACTGCCGGTGACAAACCGGAGGAAGGTGGGGATGACGTCAAGTCAGCATGGCTCTTACGTCCTGGGCTACACACGTGCTACAATGGTTCGGATAAAGGGCTGCAATCCCGCGAGGGGGAGCCAATCCCATAAACCGAATCTCAGTTCGGATTGTAGGCTGCAACTCGCCTACATGAAGTCGGAATCGCTAGTAATCGCAGGTCAGCATACTGCGGTGAATACGTTCCCGGGCCTTGTACACACCGCCCGTCACACCATGGGAGCTGGTCATGCCCGAAGTCGGTATCCTAACCGCAAGGAGGGAGCCGCCGAAGGCGGGGCCGGTGACTGGGGTGAAGTCGTAACAAGGTAGCCGTACCGGAAGGTGCGGCTGGATCACCTCCTTTCTAGGGAGACCCCCGGCTCCTCCTGAACCGCACTTCGGAATGTGTATGCGGTCGAGGATGTCCGGTATCCTAGGTCGACGAGTTTGTGGCTTTCAAACTATTCGCGGTTCGGCTTCGTAGCTGCGAGGCTACAGATTTTGGGCTATTAGCTCAGGTGGTTAGAGCGCACCCCTGATAAGGGTGAGGTCCCTGGTTCGAGTCCAGGATGGCCCACATCCGGTTTGGGGGCATAGCTCAGCTGGTAGAGCGCCTGCTTTGCACGCAGGAGGTCAGCGGTTCGAGTCCGCTTGTCTCCACCACTCTGGAGCGAAAGCTTCCAATTGCGTTCCCGAGAGCAATATGCTACCTTGGGGATCTGCAAAAAATCAGCACCTTGAAAACTGCATAGTGACGTAACAAGTCAACAAGTAGACCACCAATGGGCCGGTTACGAATTTGATGTAACCGGCAGCGTGTAAGTCAAGCTACACAGGGCGTACGGTGGATACCTAGGCACAGTCAGCCGATGAAGGACGTGGCTACCGACGAAACGCGACGGGGAGCTGGAAGCAAGCTTTGATCCGTCGGTCTCCGAATGGGGGAACCCGGCATCCTTAACCGGATGTCGTCCGCAAGGACGGGAACCAGGCGAATTGAAACATCTTAGTAGCCTGAGGAAAAGAAAGTAAAAACGATTCCCTTAGTAGTGGCGAGCGAACGGGGAAGAGCCCAAACCGGTGGGTTACGACCTGCCGGGGTTGTAGGACAGCTATCTGGAGTGCGTCAGCTAGGCGAACGGCTTGGAAAAGCCGACCAGAGCGGGTGATAGTCCCGTAGCCGAAAGTTGACAAACCCTGGCTGTATCCTGAGTAGCACGGGGCACGTGAAATCCCGTGTGAATCTGCGAGGACCATCTCGTAAGGCTAAACACTGTCTGTGACCGATAGCGATTAGTACCGCGAGGGAAAGGTGAAAAGAACCCCGGAAGGGGAGTGAAATAGAACATGAAACCGTATGCCTACAAGCAGTGGGAGCACGATTTAACGTGTGACCGCGTGCCTGTTGAAGAATGAGCCGGCGAGTTACGGTCAGTGGCGGGTTAAGCCGAAAATGGCGGAGCCAAAGCGAAAGCGAGTCTGAATAGGGCGTTTGTCACTGGTCGTAGACCCGAAGCCTGGTGATCTAACCATGGCCAGGATGAAGCTTGGGTAACACCAAGTGGAGGTCCGAACCGACCGATGTTGAAAAATCGGCGGATGAGCTGTGGTTAGGGGTGAAATGCCAATCGAACTAGGCGATAGCTGGTTCTCCCCGAAATGTGTTTAGGCACAGCGTTGGGTGTTTATGAGTGGGGGTAGAGCACTGATTCGGTGCGGGCTGCGAGAGCGGTACCAAATCGAGCCAAACTCCGAATACCATTCAACAGAACCCGGCAGTGAGACAGTGGGGGATAAGCTCCATTGTCGAGAGGGAAACAGCCCAGACCACCAACTAAGGTCCCCAAATTGTGGCTAAGTGATTAAGGAGGTGGGATTGCACAGACAACCAGGAGGTTGGCCTAGAAGCAGCCACCCTTGAAAGAGTGCGTAATAGCTCACTGGTCAAGCGATCCTGCGCCGAAAATGAACGGGGCTAAGCCACGTACCGAAGTTGTGGATTTATGGTAGGGGAGCGTTCCGCAGTAGGCTGAAGCGTTAGCGTAAGCAGGCGTGGACGAGGCGGAAGTGAGAATGTCGGCTTGAGTAGCGCAAACATTGGTGAGAATCCAATGCTCCGAAAGCACAAGGTTTCCTCCGGAAGGTTCGTCCGCGGAGGGTTAGCCGGGACCTAAGGCGAAGCCGAACGGCGTAGTCGATGGACAACAGGTGTATATTCCTGTGCTGCGTCGCTGGAGTTTGTTGGGGACGCATGAGGATATGCCATAACCCTTACTGGTTTGGGGAGTCCCTACGGGGACGGTTTGGCTAAAGTAGTGCCGAGAAAAGCCAACAAACGTTGAAAGCGCGCACCCGTACCCGAAACCGACACAGGTGTGCTGGTAGAGAATACCAAGGAGCGCGAGATAACCCTCTTTAAGGAACTCGGCAAAATAGCCCCGTAACTTCGGAAGAAGGGGTGCCCCCGCGAGGGGGTCGCAGTGAAAGGGCTCTGGCGACTGTTTACCAAAAACACAGGTCTCTGCAAAGCCGTAAGGCGACGTATAGGGGCTGACTCCTGCCCAGTGCCGGAAGGTTACGGAAGCTGGTTAGCGCAAGCGAAGCTGGCGACCTAAGCCCCGGTGAACGGCGGCCGTAACTATAACGGTCCTAAGGTAGCGAAATTCCTTGTCGGGTAAGTTCCGACCTGCACGAAAGGAGTAACGATCAGAGCGCTGTCTCGAAGAGGGACTCGGCGAAATAGGATTGTCTGTGAAGATACGGACTACTTGTACCCGGACAGAAAGACCCTATGAAGCTTTACTCTAACTTGAAATTGGGTTCGGGCTTTGTCTGCGCAGGATAGGCGGGAGCCGATGAGACTTTCCTTGCGGGGGGAGTGGAGGCAACGGTGAGATACCGCTCTGACAAGGTCTGGATTCTAACCTACGGGGACAGTTTCAGGCGGGGAGTTTGACTGGGGCGGTCGCCTCCTAAACGGTAACGGAGGCGCGCAAAGGTTCCCTCAGGCTGGTCGGAAATCAGCCGCAGAGTGTAAAGGCATAAGGGAGCTTGACTGCGAGACCTACAAGTCGAGCAGGGACGAAAGTCGGCCTTAGTGATCCGACGGTTCTGCATGGAAGGGCCGTCGCTCAACGGATAAAAGTTACTCTAGGGATAACAGGCTGATCTCCCCCAAGAGTCCACATCGACGGGGAGGTTTGGCACCTCGATGTCGGCTCGTCGCAACCTGGGGCGGTAGTACGTCCCAAGGGTTGGGCTGTTCGCCCATTAAAGCGGCACGTGAGCTGGGTTCAGAACGTCGTGAGACAGTTCGGTCCATATCCGGTACAAGCGCAAGAGTGTTGAGAGGAGCTCTCCCTAGTACGAGAGGACCGGGAGGGACTGACCGCTGGTGTACCTGTTATCGTACCAACGGTAAACGCAGGGTAGCCATGTCGGGAGTGGATAACCGCTGAAAGCATCTAAGTGGGAAGCCCACCTCAAGATGAGCACTCTCCTTTGATAAGGCCACGGGAAGACCACCCGTTGATAGGCTCCAGGTGTAAGCGCAGCAATGCGTTCAGCCGAGGAGTACTAATAGGCCGAAGGCTTGACTTACTCATTGGTTGGTTGTTGTTGATTTTGTCACTATGCAGTCTTCAAGGTGTTGCCTTTTGATGCAACATCACAGGTTTTCCTGGTGCTCAGGCGCAGTGGACCCACGCCGATCCATCCCGAACTCGGACGTTAAACGCTGCAGCAGCGAAGATACTTGGAGGGCAGCTTCCTGGGAAAATAGCCCGGTGCCAGGGAAATATTTTTAACCAAAAGCTCTAGCTCAGCAGCTGGGGCTTTTTGCTTTAGGCGAGATGAAGAGCGATCCACTCCAGGAGTTGTTGCAAGATGTCGCTGCCGGGCGGCTCTCCGTCGCTGAGGCAACGGCGAAGCTGCGCTATGAGACGCTGGCTTTTGCCAGGCTCGATCACGCTCGTACCCGGCGCACGGGTTTGCCGGAGGTCGTCTGGGGGCCGGGCAAGACGGCGGAACAGATCGCCCTTATTCTTGAGCGCCTGCAACCGCACAATCCCGTCTCGGTTGCTACCCGCGTCGAAGCGCCGCTCTTCGATCAGGTGGCAGCGCGTCTACCGGGGATCCGCTATTATCCTCAGGCCAGACTCTGTGCGCTGTTTAACCCGGCTTTGGGCGAGCGGCACCTGCCCGGCTGCGTTGGGGTCGTCAGCGCCGGCACCGCCGATGGCCCGGTAGCGGAGGAGGCCGCCCTCATCGTCGAACTATTGGGTAGTGCGCGGGTAGTGCGCCTCTGGGATGTAGGAGTAGCCGGTATCCATCGCCTGCTGGATAACCTTGAACTATTGGGGCAGGCGGACGTGCTCATCGTCGTTGCGGGCATGGAAGGAGCACTCGCCAGCGTCGTCGGTGGCCTTGTGGAGGTGCCCGTGATCGCTGTACCAACCAGCGTCGGTTATGGGGCACACTTTGGCGGACTCGCCCCACTGCTTGCCATGCTCAATAGCTGTGCTGCAGGGATTGGCGTCGTCAACATCGACAATGGCTTTGGGGCGGCGATGCTCGCTATTCAGATTCTGCGCTCGGCGGGGCGCTTGCAGGCTGCCACCGGTACACCGCCAAGTCAATCTGACCCTGCTGGTTAAAGATCACACCTTCTGCCACGAGCAACGTGCGCTGGTAGTCGTCGTTGCCGAGGCGGTGGGGCGATTCAGAAATTTCTCCGCGAGCGTTAACTACCCGCTGCCAGGGAATCTCGGAGCCGGGAGCGACGCGAAAAAGGGCGTAACCGATCTGGCGGGCCCGGCCCGGTAGTCCGGCCAGGTGTGCCACCTGACCGTAGGTGGCAACTTTGCCCGCCGGGATCTGGCGGACTGTTGCATAGATGCGTTCGTAGAGCCGCTCGTCAGGCATTTATGTCGAGAACTGGAGGTTGCGGCGCAAAAAGTGATGGAGCGATTCGAGTTCGATGCTGAAGACCTGCTGGACTTCGTGCGGGTCGCAGGTGTACTCGTTGGCCAGAAGCACCCGCAGGGTACCTAGATCGCGGCCAATAGCCGGGTTGACCAGACCGATCAGCGAACGAGCGGCATCGAACACCTCGATGGGCAGATGCAGGATCTGGCCTGCCCGATTGAAGACCTTCTCGAAGATGCACGGAATCTCGTCGCGGCGCAGCGATTCGGGGCCGCCGACGGCAAAGGTGCGGTTGCGCGCCTCCGGGAGGCTTACACAATGAATCGCAATCTCGCTGAGATCGTCGGTACTGACGATCGAGGTGCGGTTTTCTTTTCGCCCGATAAGCAAGTAAAAGCCGGTGCGCTCGAAGTTGCGGGCACGGGCCAGTAGATCGGAGGCGAAGCCGGAGGGCCGGAGAATGGTGTAGGGCAGGCTGTGGCGGGAGAGATACTTTTCGACTTCGCGCTTGGCCTTGAAGACAGGGGCGTCGTCGTAGTAGCGGTCGGCTCCCAGCACTGAGACGAAGACGAAGTGGTCCACGGCCTGTTTTTGGGCCGCTTCGATGAGGTCGATGTTGGCCTGGTAATCGACCTGAGAGACGTTGCCGCCGGGGCCGCTGCCGTGGGCGCTAATCACATAGCGGACGCCCTGCAGGGCGCGCTCGATAAGCTCGCGGTGGCACAGATCACCGATAAAGATTTCAGCACCCAACTGTTCGAGATCGGCGTAGCGGGCTTCAAGACGCACGAAAGCCCGTACAGACTCGCCGCGCCTGCACAGGGACCGCACGATGCGTCGGCCCAGGCTACCCGTGGCACCGGTGACCAGGAACATACTACATTTTTGGGTCGCACAACCAAATGCTAGCCCAGATAGTTGTAAGGGGGGATAGCCTTGCGGCGAACCCACTGAAAACCGTCCTCCGGTGTGATCGTCGCCACGTCGATCGCTCCGCCGCAGGTCTGAGGCTGGGCAGCGAATCGCTGGAACTGGATCTGGGTGCGCACCAAAAATTCGACGTACTCGACGCCCTCCTGGAGGCTGAAGGCGTAGTAGGGAATGAACGCCTCGCCCTGGCCCTTCGCTGGGCCAGCGGCAACGAGATCGGCGTAGGCGGGGGCAAAGCCTAAAAGTAGCCGGGTCAGCGCCTCAAATTCGCCGTCCCAGAAGATGGCCGAGTTGCTCAGGTCAAAGCGGTGAACTTCGCCGGAGGCAAAGCGGTTGATCTTGAGCATCTGCGCGTCGGCACCCCGGATTGCATTGCGCTCAAAGCCGACCAACAAGTAGGTGATCGAGCCCTGGTCGGGGGGCGGCAGCAATTGGGCAAGTTCATCGGCGACAGTGGACCATTCTGCCTGTCGTCCGGCAGCGTCCTGCACCAGATGTTCAAGCCAGCTGGCGATCGCCCGCTCCTCCAGAAAGCTGCTGCCGCAGGTAAGAACGCTCAGAGGGTAGCCCCGCACACCAAAGAGCTTGAAGTTGGTATCCGAGAGAAAAACCGCCCGATGGTCGTCGAGGACGGTGAGTCGGGAGTCAGCGGCCACGACGAGGCCGGCGGCAACTTTGAGCGCAACGATGATCGTCATGCCCAAAAACCTAGCATTCTACCGGGCAGGATAAAATTGCCCTTCAGAATCTAGCGCCAGTGAGGGGTGACCCGTGCTCGAAGCGAGTGCCTTCGCAGAAAGTGAGATTGTCCTTGCGATTCGACCGAACGACTACGACTACGCGGCCTACCTCAACAACGCCGTCTACGTCGAATTTCTCGAAGCCGGACGGGTAGACTGGGCCGGGCGCAACCGCCTCAACTTGCTGCAGCCGACGCTGGCCCCGGCAGTGGTGCGCCTCGAACTCGACTATCTGCGCGGCATCATCCGGGGCCGCGACCCGGATCAGGTGGTCGTCCGCACTGCACTCACCGAGCTGAAGCTGGCCCGGCTGATCTTCAACCAGTTCATCCACACCGGCGAGGGAAATCTCTGTGCCCGCGCCCTCGTCCAGGTCGTCATGCTCAACCTTGAAATCAACAAAGCTGTCGCTGCCCCGGACGCGCTGGAGCGGCTGAGGCTGCCCGGCTGACAGGGGCACACGGATGGCACCGAAAAAAGTTACTAATTAGAAAGAGCAACTTCTTGATGGGAGTGAACCGTTGGACAGGTCGTTCGCTTTGGCTCCGCAGAGCGTGGTTGCCCCCGGACAGATCCGGCGCGGACGTGGGACGGTGGGCCTGCTGGGGGAATGGGTACGCCGGTGGGGCAGCCGTCCGCTCGTTATTGGTGGCCCGCAGACACTGGAGCGCTGGCAGGAAACTGTCACAGCGCTTTTCGACAGCGCCGGGTTGCAGGCAGGCTTCGATCACTACGGCATCGATTGCACCGAACAGAGTGCCGAGCGCCTGGTCGATGTCGCTGCCCGCCACGATGTGATCGTCGGTCTGGGAGGCGGCAAGGCGCTCGATATGGCCAAGCTTGTCGCTTCGCGGGCCCAACTGCCGGTGATCGCGGTGCCCACTTCCGCCGCCACCTGTGCCGGCTGGGCTCCCCTCTCGAATATCTACTCAGAAGCAGGAATGTGGCTTTATGGGGTCGAGCTGGACCACGCCCCAGAAGGGCTGCTCATCGACTACGACCTCATCGCCACCGCTCCGGTCCGCACCCTGATTAGCGGCATGGGCGACGCTCTGGCTAAGTGGTACGAGGCGTCCGTGAGTTCCGGCGAATCCGACGATCCGCTCGTCATCAGCGCCGTCCAGCAGGCGCGGGTGCTGCGGGATTTGATCTTGCTGCTGGGCGGGCAGGCGGTGCGCGAGGTGGGTGGCCGCGCCTGGGAGCAGATGGTCGATGCGAGCATCTGCCTGGCTGGAGTGGTCGGTGGACTGGGGGGGGCGCGCTGCCGCACGGTCGCCGCCCACGCCATCCACAATGCCCTCACGAGCCTGCCTGCGACGCGCCGCTCGCTCCACGGCGAGAAGGTCGCCCTGGGCATTTTGCTGCAGTTGCGCCTCGAAGAAAACGTCGGTCGCCAGCGGCTGGCCGGGATTGCCCGCGAGCAGCTTGAGCAGTTTTACCGCGAGGTGGGCCTGCCGCTTGCCCTGGCCGATTTACAGCTGGGGTCCATCGGCGACGAGCAGCTCTATCAGGTGGCCGAGTTGTGCTGCCGGCCTGACTCCGACATTCACCATCTGCCCTTTGAGGTGAATGCTCAGCAGGTGTTTGCTGTCCTGCGCGACAGCAGCGAGCAACCGGTGTATCCTGGCTGGCGTCGCTAGTCTAAGCTATGGGTGGTGGCGGAGAAGGGCAATGTTTGATCTGATCTTGTTGCCGCTCAACAGTTCGCCGGAGAGCGAGCGCGCCCTGCAGATGGCGCTCAACCTGGCAGGCAAGTACAACAGCAAGCTGTTGCTGCTTTCGGTCGTAGATCTGCCGGACGATCTGCCCGAGCGGGAGAGCCATCTCGCCCAGGTGCGCGAGCGGGCACAGACTCTGGCCCAGAAGGTGCGCGAGCGCCTGCAGACTGAAGGATTCGTGAGCCAGGCGCGCATCGAAGAAGGCAAGACCGCCTTTGTCATCTGCGATGTAGCCGACGAGACGGGCACCGGGCTCATCGTCATGGGCAGCCGTGGTCTGGGTCTGACCGAAGAAGGCAAGCAGCACAGCACCAGTGACCGGGTG
Source organism: Gloeobacter kilaueensis JS1 (assembly GCF_000484535.1). Lineage (NCBI taxonomy): Bacteria > Bacillati > Cyanobacteriota > Cyanophyceae > Gloeobacterales > Gloeobacteraceae > Gloeobacter > Gloeobacter kilaueensis. Next base: position 2,723,407 of record NC_022600.1, on the reverse strand, counting down.
ATCAACCTCGCCCCCTGTCCGGTGCTGGTGGTGCCCTGATTTGTGCCCGTCATTGCCCGCGATATTATGTCTGCCCCGGTGCGCACCCTCCGCCCCGAGCAGTCCCTTGCGGAGGCGCGCGATCAACTGACCCGCCACGGCCACGGGGCGATGCCGGTCGTTGAAAGTTCTTCCGGCCAGCTCGTCGGCATCATTTCGCGCCGCGACCTCGATGTGGCCCTGCACCACGGCTTTGCCGCCGCTCCGGTCAGAAACTTTATGACGGCGACGGTGCTCAGCGTCGGCCCCGCCGCACCGCTCGCTGAAATTGAGCAGTTGATGGTCATCTACGACATCGGTCGGGTGCCGGTGGTCGTCGAGGGTAAGCCAATCGGGATCATCACCCGCACCGACCTGATTCGCCAGCACTACCAGGAACGCACCAGCTCTCTGCCCCTTTTTCGTTCGGTGGATGAAAGGCTTGAGCGCCAGCTTTCTCCCCGCGCCCGTGAGGCACTGCTGCAGGTATCGAAGAGCGCCGATGCCCTGGGCCTAGTCGCCTACCTGGTGGGGGGGGCCGTGCGCGACCTGCTGCTGGATCGCACTTCTGAGGATCTCGATGTCGTAGTCGAGGGGCGCACCGGCGAAGCAGGGGTGGCAGTGCAACTGGCCCGCCGCATTGCCGAAGAGGATATCACCGTGCGCTTTGAGGCATTCGAGAAGTACCAGACCGCTTCTTTAAGTTGGCCCGATGGCTTCGTACTCGATCTGGCAACGGCCCGGACCGAATTTTATCCGCGACCGGGGGCGAACCCGGAGGTCGAAAGCGCCTCGATCCGGCTCGATCTCTATCGGCGCGACTTTACGATCAACGCCCTCGCCATCTGCTTGAATGGTCCCCGCGCCTGGCAGCTCATCGACTTTTTTGGCGGAGCAATCGATCTGAGCAACCGGCTGGTGCGGGTGCTGCACCCGAACAGCTTCATCGAAGATCCGACGCGCATTTTTCGGGCCGTGCGCTTTGCCCTCAAGCTCGGCTTTACGATCGCCCCCCAGACGGAGACCTTCATCGTCCGTAGCGTCAGCGGTGGCCTGCACGATCTGTACGGCGGCGAGCGTTTGAGAACTGAACTTCTTTATCTGCTCGCCGCCCCCTTCTGGTTGGAAGCGCTCCTGTGTCTCGATCGCCTGCAGGCGCTGCGCTGCATCCATCCGCAGCTCCATCTGGACAATCGCCTGCGTTCGGGGCTGGAGTGGCTCTCAGGAATTTCCCTGCCGCTGAAAGTGCCTGCTGCCCAACTGCGGTTGGAGCGGTTGCTCCTTGCGGTAGGTCCAGAGGCAGCCTGGAAACTGCCCCTCGACGGCGCAGCACGCCAGCGCATCGAAAAAGTCCGTTCTCTATGTCCCGAGTTGCCCCGGTGGGCTGACCGGAGCGCCCCTGCGCTTCATCGGCAACTAGCCGACTGGAGCCCGGAGGCGGTGCTGTTGCTTGCCAGCCTGGAAGAAGAACCGCAGCGGGAGCACTTGCTTTTGTATCTCGGCTTGCGCGAGCAACCCCGGCTATTAAACGGCAAGGATTTGAAAGAACTGGGCTTCAAGGCTGGCCCTACCTTTCGGGCCATCCTTGAAGCAGCCTTTGCGGCACAGCTGGCAGGCACACTGCAAACGCGAGAGGAGGCGATCGACTGGGTGCGCGAGCGATATCTTTGAAGCCTGAGCCGCAACCCCTTGTGCAATCTTGCGAATTTGCGCGAAGTCCTCTTTTGGGAAACCCGGTTGTGGGGTAAACTACGAGCGATTTTTGGGGGTACTTTTTGTGTTTATCAAAAGCCTGATTGCCTTCTCGTTCATCGCTGGCTTGTACGCCCTGCCGGCACTGGCCCAGACAACTCCCGCACCGGCCCCATCTACACCCCAACCGTCCACTCCTCCCGTTTCTAGAGACGAACGGGCGATTCAGGGAGTCAACAAGTCCAACCAGCAAATCACCTTCTCCGTGAAAATCTTTGAGCTACCGGCAACCGCTGTCCCTACCACGGACGATGCGGTGTCCTGGCTGAAGCTGGCCAATGCCCTTGCTGGCGAGGGCAGAGCAGCACAACTCGTAGACTCCAGACTCGTCATTCTCAGCGGTGAGAAGGGCTTCTCGTTTGTCGCCAATGATCTACGTACAGAATTGAGCAATTCGGGTTATACATCGGTAAACGCCGATGCAACAGTTGAACTGGAGCCGGTGGTTCGGCCAGATGGCAAGATCGTTTCCCGTCTCAGTTTCGAGGGATCTGTGCCCGAATCTGGTGGTGGCCGTTACCCAAATCTCTCCCGGCAAAAGATACGTACAACACTTCTACTCAACAACGGCCAGCTCTACCGGCTGCAGAATTTTTTCACTCCTGCTGGAAACAATGGCCTACAGCGGTGGCTTCTTTTTATCACGGCCTCGCTCTAGAACCTTTGTCCTCAAATAATCGAAATGAACTTCCATTTCGGTAAACGAGAGAACTACAGGTACTGTTCTACAATTGGGCCAGGCTCGACGGAGCCGTTTGGGGCTGTACTTCAATCTGTTCGGCCCTAACCAACTGTTCCTGCAGGATCAAGGAGTATCCACGATGCCAGACAATCGCTTTTTGCTGCTGCTCTTGTCGAGCCTGATTGTGGCAGCCAGTTCGTCTGCTTCTGCTCAACCGCTGCCTGCCTCTATCTCAGCTTTCGATAGTCAACTCAGTCCTACCGAGGTAGCTGTCGCTGTCAAGGCCGCACCTTATAGCAAGCTGTTCACGGTGGGATCGGTTTCTTTTGTCAAGGACAAGGACTTCAACGCGAGTCAGCCCAAATTGCGCTTCTCCTCGTTGTGGATCGATGTGCCCGGTCAGGACATTTTGGAGGTAGGTGTGCGCTACTGCGTGGGCGACACCGACATCGCTTCTCAAGGAGCGTATCTGGCGCAGGTGAATTTGCTGGACGGTAGTCAGTTGCTGGTGCGCATCAAGAAAATCGTCTCCACCACCCCGGCTCAAGACAGGCAGATCCAGGCAGCACGCTATATTCCACCGACCTATGGCTTTGGCTTCTGGGGTGGCTGGATCGCAGATCCTGGTACGTACTTCCCGTCGGAAGATTGCAGCACCGGCAGCACCCGCTTCGATCTGGTGCCGGTCAAGCAGGCGCTCGCTGCCCTGCCCAACCGCACCCTCAATGTCCAGCTTCTCTACAACAACGGCACCGTCCAGAACTGGCAACTCGGGGGTGGGACAGTGCAGGCGCTCAAACAACTGCCCGATCTAGGTGGTCCTGCGCCTGCGCCCACTACTAAACCGGCGGGCGGTTTCTAGCGCTCTTGCCATAAGCTGTGAGCCTGCTTAGATAGCAGGGATTCGATTCTCCACAGCTTGACAACAAAAACTTTCCCCCACCCCTCCACACCCCCCATGCCCCTTTTGGGGCCAGGTGGGGGTGTGGAGGGGTGGGGGAAAAGCTCCTTAAATTCCCAGCAATTTACCGATCAACTTCGCACTCAAAACCGCGCAAGTATTGAGTGCATTGGTATGAGGTCTTGCGGTCGCTCAGGGGCTGCCCGGCTTGCGCAGGAGGCCAAAGCCAAAGCCGTGGGGCGAAGTTAGATAATTGCTGCCGCCGCTTAACAGTCCCCTGGCACCGCCAAAGCCCAGCCCCATCGCAATCAGTGGGTCGAGCAGACAGCTTTTCATCAAAAAAGCGGGACTGTCGAGGCCGAAGCCCTGGTTGTAGATAAAGTTGTTCGCCCCCAGCCCGAGCAGGATGTAATAGCTCACGTAGGTCGTGCAGATACCAGCAAAGCTCACCCCCCAGCCGAGGATCGCCCGGTTGCCCAGAGGCAGCAGGCTCGCTCCCAGGCAGAAGGGGGCAAGGGTGGCGCAGACGATGAGGGCGTACTCGATGGCGGGAAGTGTGTTCTTCTGGGCAGAAAGCAAGATCACCAAAAACGTGTCGAGGGCCGCGTCGTGGGCGAAGAGGTTGCGGGTGGCGCTGGTGCCGGTGTAGGGATCGAGCTGACCGCTGAAGACCTGCTCGATTTCCTGGGTGGCGGTCTCCAAAGCTGGGGAACTGGTGGTGCTGCGAGCGCGCACCATCTGGACGATCGCCTCCACATCCGGCTGGCGCTCTTTGAGGCAGCTCTGGAACTGCCCCACCGGTAGGGCGGCGCACTGGTTGTAGAGGTTGCGCACCAGTTGCTCCATGCCCACCCGGTATTCGGCGAGCAAGATCGAATCTTGCAGATCGAGCGGTTGAGCGCTGTCGTTGAGGCCCTGCTCGGCGTAGTCGGAGATGATGTCCACCAGCGTGTAGGGCACGGTGCGGGCAAAGTTGATCCAGCCTGCCAGGTTGCTGGTGCCGCTGCTGTTGTGCAATAGCCCAAAGATGACCAATAGGGGCCAGAGCAGCTCCGAGAGAGCCGGGGTGCTGTCCTCCTCGATGAGCCCCCGTAAAAAATTGGCTCCCCAAAACAGGAGCGCCAGCCCGGCGACGACGGCGGTTGCCTTTTCGAGGCCCAGCCAGAGGCCGCTGTTAAACAGGTTCTCCCACAATCCGTCCCAGTAGAGGCGATTCTGGCCAGCCGCCTGCTGGGCAATCTGGGCCAGACTCTCGGCGGCAGCCTCCGGGGTCGAGGAGGGCAGCGCCTGGGCAAGCACAATCATCGGGCAGGCTCACTGTTGAGCGGTTGCCGGGCGAGGGTCTCACCGGCCTCAAAGGCTGAGGCGGCAGTCCCCAGCGCCTGCTGGGAGCGCAGGTAGTAGCGCTCGCGCACCTGCTCGTCGAACGCCTCGCCCACGTCGGAAATCAACATCTGCAGGTTGCCCAATCCTCCGGCAAAGTCGGTCTGCAACTTCAGCGATTCGAGGGAAGTCGAGACGATTGAGCTATTGACCAGGGCGAGTTGCTGGTTGACCTGCTTGAGGGTGTCCTGGGTCGATGTGGCGCTGCTGGCGGTGTTGGCGGCGGTGACGGCCCGATCGGCAGAATCTTGAAGCCGACTGTGCAGCTCGTCGTTGTCGGATTTGATCTGTTCCTGGTTGGTGCCGGAGAGCCGGTCGGTCTGGGTGGCTCTGGTGAGTGCCCGGTTGCTCTCGCGGGCCACCAGGTGCTGGATGAGGGTGCGCGGAGCGTAGGGGCCAAGGTTGAACGGGTCGCTGTTGCTGTCGTCGGTGAGGCTGAGGCCGAGGGAAAAGGTGTCGGGTAGACCCAGCGCTCCCATAAACTGGCTGTAGTCGAAGCCTTCCTGCTCGCCGTAGAGCGATTCGATCTGCTCTTGATAACTGGTACCGATGCTCTTGTACGTTGTATCCTGAACGGTCTTAATAAAATCGAGCAAGTTGGTGACAAACGATTGCAGCGAGCCGTCGGCGGGCTTTTGATCGGCCCAGGCCGTACCGACCAGCAAACCTACGCTGAGGAGGCCACTGATGATTGCTCCTGTGCCCAGACGCCTGCCCATCGCTGCTACCGCCGACTGAATGGTTATGCATTCTTTTTGTAGTGACGGAGGCTTGCACCTGACAAGCAAAGCACCGCTGCCGGACAGGGGCCGCACAGAGACCAACCCTGTTCTCATCATGTGAAGTCTGGATACACAGAATCGTCATACGCGAGTAAAGCCGGCCAATTACTCTAAACACACCCTCGCAGAAGAACACGTCTGTCCCCAATCGCTGGGGCGGCACCCATTCGTGAGCAAGTTGCTTCATCCTTCCCGCTTTTTACAAGCTGCTGAAGGGCGTCGAACACAACAATTCTACTTTCTCCAGGAAGAATGCTCTTCGTCAATTTTCTGTAGCAAATAGCTGCGGAAACGATGGTTGCTGGTTTAAAGTAGCGCTCGATTTTTACTCATCGTCGAGTCAACAGTGACTCCGGCGATTTTTGGGCTGGCCATTTTTTGGATTTGCCTGGGATCCACACTGTCTGTCCTGGTGGAATAGCCGATGAACAAATTGATCGACAATCTGATCACCCTTGCCCTGCGCCACCGCTACGTCACTGTCGCAGTTGCGCTGGTGTTGCTGGTCGCCGGTTACTGGGCGTTTAGAACCCTCGAAACCGAAGCCTATCCGGAGTTCACCGATCCGAAAGTGCGCGTGATCACGATTTTGCCCGGCAAGGGTGCCGAAGAAGTCGAGCGGCTGGTGACAATTCCCCTCGAAAAAGAACTGGGCGGTATTCCAAACGAGACCAGCCTGCGCTCGATTTCTTTTTTGGGCCTGTCAGTGGTTAGTGTCACCTTCGAGGATGGAACCCCCACCACCCTCGCCCGCCAGCAGGTGCTCGAACGGGTCAACCAAGCGGACATTCCCGACGACGCCAAACCCGAACTCGACCCGGATGCCGGGGCGATCGGCGAAATCTATCGCTACACGGTCGAATCAAAATATTATTCGCCCACCGAACTAAAAGCGATCGAGGACTGGCAGCTGGAGAAGGCATTTCGTCAGATACCGGGGGTGATCGATGTCACCAGTTTCGGTGGACCGGTCAAGACCTATCAGGTCAACATCGATCCTGGCCGCCTGCGCGCCTTTAGTCTCACCCTCGATCAGGTTTTTCAGGCCCTCGCCAACTCCAACGAAACGGTGGGGGGCAACTACATCGAGAACAACGGCCAGGCTTATGTTGTCCGGGGGTTGGGGCTTTTGCGCAATATCGACGACATCGACCGGGTGGTAGTGACCGCTGCCCCCGACGGCACGCCCATCCGCATCAAGGACGTCGCCGCAGTCGAGATCGGAGCCGGTGTGCGCCTGGGCCAGTTTGGCAAGAATCTCGAAGATGACGCGGTGATGGGCATCGTACTGATGCGGCGCGGCGAAAATCCTTCGCGGGTGATCGAAAGGCTGTACGAAAAATTTCCCCAGATCCAGCAGGCGCTGCCGAGCGGTGTCCGGCTGGTGCCCCTCTACGACCGCAACCAGCTCGTGCGCGAGACCCTCGATACGATCGGCCACAACGTCGCCGAGGGGGTGGTGCTGGTGGTGGTGGTGCTCATCGTCTTTTTGTTCGACATCACGAGCGGACTGGTCACCGCCGCCGTCATTCCCCTGGCGCTGTTATTTGCCTTTATCTGTCTTAATCTCTGCCGCATCCCCGCCAACCTCCTCTCCCTGGGTGCGATCGACTTTGGCATCATCGTCGATGGAGCGGTGGTCATGGTCGAAAACGCCTTCCGCCGCCTCAGCGAGGAGGGCCGCGACCTCGACTGGCTCGACCGCAGCCATCTGGTGCTCGAAGGGGCAAAGCAGGTGGGCAGACCCATTCTCTTTGCCACCGGCATCATCATCTCCTGCTTTGTGCCAATCTTTACTTTTAGTGGGGTGGCGGGCAAGCTGTTTCGGCCCCTCGCCTTTACGATGAACTTTGCCCTGTTGGGCGCAGTGCTGGTCGCCCTGACGATCATTCCGGTGCTGGTGCTATTTTTTATGACCCGCAGGCCGCTCATCGAGCGCGAAAGCCCGGTGGTGAGCTGGGCAAGACGGCTATATAAACCAACCCTGGGTTGGGTGCTGGCCCATCCCTGGCCTGTGATCCTGGCGGTGGTGGCGGCGATAGCGATGGCGGTCGTTCTGTTCTTCAACACCGGCTCAGAATTTCTGCCCGCCCTCGACGAGGGCAATATCTGGCTGCGGGCGACGATGTTGCCGACTTCGGTCTCGCTCGAAAATGCAGTGGCCACTGCCCAACGCATTCGCCTCATCGTCATGCGCTATCCGGAGATCAAAAACGTCACCAGCCAGACAGGCTCGCCCGACGACGGCACCGACCCGAATCTCTTCAGCAACATCGAGTTTCTGGTGGACCTCAAGCCCACCTCCCAGTGGCGTCCGCGCTTCCACGGCAACAAAGAAGAGTTGATCGAGGCGATGAACCGGGATCTTTCGGTCATTCCCAACGTGCTCTATAACTTTTCCCAGTACATCCAGGACAACGTCGATGAGGCGATCTCCGGCGCAAAAGGCGAGGTGGGCATCAAGATCTTTGGCCCGGACATCCGGGTACTGCAGCGGCTGGGCGACGCGGTGGCGACGATCGTCGCCGGTGTGCCGGGGATGGTCGATGTCGCCGACGACAAGATGCTCGGCCAGCCCCAGTACCAGATCGTCGTCGATCGCGACGCGGCGGCCCGCTACGGCATCAACGTCTCAGACATCGACAATCTGGTGCAGACGGCGGTGGGCGGCAGGACCGCCACCCAACTGGCGGAGGGAGAGCGGCGCTTTAACGTCTTTGTGCGCTTTGCCCGCCCCTTCCGCAATAGCCAGATCGCCCTGGACAATCTGCTGGTCGATCCGCCCGGCCCGGTTGGCCCCATTCCCCTGGCCCAGGTGGCCCACGTCGAGGCAGTCACCGGTGCGGCGATCATCAACCGCGAGGACAACTCGCGCCGGATGATCGTCAAGGCAAACGTCCGGGGCCGCGACCTCGGTTCTTCGGTCAGCGAGGCGCAGCAGAAGGTGAGCCGGCAGGTCCAGCTTCCGGCGGGCTATCAGATCGTCTGGGGCGGCCAGTACCAGTACCAGCAAGAATCCAACCAGCGGTTGCTGGTCATTCTGCCTTTGACCCTCGCTTTGATCTTTGTGATTTTGCTGTTTGCCCTGGGCTCCGCAGCAAATGCGCTGCTCATCCTGGTGGCGGTGCCGCTGGCTGCCCTGGGGGGCGTGCTGGGACTGTTCGTGACCCACACCTACTTCAGCATCTCCGCCGGCGTCGGGTTCATCGCCCTTTCGGGGGTAGCCGTCCAGAATGGTGTCATCCTCGTCAGCTACATCAACCAGCTGCGCCGCGAAGGGCTGCCGGCGGCCAAGGCCGTCTACGAAGGAGCGCTGACGCGGATGCGGCCAGTGCTGATGACGGCGACCGTCGCTATCCTGGGCCTGGTTCCGGCGGCCCTCTCCAATGGCATCGGTTCCCAGAGCCAGAAGCCATTTGCGATCGTGATTATCGGCGGCCTCATCTCGGCGACGGTCCTCACGCTGCTAGTGCTGCCGACGCTCTACCAACTGTTCGCGCGCGAACAGCAGCAGGCGGAGCTGTAGCTCTATAGCAGAGCCGCCAGCACCGCCTTCTGAGCGTGCAGGCGGTTCTCGGCCTGATCCCAGATGCGGGCGTGGGGCCCTTCGATGACCTGTTCGGTGATTTCTTCTCCCCGATGGGCAGGCAGGCAGTGCAGGACGATCGCCTTGGGGTGGGCGAGGCGCAGCAGGCGATCATCGATCTGGTAGGGCGCAAAGAGGGCGCGGCGGCGGCGCGCTTCCTCCTCCTGGCCCATGCTCGTCCAGACATCGGTGTAGAGCACGTGTGCCCCCCGCACGGCCTGGGCGGGATCGGCGAGGATTTCGACCGTTGCCCCGGTGCGGGCTGCGATGGCGCGAGCGCGCTCGACCACCGCCCTCTCGGGAGTATAGCCATCGGGAGCGGCGATCGCCACCGAGAGGCCCACCTTGACGCAGCCCAACAGCAGCGAGTGGGCGACGTTGTTGCCGTCGCCGATGTAGGCAAGTTTGAGAGCGGCAAATGTGCCCAGGTGTTCTTCGATCGTGAGCAAGTCGGCGAGCACCTGGCAGGGGTGCTCGTAGTCGGTGAGGGCGTTGATCACCGGAATGTCGGCGTAGCGGGCGTACTCTTCCAGTTCTGCCTGGGCGAAGGTGCGGATGGCGAGTCCATCGACGTAGCGGCTGAGGACGCGGGCGGTGTCGCGCACGGGTTCGCCCCGTCCGACCTGGGTGGTGTTGGGACTCAGATCGATGACCTGGCCGCCCAACTGGTACATGGCAACCGAAAAAGACACCCGCGTGCGGGTCGAGGCTTTGAGAAAGACCAGCCCGAGCACCTTGCCCTGCAGGCTCGCCACCTGACGACCGGCTTTGAGCCGACCGGCAAAATCGAGCAGCGCCAGGATCTGGCTCTCGTCGAGGTCGTCGAGGCTCAACAGGTCCGGCCCAAAACGAACGGCCCCGCCCAGAACGTTCATGGGGAAGCGACGGGCGTCTGCGGCTGGCTGTCGCTGGCAACCGGAGTCTGCTCGCCCGTCACCGGCGTCGTGGCAAGGGGCTGATCTGGGGTGACGGGCATTCCGGCGATCTGGCGGTTGAGCACATCGACGGCCCTCGCGTACTGCGGATCGGCGGTGGTGCCGATCTGTTCGAGCTTGAGGTTTTTGGCCACCTCCTTGCTCATCTCGACTTTGATGTCGGGTTCGATGCCTTTTTTGTTGATGTCCCGGCCCGCAGGCGTCTGGTAGTGGGCGATCGTCACCGCCATCCCCGAACCGTCGGAGAGCGAATGCACCGACTGCACCAGGCCCTTGCCGAAGGTCTTGGTGCCCACCAGCAGGGCGCGGTGGTGATCCTGCAGCGCCCCGCTCAAGATCTCACTGGCTGAGGCGGAGCCGCCATCGACCAGCACCACCAGGGGCTTGTTGGTGATGGCCGGGCGGGTGACTGCCAGCCGCTCGCGCTGGCCGTCGCGATCGACCGTCGAGACGATCGTGCCGTCAGAAAGCCAGATCCGGGCAATGTCGGCGCTGGCGTACAGGAGCCCGCCGGGGTTGCTGCGCAGATCGAGGATGAAGCCATCTACGCCGTCTTTGACAAATTTTGCCACCGCCTGGCTCATGTCTTTGGCTGCGTAGGCGTTGAACTGCGAAAGGCGAATGTAGCCGATGCGCTGGCCCCCTTCGGTGTGCAGGGCTGCCGTTACCGGCTTGAGTTCGATGCGCTGGCGCACCAGAGCCAAGGGCAAGAGCTTGTCGTCGCGGCGAAAGGTGAGGTTCACAGTCGTGCCGGCCCTGCCGCGAATCAGGTTGACGGCCTGGTCGATGTCCATGCCCTTAGCAGCCCGGCCATCGATCGACACGAGCACGTCCTTTGGCTTGACCCCGGCCAGGTAAGCGGGCGTCTCGGCAATCGGGGCAACCACCGTCAATTCGTGGGACTTGGCATCGAGGCCAAGCTGAATACCCACGCCCTGAAACTCACCGCTGGTCTCGACTTTCATGCTCTCGTACTGCTTGGGTTCCATAAACCGGGTGTACGGATCCCCCAGGCTCTTGAGCATCTCCTTCGCGCCCTTGTAGGCGTCCTCGCGGGTTTTATAATCTTTGCCCAGGTACTTCTGGCGCATCTGCTGCCAGTCCTGTTTATTGTAAGTTGTATCGACATATTCGCGAGCGATCACCTGCCAGACTTCGTCGATGATCTCCTTGTTGGCCGTGTCACTAAAATTTGCCCAACTTGGCACGTCCGAGGCCACCAGCAGGCCAAGAACAACGACTGTGGCGGTACCGGCAGAAAACAGCAGATTTGACTTTTTCATAGAGGCGTGCAGTTTCGGGTGGTCTACTCAATCGGTAGGGACACTTTAGCACGCACTTTCGTCAGTTCTGTATCCCAACAGGCGGCGGTAGAACAAATTTTTTCTGTCTGTCAACCACCCTGCGTCAGGCTTTTTGCAGGATTTCGGAAAAATTTAGGAGTTTAGTAACTCTTGATACGAAAACGTTTCCCTTCCTGTGTATGGGGTGGTACATTCGATCAGGAGAAAGTGCTATTCACCCTCACCAGGAAGATCCGAGATGTCCCAGATGTTCTACCGTGGCGTTGCGGTGGATCCGCAAATATATGCCCATCCCCGGCCACCGCTGCGACCGATGGGCCTGCGCTATCGCGGCGCATCCTATGCCTATCCCGAATACGTCGCCTGCGTGCCGGTGCAGTACGAACTGGAGTACCGGGGCGATCACTGGCAATACGAGGGCTGTATTCTCCAGGTGCCGAGCCAGGAATAAGCCCGGCGACCAAAAAAGCTGACCGGCTGTTGTGAAGGGTCGCTTAAGTCAGGCACTCCTGCCAGAGGGTTTTGAGCGCTTCGCGGTCGAAGTCCTTGCCGATGAAGACGGCCTGATTTTTATGGCTGCCTTCCCAGGGTTCGCGGTCGATGCGGATGCGGCTGCCGACGAGGTGAAAGATAATCTTCTCGGGCGACTCGGCGAGCCAGAGGATGCCCTTGCCCCGGAAGACGCCTTCCGGCAGATTTTTGAGAAACTGCTCGAATTTTTTGGCAACCAGGGGCCGCTCTGCCTGTACAGAAATGGAGATAAAGCCTTCTGCCTCGATGTGGTTGTGGTGCGCGTGGTCGTGGTCGTGGTCGTGGTGGTCGTGATGGTCGTGGTGCGCATGATCGTGATGATCGTGGCCGCAGTCGGGGCCGTGGACGTGCTCGGGCTCTGCATCGAACTGCTCGTCGAGCCTGAAAGCGCCCACATCGAGGATGAGGCGCAGATCGACGTTGCCGTACGCGGTGCGCAGGATGGGACCATCTTCTTTGAGTTCGCGGATCTGGCTTTCGAGGCGTTCGAGCACCTCCGGCTGCACGCAGTCGGTCTTGTTCAGCAAGACGATGTCGGAGTAAGCGATCTGATTGGCGGCGGTCTCGGAGTTGAACAGGGTCGGAGCAAAATTCTCGGCATCGACGACGCTGATGATCCCGTCGAGGCGGGTGAAGTTGCGCAACTCCGGGCTTAAAAACGTCGTCGCCACCGGCAGCGGGTCCGCGAGGCCGGTTGTCTCGACGATGAGATAGTCAACCTTCTGATCGCGTTCGAGAATGCGCAGCGTCGCCTGCACCAGGTCGTCGCGCACGGTGCAGCAGATGCAGCCGTTGTCCAGCTCTACCATGTCCTCGTCGGTGGAGACGATCAGTTCGCCGTCGATGCCGATGTCGCCAAATTCGTTGACGATCACCGCTGTCTTGAGGCCCTGGTTGTTGCGCAGAATGTGGTTGACCAGCGTCGTCTTGCCACTGCCGAGAAAGCCCGTGATCACCGTGACCGGCAGGCCGCGTTCCTTTGTCTGCATGAATAGCTTCCTTAAACGAATACCGTTCGCTTCGCTCTCCTTCCAGTATGCACCGCAGCGCGATCCAGCCTCCGGCAGCCACTACGCTAAGGACAGCTGCCTCCGTACTGTCGTGCCGCTCAAGCTCTGCCTGTATAGCTCCGCCCACGCCTTCGGCCACACCACCCGCCTGCTGGCGGTTGCCGCTCAGATTCGTTCGCGCGAGCCGCAGGCGCGGCTGGTGCTGAACTCCCACGTTCCAGACTGGCTCATCGACGTGCATCTGGGAAGCGCTATCGAGCGGCGCAGCGTCCGCCTCGATGTCGGGCTGGTCCAATCCGACAGCTTTACGACCGATACTGCCGCCACGATCGAGCGCTACCACCTGCTCGAACAGTGCGCTGATCGCCTGGTGGCCTCGGAGCGCGACTGGCTGGCTCACGAGAAGTTCGACGCAGTGCTCGCCGACATTCCGCCGCTGGCTGGAAGGCTCGCCGACACTTTCCGGCCTGTGTGGGGGATGAGCAACTTCGGCTGGGATTTTATCTACCGAAATCTGGAAGAAGCCTTCAGGCCGCTGGCGGAGCGATCAGCAGCGCTCTACCGCCACTACTCGGGGCTCTTTGAACTGCCCTTCGCCGAGCCGATGACCGCCTTCGACCCGATCGTACCGGTGCCGCTGGTGGTGAACGAGGCGCGCTTCGATCGAGATGCAGTGCGCAGGGCTCTGGGTTTGTCAGCCCGGCAACCGATGGCGCTGATGACCTTTGGTGGGCTGGGGCTGGGGGGGTTTCCGGCTGCACGGGTAGTGGAGCATCCCGACTGGCAGTTCGTCGTCACCGCCACCGCGCCGGAGAACCTGCCCAACGTGACGACGGTCGAACCTGGAGCCTGGCGGCTCATCGAACTATTGACAGCCGCCGATCTGGCCCTCATCAAGCCGGGTTACAGCACCGTCGCCGAATGCTGCGCCCTCGGCCTGCCGGTTGTCTCGCTGGATCGGCCCGGTTTTGCCGAAGCGGAGTTGCTGATTGCCGCCCTGTGCCGTCACCTCGATTGCCGCATCCTGAGCAACACCGACTTTTTCGAGCAGCCCTGGGACTTTCTAGACGGTTCCCTGGGCCGCAGGCCGCCCTTAGCCGCACCGGGAGCCGGAATTATCGCCGAGGCCATACTGTCCGGGGTGCGTTAGAGCGATTGTGTGTCAGAGGCCGATCCAGGAGGTACCATTGCCCTTAAGATGCTGAACTCGCCCAGCGGGCGAGACGCTGGATTGCAGGTTGCCTCCCGGAGTGGTTGATGGGTTTTCGTAGTCTTCTGGCTGCCCAGTGGCGCTGTTTGAGCCTCTCCTGGCTCGCGATCCTGCTGCACGTCGCTGTCTACGCTCTGCTGTGCGTGGTGCTGAGCCTGACTTTGAATGGGGCGAGCGTCTGGCAGTACCTCGACCGGATGATCCTGGTCATCGCCGTCAGCTCAGCGATGATCCAGATGGGCAGCTTCGTGGCCCGGTTGCTCTGGCTGGGGGTCGCTATCGGTGAGGCCGGCTGGCTGGTCTCGCGCTGTACGGCCCTGGCGCTGCCCTCCGTTCCGGTGGGCCTCATCCAGTTGCTCTATGCCGGGTTGCTGTTGGTGCTGTTCGTGCTGCTCTCGCGGGCGGGCGGCAACGGGGGCCTGCCTACCTTCTGCGCTCCCCAGCCGCTCACCCCCTCCCGCTCGCCGGTGCGGATACGCTAGATCCAGTCGTTCCATCCCCGGAGCATGAGTCAGGATCTTGCCGCCGTCGCTGCAGAACTCGCTATCGGCCAGTACAAGTGGCATCTTCTTTTGTGCGCCGATCAGAGCAAACCCCTCTGCTGCGAGAAGGCTGTCGGTCTGGAAGCCTGGAATTATCTTAAAAGCCGCCTCAAAGAACTGGGGCTGGACCGGGGCGGGGTGGCGATCTTCCGCACCAAGGCCAACTGCCTGCGCGTCTGCCAGGACGGTCCGATTCTGCTGGTCTATCCCGGCGGTTACTGGTACCGCAACGCTACGGCTGAGGTGCTGGAGCGGGTATTGCAGGAGCACCTGCTGGGCGGCAAACCGGTGGCAGAATTTTTGTTTGCCACCAACCCCCTCATCGAACAGGGTTCCGCGTCCAACTAGAGTTGACCGAGCCAAATAAGCACAAGGTTCTGGCCTGGAGGGCGGCTATGGCTGAACATGCAGTGGTGATCGCCGGAGGAGGTCCGACAGGGCTGATGCTGGCGGGCGAACTGGCGCTGGCGGGCGTCGATGTCGCCATTGTCGAGCGGCGCACCGATCAGGATCTCGTCGGCGCACGCGCAGGCGGCCTGCACACCCGCACCATCGAGGTTTTCGATCAACGCGGGATCGCGGATCGGTTCCTCTCCCAGGGAACGGTCTATCCGGTCGTGCGGTTCGCCGGACATTCTCTGGACATCAGCGACTTTCCCACCCGGCATAACTATCTGCTCGGGCTCGGGCAAAAACACATCGAGCGCATCCTGGCGGGCTGGGTGGGCGAGCTGGCGGTACCAATCTATCGGGGACGGGAAGTGACAGGTTTCGGGCAGGACGCCGCCGTTGTCGAGGTTGAACTGTCCTGTGGCCGGTCGTTGCGGGCGGATTATCTCGTCGGGTGCGACGGAGGACGCAGCCTGATCCGCAAGGCAGCCGGCATCGAGTTTTTGGGATGGGACCCGACGACGAGCTGGCTCATCGCCGAGGTCGAGGTGGTCGAGGAGCCGGCCTGGGGTTTTCGCCACGACGCCCGTGGTACCCATGCAATCGGCAGGGCGGAGGACGGAGACCGGGTGCGGATCGTGCTGGAGGAGCAGATAGGAGCTGTGACCGAGCCCACCTTGATCGATCTTCGCGAGGCGCTCATCGCCATATACGGAACCGATTACGGAATCCACAGCCCCACCTGGATCTCCAGGTTCACCGACAGAACCCGGCAGGCTGCAGCCTACCGCGACAGACGGATTCTGCTGGCGGGCGACGCTGCCCACGTCCACCCTCCGCTGGGTGGACAGGGCCTCAACATCGGCGTGCAGGATGCGGTGAATCTGGGATGGAAGCTCGCCCAGGTAGTAAAGCGGACAGCACCGGCGAGCCTCCTCGATACCTATCACGCCGAGCGCCACCCGGTCGCTGCTCGGTTGCTGCGCAACACGATGGCGCAGATCGCGCTTCGCCGCCCAGACGACCGCACCAAAGCTCTGAGCGACTACGTTTGCGAGTTCCTCAGCATGGAGGAGCCCCGCAGACGGTTGGCTGCAGAGATGTCCGGCCTGGGCATTCATTACGACCTCGGCGCAGGGCATCCGCTGCTCGGACGCCGGATGCCGGATCTCGATCTGGTGAGTGCCGACGGCCCGCTGCGGGTCTTCACTCTGCTGCACGATGCCCGGCCAGTGTTTCTCAACCTCGGTGAGCCCGGCAGCCTCGACCTTGCTCCCTGGTCAGGTCGGGTTCGCTCAATCGACGCCAGGTACGCCGGTACGTGGGAGCTGCCGGTCGTCGAGGCGGTCACTGCTCCCGCCGCCGTGCTGATTCGACCCGACGGGTATGTGGCCTGGGTGGGAGACGCAACTGGCCTGGGCCTCGCTGACGCACTGGCCACCTGGTTCGGACCGCCCGCTGCGGCTTAGCACACCGGCTTGGAGGATCACCCTGCCGGGAGTGTCTTTGAGCGTTGTAATCCGGCGGGCTACGACGGCCTGTACACTCCAGAACTTTGCAAGAGACGCATAACAGAAGCTCCAGCGACCTACGAGATCGATAAACCCGATCTTGGAGGGGCGCAGGTCATGGATGAGGCCAAACTGCACGCATTTATGGGCCGGCTGGTTGCCGATATGGGCGGTGCAGCGATGATGGCAAACGTTATTCTCGGCGAAGAACTGGGATTGTACCGCGCTATGGCCGACGGCCTTGCGCTGACCCCTGAGCAACTTGCGGGTGCGACCGGCTGCAACGCCCGGTTGGTGCGGGAGTGGCTGAGCGCCAACGCGGCGGCGGGTTATCTGGAGCACGAGGAGGGACGTTTTCGTTTGCCGCCGGAGCAGGCACTGGCGCTCGCGATCGAGGATTCGCCGGTCTACGTGGCGGGCGGAGCGGTGGTGCTCGCGGCCCTGTATCTCGACAAGGACAAGATCGTCGCTGCGATGCGCGGCGACGGCGGCCTTGCCTGGGGAGAGCACCACCCCTGTATGTTCAAGGGCACCGAGCGCTTCTTCCGGCCCGGCTACCGCTCCCATCTGGTGGCCGAATGGCTGCCCAGCCTCGAAGGTGTGGTTCCCAAGCTGGAAGCTGGCGCTGTAGTGGCGGATATAGGCTGCGGACACGGGGCATCGACGGTGCTGATGGCGCAGTCCTACCCGGCAACCCACTTTTTTGGCTTCGACTACCACGGCCCTTCTATTGCCACAGCGAAGCAACGGGCCGCCGACGGTGGGGTGGCCGAGCGGGTATCCTTCGAGCAGGCGACAGCCAAGGACTACGCCGATCAAAGCTACGATCTGATCTGCTTTTTTGACTGTCTGCACGATCTGGGCGATCCTCTGGGGGCAGCTCAGCACGCGCACCGGACTTTGAAGCCGGATGGAACGGTTCTGCTGGTGGAACCTTTCGCGGGCGACCAGCTTGAGGAGAACACCAACCCGGTTGGTCGGATGTACTACGCGGTTTCAACGTTCGTCTGCACCCCCAACTCGCTATCTCAGGAAGTCGGCCTCGCCCTGGGTGCCCAGGCCGGAGAGGCCCGGCTGCGGGACATTTTTGCGCAGGCCGGTTTCAGCCATTTTCGTCGGGCAGCCTCCACGCCCTTCAACCTCGTCTTTGAGGCGCGCAAATAAAACGAGCGGGTCAGACTCTTCCGAAGCCCTTGCCCAGAGCTTCGGTAGCGCACGGCTTTAGCCTATCTGGCCCATTTGAATTCAGGCAGCGCCTTGAGGGCATCCTTGGTCGCTCCAGGCAGAACCACCTTCTCGCCCTTAGGTGCCACTTCTAATCGATCGGCAGCGATCGCGACCCGGTGAGCGCCGATACCCAAAAAACCGCCGACATCGAGAATGGCCACGGTCACCTTTTCTTTGGGGCTGACAAGAAAGTCCTCTACCTTGCCGACTTTATCGCCCTTGGTGTTGACGACGGTGGCACCGAGCAGCTTCGAGGCCCGGTAGCCTGTCGCCAGCAGCACTTCAGCGCTCGTCTGGACACCGATCAACTCTCCGCCCGCCACCGGTGCAGTGTTGCTTTGAGCCAGAACAGGGCCGCTCAGCATCAGCGCAGCAATCAAGCTTGCAGTTATTGGCGCTTTCATTCGATATTCCTCCGCTCTGGTACAAAGGTATACCCGAACTCTAAAAGTCGGATCGCCTTTTGCCGGGTCAGGAGCGGCAACAGGAACGAACCCCGCAGTGGAACTGGTGTTTGCTTTGCAATTTTTTTACAAGAAACCATGCTCTGCCAGGCGGGCGGCAAGAAAGCCGAGGGCAGTGGTGCGCGTGCGCTCACCGCTGCGGTGATCCTCCTGCCAGCCCTGGGTACGGTTGGGGGCGGCCCACAGTTCCAGGTGCGGCACAGCAGGATCGGCCCAGAAGTTGCTTCGGTTCATGCCGCCGAAGGGCCGGCAGGTTCGGTGGGTAAAGTCGTCGTGGCTCATCCGGTAGACAGGTAGCTGGTGAAACAGGGGCACCAGCCAGCCGTCGATCGCGATTACCGCCTCGATCTGGATACGTTTGCGGCGCGGCCAGTCCGCACCCAGGGCCGCCGCCACACCGACCACCCCGGCGCTGAAGGCAACGATCAAAACCGGACACCCGGCTTCGGCAATCAGTGAACGAATCGCCCCCGGTAAGTAGGGCGCTTTGCAGGCAGGCAGGCAACGGTACGGCACCGCCAGCGCTGCGCAAAATTGCTCTGTCGCCCAGCGCTTTAGAGCAGAACTCTGGTCTCCAGGAACGACGAGGAGCAGTTTTTCTGGCATCTGGCGGACCAATCCCTCCTCTGGGGATAGTAACCTGGAGGACGACTGACAGCGATTCAAGAGGGATTCATTGGACAATCACGAGCGGGTGGCTGTTTTGCTGGTCGGCTACGGTGAGGTCGAGCAGTACCGCGATTTTGCCTCCTACAACGAGCTGGCGCTCCGGCTGTTGGCGGCCAAGTTTCTCAAAATTCCCGAATTCGGTTTTCGCCTGCTCGCCAGAACCCTGGCGCGCAAGGACACAAAGGAGTGGGCTGGACGCGATAACTTTCGTTCGCCCCACAACGCCTTCTTTGAAGCCCAGCGCGCCGGAATCGAAGCGCAGTTGCACAGCCGCTTCGGTGAACGGGTGAGGGTCTTCAAGACGTTCAACTTCTGCGAGGGCGATCTGCCCGATCAGGTGCTTGCCCGCATCCGCGCCCAGGGTTTTCGGCGTCTACTCGTCTATCCGCTTCTGGTCGTCGATTCAATCTTTACGAGCGGCCTGGCGCTGCAACAAATAAACGAAGCCCTCGCCGCCGAGGAGCGCTGGGTGGATCACCTGCGCTATTTGCCCTCGTTTTATGACAAGGCGGATTACCACACTCGCCTCGCAGGCCACATCGAGAGCCATCTCGCCCGGCTCAGCGCCCGGCACCAGCCCTCGCGCATCGGCGTGGTGCTCATCAACCACGGCTGCCCGTGCGAAGCCAACGGTTTTACCACCGGTATCGAGGAGAGTCAGTTTCTCTACGAGCGGGTGCGCGAACGACTGATCTGCCGCTATCCGCTCGTGTCGATCGGCTGGCTCAACCACGAGACACCGGGCCGCTGGACGATCCCCGACGTGGCCCAGGCGGCGCGCAACCTGCTTGCGATCGGAGCCGGCACTCTGGTCTTCTGCCCGATCGGCTTTGTCACAGAGAATCACGAGACGATCCTCGATGTCGAGGCGATCATGCAGCGCTTCGAGCAAAAAGCTATCCCCTGCACGCGCCTGGACTGCCTCAACGACGACCCGGCTTTTTTAGAGGCCGCCGCCGGTTGGGTAGCGCCACTGGTCGAAGAACTGCTCACAGAGCGAAGCATCCCCGCCGTCGCGAGCCGGGGGTGAAGGGTCCAGTTAAGAAGCGACATAGTCAGACTGCCGCCCTGAGCAATCGGCCCAATGCACCTCATCATTGGTTCACTCCACGGTTGAATGTCAGTGATGATGGGATCCGCTCTGGCGTAGCGGCTCGACCGGCGGCAGACACAGCCGGCTTTCTTGGTGAGGCCGCCGCCCAGATTGGCCTCGCGGCCCTTTTGTATCTCTGCCCTTTAGGAAACACGGGGATCGAGTGACCCCAGAACCTTTTGGTGCGTAACAAAAGAATGGCCTTGAACCCTGAGAAAACCCAGTTTCAGATAAAACAGGTCGGCTTCTGGATTGTTCGTGCGCAAAGTCAGCGTATGGAAATGGCACACGGCATCCTTTTCTAAGGTTCTAAGAATTAGCGATGCAACACTTTTGCGCCGGAAGTTTGAATGCACATAAAGGTGTCGAATACGGCCTCTGGTCGGGTCATTCAAATAAGGATCGATATTGATCCCGCCGATACCGATCAATCGATCTTCTTCGCAAGCAGCTCTTAAACATTCGCCAGGTCGCGCAAAGCAGTTCGCTCCAGAGAACCATTCATCTTTGAGCCGTTGGAGAAACTGATAGCCATCGTTAAGGCTGTCAGTCAGCAAAGCTTCAAAACCTTCAGGAAGGCATTCTCGAACTTCGTAAAGGAACACCACCACAAGAGCCTCATCCACAAGCAGGTTTTCAGTCTTACTCCAGCCACTTGTAGTAAATTGTCGTGTCGCACAGCCTGGTGCCGTCAGCGCAGAGGGCGTAGCGCGGGATGATCCCGGATACCTGATAGCCCAGGGAGCGGTAGAGAAATTCGGCGGGACTACCGGACTCGGTATCGAGGGTGAGCAGGTGCCGTCCGTGCTTGCGGGCCAATACTTCCAGCGTCTCCATCAAGCGGCGGCCCAGGCCCAGCCGCCGGGCCTGACGATGGACGAGCAACTTGGCCACCTCGGCCCGGTGGGGCTGGTTGGGCGGTGTGTCCAGGCGCAACTGGACGGTGCCCACCAGTTGATCGTCCCGGCGGGCACCGAGAAGCAGGATCTGCTCCTGTCGGATCGGAGGAAGTAATTTTTGCCAGAAGGCGCGGGCGCTTGCGGGTGAGAGGGGGGCCACGAAGCTCACCGAGGAGCCCCCGGCCACGACATCGATCAAGATCGCAGCGAGGGCGTCCAGTTCGGCCTCGGCCTCGTCGGGCAATAGCGGGTGGACTTCCAGGTTCATCGCGTTCGCCCCTGCAAACTACTAGCGCAATTCGATGACCGGCTGATCGCTCATCAGCGTCCGCCGGGTCTCGAGGTCTTCGACGGTGATCCGCAGCTGGCGCTGGGCGTCGATGCGCAACTGCACCTTTACCCGGTCGCGCCCCGGAAAGCCGGGCGGCTCCAGTTGGGCAATCACCCGGCCCTCGTCGGAGTCGTTGAGGGGCCGGACCGCCTGCTCGGCAGTACTGGCGCGCAGGGTGAGCCGCCCGTTCTCAAAGAAAACTTCGGCGCTGTCGCTGCCGTCGCCCAATTCACCGATTACCAGTTCGATATTTGGCTGGTTGGAGACCGAAGCGCCCAGTACCAGCTCCAGCGGATTGCCGGTCGGATACGCCTGGCCTGCCTTAAATAGCGGGTGCCAGCCGTGGCGCGAGCGGCGGTGATCCCAGTAGCGCACGCCGTAGCCGTGGTAAAGAAAATCTTCGACCTGCAGGCCGCGCCCGACTCTCAGCGCCCCGTGGGCGACGGCCTCGAAGACCCGTTCGCTGCGCACCCGCTCAGCCCCCAGTTGCCGGATGGCCCACTGCTGGACCGCCGGGATGCGGCAGCTACCACCTACTAGAATTGCCGCGTCGATATTCGCTATATCGAGATCGCGGCGACGGGCCTGCTGCAGGAGTTGATCCAGGCTCTCGTCGAGCTGGCCAAAAAAACCGCGCGCGGTAAGTAGCGCCTCCAGTTGCTCGCGATCGAGGGTGATCCTGGCGGTGCGCAGGCTGTCCTCGTCGAAGTACACTTCCGTTGCCGTCTCGGCACTCGAAAGCCGGATTTTAAGCCTCTCGGCCACCCGCTGCAGCAAAGCGCCGCTGGGCAATTTCTGCTGGCGGGCGAGGCTATCGGCAAGCCAGGTGTCGATGTCCATCCCGCCCAGGTTGCGGCCTACCTTGGCAAGGACGCGGGCGGTCGGGGTGCGGGCCTTTTCTTTGCCGCTAAAGATCTTGCGGCCCCACTTGATGAGAAAGCCGTCGGCGGCCTCCTCGATCGCCGCCGGTTGCACCAGCGACAGATCCAGCGTCCCGCCCCCAAAGTCGATGACCAGGACCGTCTCCCCCTGCTCCAGGCCGTAACCGAGGGCGGCGGCGGTCGATTCGTCGATAAGCTGAATACGTGCCGCCGCAAGGTCGCTGGAGCTTTCGAGGAGCCACTGCCGATAGACCTCGAAGCTGTTGACCGGCACAGTGAAGACCACGTCCTCCACCGGCGCGTCCTGCTCGCTCAGCGCCTTTATCACCCGCTGTAAAAACCAGAGCCCAACTTTCTCGAAGCCAAGCGCCACACCGTCGATCTCGGGCATGAAGCCCTGCACGGTTGAACCGATGCCGCGCTTGAAGTTGCTGAAAAACCGGGGATCTGCCGGGTTATCGAGGCCACGGGCAAGCACCTCCTGGCCGACCAGCACCTGGCCACGGGCAGCATCTTCGACGTAGAGCAGGCTGGGGATGAGGTAGGGCGCTTCCAGCTGGCTCAAAGCGCGCACAGCCAGCGTCTCCGCCTCGCCCAGCGCCCGGTTCCAGCGAGCGACCACGGTGTTGCTCGTCCCAAAATCAAAACTGTACACGGTCCATCGATTCAAAGTGCTCTGCTGAATCGCATCGTGGCACCCCCCTGCCCGTTCCGGCAAGCGGCCCGCGATTGACGCCGGATTTTATCCGGATAAAATAGAAGAAGACCGACTTCAGCCCAGGACCATAACCATGAACGACACCGAGCAGACCCGCTACGTTGCGTTTGCCAACTCCGAGCGCTTTGCGGCGGGCACACTGCCGCAGATGGCCGTGGCGGTCAAGACGGCGGTCGATCAAGGTGTGCCCGCCTCGATCTTGCTCTTTGACGAAGAAACTGGCGAGCTGGTCGATCTCGACCTGCGCGGCAGCCTCGACGACGTGCGCGCCCGCTACGGACAAACAAAAGCGCAACTGCCCGTTTCCCGTGGTCCGGGGCGACCGAGGCTGGGGGTGATTGCGCGCGAGGTAACGCTTTTGCCGCGCCACTGGGAATGGCTCAACACTCAACCGGGCGGCGCATCGGTCGCACTGCGCAGGCTCGTCGATGAAGCGCGCCGCACTGGTGCGGGGCGCGATCGCTCCCGCCGCTCCCAGGAGGCAACCTACCGCTTCATCCTTGCCATCGCAGGCGATCAGCCCGGCTTCGAGGAAGCGACGCGCGCCCTCTTCGCAGGCGATCGGGGCCGCTTCGTTCAGTGCATCCAGTCCTGGCCTCCGGACGTCCGCAATCAGGCGGAGCGGCTGGCAGCGGACGCTTTCGGCGACGAAGGGTAGACTGGCCCGTGCCATCCTGAGAAAGGAGATTCCAGAGAGAATATGGCCGCTGCCTGCGCCTATCATCAGCCTGCCGAATGGCAGCCCCACGCCGCCTGCTGGCTTGCCTGGCCAAGCGACGCGAGCCTGTGGGAGCAAAAGTTGCCCAAGGCCCAGCAGGAGTTCGCCGCCCTCTGTCGGGCGATCGCCGATCCGGACCCGCGCACCGGTGAGCGACGGGGTGAGCAGCTTGAGATCCTCGTACCCGACGCCGAGCGGGAGCAGGAGGCCCGGCTCGCCCTCGAAGACCTGTCCGCCCGCTTTCACCGCATCCCCTTTGGTGATATCTGGCTTCGCGACACGGCTCCCATCTTTGTCGTAGATAGTCAGGACAGGCTTTCTACTGTCCGCTTCGCCTTCAATGGCTGGGGCAACAAGTACATCCTCCCAGGCGACAGCGAAGTATCCGAAGCGATTGCCAGCCGCGTCGGGCTCATGGGTCGGCGATTTGCCTGGATTCTTGAGGGCGGTTCGGTAGAAGTAGATGGCGAAGGCACCTGCCTCACCACCCGCGAGTGTCTGCTCAACCCCAATCGCAATCCGGGCCTGGATACCGCTGCGATCGAAAAGGGACTGCAGGAGGCGCTCGGCGTGCGCCGGGTGCTCTGGCTGGAGCGCGGACTCCTCAACGATCACACCGACGGTCACATCGACACGCTGGTGCGCTTCGTCGCTCCAGCAAAAGTCGTTTGCATGGAGGCGTGCGAGCCGGACGATCCGAACCGGGAGGTGCTCGAAGCGATTGCTGAAGAACTCAGTCGTTTTCGAGACGCCCAGGAGCGGCCCCTTGAAATCGCCCGCATTCCTTCTCCAGGACGCATTCTAGACGAAGATGGGACCGTGATGCCCGCGAGCTATGTCAACTTCTACATTGCCAACCGCACCGTCGTCGTGCCCACCTACGGCTCGCCCTACGACGAGGAAGCCGTCCAGAAAATTGGAACCCTTTTTCCTGGCCGCCGCACCGTTGGGCTCTCGGCGCGGGCGATCTTGAGTGGCGGCGGTGCCTTTCACTGCATTACCCAACAACAACCGGGGCTGTAGAGTGTAAAGTAGTGCCTCTTTGCCATGCTTAAGCGACTTTACTTCGAGAATTGGAAAAGTTTCCACAGCGGCGAGCTGCCGATCGATCCTTTAACGGTTCTGATTGGAACGAATGCCAGCGGCAAATCGAACGCACTCGATGCTCTAGAGTTTCTCAATAGAAGTGCCAGCAGCAAAGATCTGCAAGTTTGTCTTGCCGGAGAGCTTGACATGCCTTCACTTAGGGGAGGAGCTGAATGGGCATCATTGAAGCCAAAGGACCGCTTTACGCTCAAGTCTCTTATTGGTGGGGAGGACGAACGAACAGATTACCTGTATTCGATTACAGTTGAGACGATTCCTCACATACAATTGCTTGCAGAATCTCTCTCGCGGCTTAAGAAAAGGAGCCATTCAGCCCATTCATCAGAAATTCGTTTGTTCTGGACAGATGAACTCGCTCACGCGAGTCCAAGTGTCGTGGCAAGATTGTATAACGGCAAGGGAGGTTCTAAGAAAGAATTTAGACGATCCGCTTCCATTTTAAGTCAGTTATCTGGATTAACCTTGCAAAAGGATTTATCGCTTGGAATCGAAACAGTAGTCCAAACATTGCAAGAAATTTTTATCCTCGATCCTATCCCTGCTAGAATGCGCAATTACTCGTTATTGTCTGACAGACTGCAAAGTGACGCTTCAAACATTGCTGGAGTGCTTGCTGCACTACCAGAGGAAACAAGCAAAAGAGTAGAGCAAGAACTTTCCAGGTATATCTCTGAACTACCTGAGAAGGATATTGTGAAGGTTTGGGCTGAGAAGGTCGGTCGCTTTGAAACAGATGCGATGCTTTATTGCCGTGAATCCTGGGTGCCGGAGGAGCCACCGACTGAAATCGATGCAAGAGCAATGTCAGATGGAACATTGAGATTTCTGGCCATTTTAACAGCACTATTGACGCGGCCTGAGGGCAGTCAGATAGTTGTTGAAGAAGTTGATAATGGTTTGCATCCCTCGCGCTCAAATCTGCTGCTAAAGGTACTGAGAGAGCTGGGAGAGAGTAGAAAGATCGATGTTCTGGTTACGACGCATAACCCTGCACTCTTGGATGAACTGGGCACTGAGATGATTCCCTTCGTCGTCGTTTCTCACCGTGACCCAAACACAGGCGAGAGCAAGTTGACACTCTTGGAAGATGTACGGAACTTGCCAAAGCTGCTTGCTACAGGTCCAATTGGGAAGCTTAGCTCTAAAGGACTGATCGAGCGCAACCTGTCCGAGAAAGCATCTTGAAATGCCGGGTCAAGTAATAGTAATCGATACTTCAATGCTGTGCGTTTGGTTAGCGATTCCCGGCAAAGATACCTGTGGAGAGAGCGATGATATTTGGGACTATCCTCGTGTCAGGCAACACATTGAAGAGGCCATAAAAGACAGGAGAACGACCCTGGTCTTCCCTCTAGCTTCGATCCTGGAAACGGGCAATTTTATATCGCAGTTGCCTTCGAGCAGATTCGAGCTGGCACAGAAACTCGCTGAAATCATTCACTCAGCAGCAGATGAAAAGAGCCCCTGGGCAGCCTTTACAGATCAATCATCTTTGTGGGAAGCCGAAGCACTCAAAAAGCTGGCAACGGGCTGGCCTGAGTTAGCGAAACAAAAGCTTTCAATTGGAGATGCGACAATCAAAGAGGTTGCCCAGTACTATGCAAAAGCAGGTTTTGAAGTAGAGATCATGACCGGCGGTAAGGGGTTAAAAGCATACCAGCCTGCGCCACCACTACGAAGATGGCGCTTGTAGAATGTGCAGATAGTTATTCGAGTTCAAATTGGTATAATCGATTTCCAAAGACAAAAATTTGCGTGAGTTTATGTCTTCTACAATTGCTGTCGCTGCTATCCAGGCGGCTCTCACCACCGATACCGCAAGCAACGTCAAGCACATCGCCGGTTTCGTGCGCGAGGCGGCGGCGCGGGGGGCACAGGTCGTGCTGCCCTCGGAGCTTTTTGAGAACCATTATTTTTGTACTGTCGAGCGCGACGCCTTCTTCGATCTGGCTCATCCGGTGAGCGAGCATCCGACGATCGGCTACTTTCAGGCGCTCGCCGCCGAGTTGGGCGTCGTTATCCCGGTGTCGTTTTTTGAGCGGGCCGGTCAGGCCCACTACAACAGCATTGCAATCATCGACGCCGACGGCACCAACCTCGGCGTTTATCGCAAGAGCCATATCCCCGACGGCCCCGGCTACGAAGAAAAGTTTTACTTTCGCCCCGGCAACACCGGCTTCAAAGTCTGGCCAACCCGCTATGGCACGATTGGCGTCGGCATCTGCTGGGATCAGTGGTTTCCGGAGGCGGCGCGGGCGATGGTCCTGATGGGGGCGGAGGTGCTCTTTTATCCGACGGCGATCGGTAGCGAGCCAGAAGCGCCCGATCTCGATACAAAAGATCCCTGGCAGCGGGCGATGATCGGCCACGCCGTCGCCAACGCCGTGCCGGTGGTGGCGGCCAATCGGGTCGGCACCGAGGGGGGCCAGATCTTCTACGGCAGCTCGTTTATCGCCGATGTCCGGGGCGACAGGGTGGCAGAACTCGATCGCACCGGTGAAGGGGTGATCGTCGCCAGCTTCGATCGGGACGCCCTGCGCCGCTACCGCGCCTCCTTCGGTTTCTTTCGCGACCGGAGACCAGAGCTGTACGGCATCCTGTCGTCCGCCGATGGCGGGGGGCAGTAGGGAGCTATTCTGCCTCCTCAGGCGGGCAGGCGGGTAGCTCGCATTCTATCTCTCGGTCAAGGCCGCTTTCTGCCCTGTGTGTGAGTACTCTTCTGCTCGGGTCAATGATACTGAAAACAAGCAAGGCAAAGGAAATCAAACCTTTCTACCTTGCAAGCCATAGCAGGTGCTTTTGCTGTTTGTGCCTGCGAATCGCCGAGCGAAGGAGAACGACCGGCAGCAAGGCGAGTGGTCAAAGATGTGTGGGGTTCAGTCTGGGGACTGTGGTGCGGGGTTTTTGTCGTTTCCCCCGCTTAGCAGTCACCGAGGGGGAGCGAAACCTTCCATCAGAACAGTCTGAGGTGCTGACACGAAAGCTGTCCGCAGGCTGAACTCCTACCCACGCTTCAATACGGTCTTTAGTAAATGGTGCGGCTCCCGGTTGGGGGCCGCTCTTTTGTCAGCTAACCTCTCCATTCAGGAATAGCAAGTATTTTGTTTAACTCCCTCCGGCGGTCCATGCCGGAGCCGACACAGAACCACTACCTTTGCAGAAAAGCACGGATGTCCAGGGCGGTTCGGCTGGCCATCCGCAGAATTTGTGGGAGTAATAGAATGACAATTACACGCAGCGCAGGTAACGGACGCAATGTCGGGGAGGGGGAGCGCTGGGTCTCGCTCGGCAGCGGGGCGGTGCTCACACTCTACGGGCTGTCGCGGGGCAACTTTGGCGGCTTTTTGCTGGCTCTGCTCGGCGGCGGCCTGATTTATCGGGGGGCGAGTGGCAACTGCCAGCTTTATCGTGCCCTGGGCGTCAGCACCGCGAGCGGGGCGAGCAGCCAGCCGGTGACCGTCCAACATGCCGTCACAATTAACAAACCCGTCGAGAAGGTCTATCGCTTCTGGCGCGACTTTGAGAATCTGCCCCGGTTCATGCAGCACCTGGAGTCGGTGAAAGTCTACGACCAGGAGCGCTCGCACTGGATTGCAAAAGCACCGGCTGGCGGCAAGGTCGAGTGGGACGCTGAGATCATCGACGAGCAAGAAAACGAGCGGATCGCCTGGCGCTCGATTGCCCCGGCAGACATCGACAACAGTGGTGTCGTGCGCTTTGCCCCTGCTCCCGAGGGCCGGGGAACGACGGTGAGCGTCGAACTCACCTACGCACCGCCCGCCGGTAAAGTCGGCGCGGCCCTGCTCAAGCTCACCGGCGAGGAGCCAGACAATCAGGTCAAAGAGGATCTGCGGCTCTTTAAGCAGGTGATGGAAGCGGGTGAAATCGCCACCACCGTCGGCCAGCCGGACGGACGGCGCTAGAGTCTCGACATTTTTTTAGGAGCAACAGGCAATGAAAGCAGTTTGTTGGAATGGAGCGAACGAGGTGCGCGTCGAGAGCGTGCCGGATCCGGCAATTCTCAATCCCCGTGACGCGATTGTCAAGATTACCTCTACCTGTATCTGTGGCTCGGACCTGCACCTCTACAACGGCTTCATCCCGACGATGCAAAAAGGCGACATCCTCGGCCACGAATTTATGGGCGAGGTGGTCGAGGTCGGCTCGGAGGTCAAGAACCTCACCGTGGGCGACCGGGTGATCGTGCCCTTTACGATCGCCTGCGGCCACTGCTTTTTTTGCGAAAGTCAGCTCTGGTCGCTGTGCGACAACTCCAACCCCAACGCCTGGATGATCGAGAAGATCTATGGCCACTCCCCCTCCGGGCTGTTTGGCTACAGCCACCTGTTCGGCGGCTACGCGGGGGGCCAGGCGGAGTACGCCCGCGTGCCTTTCGCCGATGTCGGCCCCTTCAAGGTGCCGGAGCACCTCGAAGACGACAAGGTGGTCTTTCTCACCGACATCTTTCCTACCGGCTACATGGCCGCCGAAAACTGCAACATCCAGCCCGGCGATACGGTGGCGGTCTGGGGCTGCGGTCCGGTGGGCCAGTTTGCAATCCGCAGCGCCTTTTTGTTGGGGGCGGAGCGGGTAATTGCCATCGACCGCATCCCGGAGCGGCTGGACCTTGCCCGCGCCGGCGGAGCGGAGGTGATCCACTACGAGCAGGCGGACGCCGGGGAAGTGCTCAACGAACTTACTGCCGGGCGCGGCCCCGATAGCTGCATCGATGCGGTGGGCCTCGAAGCCCACGGCCTTGGCCTCGACGCCCTCTACGACCAGGTGATGCAGGCGGTGCGCCTGGAGACCGACCGGCCCGCCGCTCTGCGCCAGGCGATCGTTGCCTGCCGCAAGGGGGGCACCGTCTCGATCGCTGGAGCCTACGGCGGTGTGCTCGACAAGCTGCCCATGGGAGCCGCCTTCAACAAGGGGCTCACCTTCAAGATGGGCCAGACCCACGTGCAGCGCTACCTGCCCAGCCTGCTCGAACATATCGAGCAGGGCCGGATCGACCCTTCGTTTGTGATCAGCCACCGGCTGCCCCTCAGCGAAGCGCCCCACGCCTACGAGATCTTCAAACACAAGCGGGAGAACTGCACCAAGGTCGTCCTCAAACCCTGAGCCAGCACAATGCAACGAATCATTTCGCTTGCTGTGCGAAGATAAACCTCTGTCACAGATGAGTGTTACTTTCTATCTCAACTGTGAGCGCCCACTTTGGATCGTGGTAAAAACGAAGGTAGGTAGGGAACAGTAATCCATACGGTTTCTTACCGGTCAGAGCAGTCGTTTTGCGGTTTACACTGCGAGCTGCCCTCCGAAGGGGAACGACGGCAGAAGGGCAGATGGCCATTCAATAGTAAGGACACCGCGCAGGGAGTGGGGCAGGGTTTTTGTCGTTTCCCCTGCTTTGCAACGCCTGACGGGAAGTGAAACCTTCCAGCAGAACCGCCGAAGGGTTGACACGATCAAGTTCCCTGCGCCGGTGGCCTTGCGACCATTTCAATATCTTTTTAGTAGATCGTGGCAGGCTCCGTGTCTGCCACACTTTTTAGGGTTGTTTTTGCCGGTTGAGCCGGGCTTCGAGGCGGGTGATTTCAAATAGATCTCTGGGTAAAAGCTGATTCACCGGCAGTTGGTCCCCATCCTTTTCGAGGACCAGTTTCTGCCCACTCCAGACTTTCAGGTGTTCGCCCTGTTTTTCGATGCGAAAGGGTGGGGCAGTCCAGACCTGCCACCCGGTTGCGTCCGCCTGGAACACCCCGCGCTCGACAAGGCGCAGGGCGACGGCGACGAAGCCTTCCAGCTTCAGGCCGCACAGTCCCTGCTCGGGTATGCCTTGTGCTCCTTCCATCGTGCCGCCTCTTGCTCTCCCCATTTCTATTGTGGGCGTAGACCCATCTTTTTGCTCGCTCCGGGAGCCTGACGGGCAGACTACGATGGGCGTGGAGCTTTATAAAGTGGTCCTGTCGGTGTTGCCCAACGGTCTGCGCCTGCAAAATCTCAGTCTCACCCTGCAGTCTCAGATCGTGCTGGCTAACGTTTCGCTCACCCTCGCTGCCGGGACGATTGGCTGTCTTATCGGGGCGAATGGCAGCGGCAAGTCGAGTCTGCTGCGCTGTCTGAACCGGCTGTACGAGACGGCACCGGGCAGTGTTTTTTTAGGCGAGCAGGATATTACAGCCCTGCCGGTCCTCTCCCTGCGCCGTCGGGTGAGCCTGGTGGCCCAGCAACCCGCCCTGTTTGCCGGTACGGTCCACGAAAACCTCGCCTACGGTCCCCGCCTGCACGGAGAACCCTTCAGCGTTACCGACGCAAAGGAACTGCTCCTGCAGGTGCAACTGGAGCCTGCTTTTTATCTGGACCGGGACGTGCAGAGCTTGAGCGGCGGTGAGGCCCAGCGCGTCAACCTGGCCCGTTCGCTCGCCAATCGCCCCTGGGTGTTGTTGCTCGATGAACCTACCGCCGCCCTCGATCCGCTCAGCACCCGCCACGTCGAAGACGTGCTCCTGCAGCTGAACCGCGAAGAGCGGATCACCGTGCTCTGGGTCTCCCACGACCCGGCCCAGGTGCTGCGGGTGGCCCATGCGCTGTTTCAACTCGAACGGGGGCGGCTGGTGGCCCAGGGCGACCCAGGGGCAGTACTGGGCGCTGTTCCGGAGGAGGGTTCTCGGTGAACGGGGCGGTGAGTTGGCAGCAGGTAGGGGCAGCCCTGGTGCTGGTGGCAGCGGCAGCCCTCGTCTCCCGCTGGCAGAGCCTCGATCTCGAGAAGGAAATGGGGATCGCCTCGCTGCGGGCCTTCGTGCAGCTGGTGGCGATCGGTTACGCCCTCGAATTTATTTTTGCGACGAACAACGCTTTTTTTGTCGTCTCGCTGATCTCGCTGATGGTGACGGTTGCCGGTTTTACCTCCGGCAAGCGCGCTACTGGCGTACCGGGGGCAATTGGCCTCGCCCTCGCTGCCATCGGCGGCGGTACCCTGGCCACCCTGGGTAGCCTGGTGGCACTGCGCATCTTTCCTTTTTCTGCCCATACCCTGATTCCGATTGCGGGCATGGTGATCGGCAACGCCATGAACGTCAACTCGCTGGTAGCTGCCCGGGTGCGCGACGAACTGCAGGGCTGGCGGCCCCAGATCGAGGCGGCCCTCTCGCTCGGAGCGCCCTGGCCGGTAGCGGTGCGGCCCTATCTCAAGCGCGCCCTCAAAGCAGGCATGATCCCGATCATCGATTCGACCCGGACCGTCGGCCTCATCCAGCTACCGGGGGCGATGACCGGCATGATCTTAGCCGGTGCCAGCCCCCTGGCGGCGGTGCAACTGCAGATGGTGGTGATGTATATGCTGGTCGGTGCCGCTGCCATCACCGGTCTAGCAGCGGCCTGGCTCTGCTCGCGGGCATTTTTTAGCGACCAGCACCAGCTTTTATTGCCGGAGCGGCTGCAGACGGCCCAGGGCAAGCTTTGACCCGGCTGGTGCGGCGGAATAGCCCGTGCGCGGGTTCCAGCTTTTTGGATCGATAGCGAGTGGGCGGGGAAAGGCGCGGGCCAGCGCCTGCCAGGGGGTGAACTTGAAGTTGGTATTGGCCCGCACCTCGCCGTCGCTGTCGAGCACATCGGGCGTATTGTCGCCGTCCTGGGTGACAAGCAATCCGAGCGGAAAAGCCTGCCCCAGGGGTACGTTGAGCACAGCGGCTCCGTCGCAGTCTTGAACGCCGTCGATACCGGCTGGGTTATCGGTGAGGGCAAAGCTCTTTAAAAAGCGGTTGCGGCCCCGGCGGTCGTAGAGGACGAAGGTGCTGTCTCCCTGGCTGGAGGCCAAAAGATAGCCCTGGTTACCGGCGGTGTAGTAGAGGGTCAGTCCCTCGGCGTCGGCGCTCAGGTGCTTGCCGCTGTAGCCGGGATCGGCGGCAAAGTTGTAGTTGCACTCTTCTGCTTCGCTGTCGTAGGTGTAGGGCACGCCGTACTCGCGCACCCGGTCGATGAGCACCGCCTGGGTCCTGTTAAAGCTGGGCGGGATCCGCCAGATACCCACGTCCTCCTGGGCGGCGTAGAGGATGCCCAGCTCCTGATCGACGACGAGCCCTTCGGACTGGGGCAGATCGCCTGGATCTTCGCACGGGCTCCAGCTGGAGCCGTCGGGGAGTACAAAGCTGCTGGGCAGCTCGATCTGACCGACCTTTTGATAGCCGATCCGCCCACCGCCCACATCCAGCAGTTCCAGTTTGGCGATTGCCGTGCGCGAGCGCTGGGTGACGAAGGCGTAGGTGCGGCCAGTGCTCCGGTCGCGGTAGAGGGCAAGGCCGTAGGCAGTGGCCTGTTCGTTGACTTCGGCTTGATCTTTAGAGAAGACAAATCCAGCCGCCGGATCGGTGACGTCGATGAGGGGCGGCCCGGCCTGGGCTGCCTGCCGGGGAGCGATGCTGTAGATGCGCAGTTTGTCCTGGCCCCGGTCGGAGGTGACGGCGATATCGACGCTGCGGCCATTGAGCGCAAAGCCGTAGGCGACATCGACATTGTTAAAGCGGCCCGGCTTGTCGTCGGGTCCGGGGGGCGGGGGGGCGGCAATCGACTGCAGGACGCGGCCTGCGAGATCAAATACGGCCAGCCCGGCATCTTTTTGGGTACCGATCACCAGGCTCTTGCCGGAGCGGGTCGGGTGCAACCAGATCGCCGGATCGTCGGAGTCGGCGTTGCCGCCCTCGTCGTCGTCGAAGACCGCCGGTGTCTCGATGTGCGGCTGGACGGTCACCAGTGAACTCTGGGCAAAGGCCAGCCCCGCTCCGCCTGCTATCGCACAACCGGCTACCAGCAGAGAAAATGCGCGGGGCTGACGTAACTTATCCGACAAGATAGCCTTCAAGAACTGAACTACCGAGTGTTCGTGCAAACTCATCCTGTTCGCCTGCCAGTGCGAGCAGGAAAGATCATAGCGGCCTAAAGATAAGAGAAGATTAAATGGCCTGGAGGGTTTCCCTCTTTTTATAGAGGTTCTATCTCTATGCTTTTTGCAGAATAACTATTAACGCATCGCTGTTACTGTTCAAGTTTTTGTTGCAAATTTTCCAGTTTCTTCCTCCGCTGGTCTTTTGCCGGTGTGGTGGATGAGCAGTTCGTCTGGACAGGAGTGAGGCTGATTGACATCCCGTCATTCTCGCCTTTTTTTCAATCGCATTCTTCAGGAGTATTGCAATGTTTTTTCACAAAAAAGAGCCCATCCACTCGGTCAGAGTGGATGAGCCCAATCCGCGCTTTGCCCAGTTGCTCTTGGAGCAGTTCGGCGGAGCGACCGGTGAGTTGACCGCTGCTTTGCAGTACTGGACCCAATCGTTCCACGTCGAGGATCCAGGGATCAAGGACATGCTCCAGGACATCGCCATCGAAGAATTTGGCCACCTGGAGATGGTCGGCAAGCTGGTCGAAATCCACACCAGCAAAGTCGATCAGACCGAGGCTTATAAGAGCACGCTGTTTGCCGTGCGCGGGCCGGGACCGCACCTGCTCGACTCTCAAGGCAGCGCCTGGACGGCGGCCTACGTCAACGAGGGCGGCGATGTCGTGCGCGACCTGCGCGCCAATATCGGCGCGGAGGCGGGTGCCCGCCAGACCTACGAAGCGCTCATCAAACTGGCAACGGACGAGGGCACCAGACAGACCCTGGTCCACCTGCTCACCCGCGAGATCTCCCACACGCGGATGTTCATGACCGCCCTCGATTCGCTGGGCAAACTCACCGACCCGCTCTTCGGTAACGTCCAGCCCGATGAGACGGTGCGCATCTACTACAACCTGTCTACCGACGGCAAGGACGAGCGCGGGCCCTGGAACATGGAGCCTACCTTTGAGTACATCGCCGATCCGGTCGGGCAGCACCAGTCGCAGCCATAGCGGCGCTGCGTGGGGGGCTGCGGCCCCCTGCCAGCCGGAACGCCCGCTTGCCGGGGAGCAGGACTTTATGCCATCACGACGACATTCATCCGCCCACGCCGCTGCCACGGCGCTTCGATTAGAAAGCTATCTGCAGCGTCGTATGCTGCTGTATCCTTACTGGCTGCGGGCGAGCATCTGGGGCCTGGTCATCTTTTTGTGGCTGTTCAGTCAAATCAGCTAGAAGAAGTTCACCTGCTACAGATGTTTGCTGTGCGACGATCGTCTTGAATTGCCGTTCGGAATACCGTCAAGATGATCGATCTGCTCATCCGCCAGGCAGCCCTACCCGGAGGTGGCGACCTTGTAGACATTGCCATTTTGGGAGGGCGCATCGTCGAGGTGTCTCCCCGCATCGAAGCACAGGCGCACCGGACGATCGAGGCGGCTGGATTTTTGGTGAGCCCGCCTTTTATCGACAGCCACTTCCACATGGATTCCACCCTTACTTTTGGTCAGCCGCGCGTCAACCTGAGCGGCACACTGCTGGAAGGGATCGCCCTTTGGGGCGAATTGCAGCCGCAACTCACCGTCGAGTCGGTGAAGGCACGGGCTCTCGAACTCTGCCGCTGGGCGATCGCGCGCGGCAATCTTGCGATTCGCAGCCACGTCGATATCTGCGATCCGAAACTCACAGCCCTGCTGGCCCTGCTGGAGGTGCGCGACCAGATAAAGCCCTACCTGGATCTGCAACTGGTGGCCTTTCCCCAGCAGGGCTACCTGCGCTACCCAGACTCGCTGCCGCTAATGCAACGCGCCCTGGATCTGGGGGTCGATGTGGTGGGCGGCATTCCCCACTTCGAGCGCACCGCCGCCGAGGGAGCGGAATCGGTGCGGTTGCTGTGCGAACTGGCGGCTGAACGGGGGTTACCGGTCGATATGCACTGCGACGAGAGCGACGATCCCCACTCGCGCTTCGTCGAATACCTGGCTTACCAGACGACGCGGCTGGGGCTGGAGGGGCGGGTGACCGGTTCCCACCTCACCTCGATGCACTCGATGGACAATTACTACGCCAGCAAACTGATCGACCTGATGGTGGAGGCGCGCCTGCACGTTGTCGCCAATCCGCTTATCAACATCACCCTGCAGGGGCGGCATGACACCTATCCGAAGCGGCGGGGGGTGACGCGCATCCGGGAGCTACAGGAAGCGGGATTGACCGTCGCCTTGGGCCACGACTGCGTGCAGGATCCCTGGTATCCCCTCGGCAGCCACGACCTGCTCGAAGTGGCGCACATGGCCGTTCACGTCGCCCAGATGACGGGTATTGCCCAGATGGGGGCGATGTTCGAGGCGATCACCACTGCCGCTGCCCGCGTGTTGGGTCTCGAACATTACGGTCTCACGCCCGGCTGTTGGGCAGACATGGTCATCCTGCAGGCCCGCGACCCTATCGAGGCGATTCGCCTGCGGCCCGCCCGGCTGTTCGTCATCCGCCGGGGCCAGGTGATCGCCCGCACCCCGGCGGTCCACTCCCAGGTAGAACTCGGTGAATCCACCTTCACCATCGACTTTCTCAACGCCGATCGCAGGAGCTGTCCCAGCCTGTGATTCAACGCCAGCACAAGCTGGGGATAGAGATGGAAGACCATAAAAAAAGCCGAGAGTAGTCATACGCCCTCGGCTGTTCCCTTCCGAGAGCAGTGTGACACAATCTATCTCTTACAGGCAAGCAATCGTGCGAGGGATTGCTCACAGTTGCTGTGCGGGTGGGCACTGTTTTGCAGAATAAGCCTGAACTGGGTTTGGGCGACGCAACTCCCGAGGCAGAGCGGTTCAGCGGCTCGGGTTACGTTCGAGAATTGCCTGCAGCAGTTCAAGATGCCGGGCGTAGTGGCGGGCGCGTCCCACTGAGCGGTCGTAGAGGGGCCGCCGCACCTGGTCGTAACTCGCCGTGTTCACCAGCCGCTCCGAGCGCCAGAAACTCAAGCACTCCTCCTCCCATTGCAGCTCCAGAAACTCCACTAACCGGCGGCTCACCCGCTCCTGCTGGGCAACCAGCTCTTCGTACCAGACCTCCAGCATCGGCACCGGCAATCCCTGCTGCCAGTGAGCCATCAGCCGCTCGTACTGGCGGTAGTACTGTCCCAGCTGTTCGAGGCGGCTGGTATAAGGATGGCGGGCAGCGAAGTTCTGGAAGTAGCACGACAGACAGGTATCGAGGGGGTCGCGGCGGCAGTGGATGATGCGGGCGGCGGGAAACAGACGCGAGATAAGCCCGAGGTGGAGGTAGTTCTGAGGCAGTTTGTCGGTGATGCGGGAAGCTGCGGGAGCCAGTTGTTGTAACTGAGCGAGGTAAGGCTCGGCCAGGGCGTCGAGCGCGCCCTGGGTAAGCGTTGCAGTGCTGGCTGGATAATTTTTGATGGTGCCTGCCAGATTGAAAAAAGCGGTGCGCTCCCCGGCGGCAAAGAGAGAGCTGTGGCGCGAGAGGATCTGCTCGATGAGGCTGCTGCCGGAGCGGGGCATCCCGACGATAAAGACCGGCAGCGGCGAGCGGTTGCTGGCGCGGGGGAGGTTGGCAAGATTTTCAGCGCTAAAAGTCGCGATCAATCGGTCGATCTGGCCTGTCCAGGCTGCCGGGTCAAAGAAAAAAGGCTGCAGGGCGTGGGCCTCTTCTAGACAGCCGAATGCTTCGTCGTACTTGCCCAGCGCGTCGTAGAGATCCGCGAGGCGAAAAAGGACGAGGGCGCGCTCCTGAGCACCGTGTACGCGATCTAAGACGGCACCCAGCACCGGCAGCGCCTCCGCCGGTTGTGCCAGCCGGGAACAGACAACCGCCCAACTGAGGGCGACGCGCAGATCGGCGCTTTCCGGTCGGGCCAGGGGAGCAAGCAGCTCGTAAGCTCCCCGATAGTCGCGCCGCTTCTCGCGCACCGAGGCGAGGCCAGCCGTCGCTGTCGGATCGGTGGGCTTGAGATCCAGGACGCGCTCGTACAACTTTTGGGCCTTATCCAGCTCGCCCAGATTCTCGAAGGCGAGGGCCAGATTGCCCAAAAAAACCGGCTCCTCGGGGGCGACAGCGAGCGCTGCGTCAAACCAGCCGAGCGCTGCCTCCGGCTGGTCCAGTTGCTGTTCGATCTGACCCAGGCGCGCCCTTGCCAGGGCAGAATGGCTATCCAGTTCTGCAACTTTGAGATAGTGCGTCCGGGCTTCGCTCAGGTGGCCCAGCTTGTGCAACAGCAGAGCCAGACCAAACTGGGCGGGAGCTGAACCGGGCTGGTAGAGCAGGGCCTGGCGATAGCAGGCGCTGGCCCCCTGCAGATCGCCTGTGCCCTCCAGCAGGGCAGCGAGGGCAAGGTGGGCCTCAAGGTGATCGTGGCGAACTGCGAGTAACCGGCGCAAGACAGCGATCGCTCGATCTGGTGCGCCAAGTTGGACATAAAGGGCCGCCAGTTCGTTAAAAGCTTCCCCACAGTCAGGTTCCAGACGGATGACCTGCTCGAAGCTGGCAGCGGCAGCCTGGAGCTGGCCCTGCTGAGCGAGAGTTCCAGCCAGCTGCAGGTGGGCTTCCACCAGGCTGCCATCCTGCTTGATCGCCTGCCGGAAACAGTGGATCGCCTCGCTGAGGCGGTCTTGCTGGCGATGAAGCCGTCCCTGGTGCAAAAGCGCTGAACTGTCCCTGCCCGATGCACCTGCTCGCTCTTTTGCTGCCACTGTCGATCTGCTGGTTGGATGTTCTCCTCAGGTTACGGGCCGGGCCGGGCTTATTGAAAGGGATTGGTGTAAAGAGCCGCCTGGCTTTCGAGGCCCACCTCGAAGCGGCAGTGGGAGCGCGCCTGGGCGACGCACAACAGCACGTAGCCCTGGGCGATGTGTTCTGGCCGCAGCCCGACCGCCCCAGGTTGATCCACTTCGCCCTCGATCAAGCGGGCGGCGCAGGTGATGCAGGCACCGTAGCGGCAGCCGACCGGCAGGCGCACTCCAGCAGCTTCGACGGCGGCGAGGATGAACTGGTCCGCCTCGACGGCGATGCGGTACCCCTCGCGGTTGACCAGTTCGATCGGGTAGGTCGGCACGGCTCAAACCCAGATATCGGAGGTGACATCGCCTCCTGGATAGCGCATCTCGTGGGCGCGGGCGGGACCGGCGGGTTCTTTACCAAAGTCGATGTAAAAATTTTCGTTGACCGCCAGGCCGCCGTTCTCGGTGTCGGCGTCGATCTGCAGCAGGTAGGAACCGGCTTTGGCCAGCTCAGGATAGAACTGGTTGTCCCAGGTGCTAAAAAGCGAGTTGGTCACGTACAGCCGTTTGCCATCGAGGCTCAGTTGCAGCATCTGCGGGCCACCGCCCAGCTTGTGGCCCTGCACGTTGCCGCTTTTACCAAGTAAGCCGCCCACCCAGACCTGGCCTGCGAGTTTTGGATGGAGGGGGTCGCTGATGTCGTACTGGCGGATGTCGCCGTGCAGCCAGTTGGACAGGTACAGCCAGCGATCGTCGAGGGAGATTAACAGATCGGTGATGAGCGAGGGAACCGGAAAGGCCCAGCCCGCCAGCTCCACCGGTTCGATGTCGATTACTTTTTGCACCTGCCACTCGCCGTCTGGGCGGTACCAGTGCCAGATGTTGCTGCTCAAGGCGGCGGCGACAAAGCCGTGGCTGCTGTCGGGGTTGTGCTGAAAGCGGACCTCCAGCGGGATAAGACCGTCGGAACCCAGATCGACGCTCTTGATAATCTCGTGCTTTGCCCAGTCCCAGAAGTGAATCTGCTGGCCGTACTTTCCGGCTGTCACGTCTTCGAGGGCAAAGCCGCCGTAGAACGTGCGCGGAGCCCCCCACTCGCTACTTACCATCGCGTTGAGGCGCGGCTGGTACCAGAAGTCGTAGTTAAAGCGCATGGCGTCGGCTTTGTTTTCCCAGCGCCCGGCGATCTCGAAGCGCTCGTCGAGCAACAAAAATCCGCCCGGCCCGTTGCCCTCGCCGTCGCCCAGCATCGAGATCATCACCTGGCCGCTTGCGAGGCAGTGGACGGTGTGGGGAGCGCTCAGGTTCGTCGCCGCCTTGATCGCCTCGGGTTCGATGATCTTGTGTAATTTTGGAGCGCGGGCATCGGCGGTATCGACGATGTAGATGCGGCTGCTGCGGATGCCGGGGATGATCAAAAACCGGCGGGTTTTTTCGGCGTCGCCGTGGCAGGAGCTGCACGTATTCCAGCCAAAATGGTGCAGCTCGTCGCCAAGGTAGGGCATCGGCAGGCGATGGACGACCTGCGAGTAGGTGGGCGAGGCCGGATCGACGTCGATCGTCGCCAGATAATCGGCGGCCTCGACGCCTGAACCGGTGTAAAGGGCGATCGTATAGAGCAGCTTTTCGCGGGGCGCACGGCGCGCCTCCTCCGGTGAAGCGTAGCCGGGACCGCAGCAGGCGTGGGCAGTTTCTGTCATGGAAGTGTAGAGCTGGAGTGCCTCGGATCGTAGCAAGTTCTCTAAACCCAAACAACTCTATCTCTAGCGACTTAGGGGAGATAGGCGCAATTGGGCGGGGCTAGAGCTTTTCAGGGTCGATCCCCAGAGAACGCAGTTGTTCGGCGAGGCGTTCGGCCCGCAGCCGTTCGAGGTCGGCGCGCTGGCGCTCCTCTTCGAGTTGTTGGAGGGCGAGGGCGCGCTGGCGCTCCAGTTCCTCGTAGGTGCCGAGTTTTTGACCGTCGGGGCGGTACAGTTCGAGTCCTTCGTGGGTCAGCTCGAAGCGCACCCCCAGCCGGGGGCTGAGCCAGCCCTGGATCGGATCGATCACCTCCAGCCGGTTTTGATAGCGCAGCCAGCCGCAGATATCTTCTTTGAGCGGATCGTAGAGGTAATATTCTTCGACGCCGTAGCGCTCGTAGAAGGCAAATTCTTTGGCCAGTTGGGTGAGCGATTCGACCGGTGAGACCAGCTCGAAGACCACCTGGGGCACGATGTCGTACTCGCTCCACTGATAATAGGCACCGCGCGGTCCTTTGGGACGGCCAAAGACGACCATTACATCCGGAACGATGCGGATAGCCGGGTTGTCCTCGATTGCAAACCAGGTGAGGCTGCTTGCCACCAGCACGTTCGGATCGGCGCTGAAGACTGCTTCCAGGCCACTCGTCGTCGTTGCGATCCAGCGTTGGGGATCGAAGGTGGCGGAGGCATCGTTTTGAATTTCGATAGTCTGACGCCTCGGGCTGCTGTCTGGGGCAGTGGACACGGCAACCATTCCGGGAAGATCGACGCCACTATCCTATCCTCGAACTTTGCTGGTAACGGACTCACAGTTGACAAGGCAGGATGGTCGAACCACCTTGCGGGCCAGCCCCACCATCTCCAGGAGCCGGATCGTTCCCCAGGTGAGATCGACCTCCCACCACAGCAGACCGGCCCGAGCGGCGCGCGGATGGGCATGGTGGTTGTTGTGCCAGCCCTCGCCGTAGGTGAGCAGGGCCACCCACCAGAGGTTGCGCGAGCAGTCGGCGGTCTGGTAGGAGCGATAACCGCTCAGATGGGCGGCGGAGTTGACGAGCCAGGTGGTGTGCCAGAGCAAAACCGTGCGCACAAAGATGCCGTAGACGACGAAGGGAACGCCGCCCAATAGAAACAACAGCAACCCGAAGGGCAATTGCAGCAACAGATGATAGCGCTCCAGCCACCTGTAGAACGGTTGACAGGCCAGATCCGCAGCGAACTTTTCTGCCGGTGGCTGGGCCTGGGGCTGGACCAGCCAGAGCAGATGGCTCCACCAGAAGCCGCGCGTGGAAGCGTGTGGATCGCGAGTCGGATCTTCCGTCCAGGCGTGGTGCCGCCGGTGCCCCGCTACCCAGAAGATCGGGCCGCCCTGCAGAGCCAGCGCGCCGAGGAGGGCAACCGCCCGCTCCAGAAGCTGCGGCAGCCGGAAGCTGCGGTGAGCCAGCAGCCGGTGGTAGCCCAGGCAGATGCCGATACCGCCCAACAACCAGTGCAGCAGCAGCGCAACCCCGAGGGCGGACCAGCTAAAACACCAGGGAGCCAGCAAGGCCAGAAGATGAACGGTGCCAATAAAACCGACGAGCGGCCACTTGAGCGACGCCAGGCCGCTCAAAGCAGAAGAATGGGTTTTCATAAAATGCCTCAAATGCAAGTCTTACTTGCATGTCTGTAGCCTATCAGCCCGCTGCCAAATATGCAAGTGCCACTTGCAACTGGCGGGTTTCCGGCGGGTCAGCCGTCGAGCTGGAGGGCTTTTTCGAGGGCCAATTTTTCTCGGGCGCGGCGGGCGAAAGGCTGCAGTTGCTCGGGTGTTTGACCGCTGAGAATGGCCAGGGTGTCGAGGTCGATGCCGCGCAGGAGCATCTCGACCCGCCAGGTCTGTTGGGCCTGCTCGACGGTCGGTGCGCTCTCCGTGGCCGCTACGATCTTCTGGATGCAGACCTCCCAGCGAAATTGCACTTCCTGGACGGACAGGGGTCTGGCAACTTCGTTGAGAAATAGAGCATTCTGCTGATCGCGGCGCGACTTCAGCCAGCGGCTGAGGGGGTTGTGGGTAGAAGAGCCGTAGCGTTTGCCCAGGATCTGGCGGTTGAGCGGTACCTGGCGGTTACCCACCTGCAGCAACTGCCGATCGCTCTCACCGATCCAGTCGGTGCGCTGCAGAGCGCTCACTTCAGCCGCACTCAGCCCGGCAGCGAAGAGTACGTAGAGGAGCGCGTAATCCTGGGGGCTGGATTTGCGGGCACTATCCAGCAGGCGGTGGACGAAGGCGGCAGAAAGTTCGTGGACTGGGGGCTGCCCATCATCCGGCAGCAGGGCAGAAGTGCTTTGCTCGAATAGTCCTGCCACGCTCTCCAGAAAGTCCGCTCGCCCCTGCTGCGGGCCGGTGGCGATGCCCAGCCATTTTTTGAACGTCCAGCCCAGAAGCAGGGTATCGAGCAAATCGGCGCGGCGGGCCGAGGGCGATGGATCGCTCTGGTTGGCTGGGTCGTCTGGGATCTGGCGGCTCGGGGTCTGTCGCTCGATCGCTGTCGGATCGGCTGTTTCGGCCACAAGCGACAGGACAAATTCCGGCAACTGCTCAAAGGCGCTAAGCCGGGCCTCGATATAATCGCGCAACTGCGGACGGCTCACCGGTAGCAGGGC
Organism: Gloeobacter kilaueensis JS1; assembly: GCF_000484535.1. Lineage (NCBI taxonomy): Bacteria > Bacillati > Cyanobacteriota > Cyanophyceae > Gloeobacterales > Gloeobacteraceae > Gloeobacter > Gloeobacter kilaueensis. Next base: position 2,680,767 of record NC_022600.1, on the reverse strand, counting down.
GGGAGCTACCCTGAGGACGTCAAAAAGATTCGATTCTTCGATCAAAGCCAGCAGCAGCCCCTGCTTGTTGCCGAACTGGCGAAACAGGGTCACCTCGTTGACGCCCGCCCGCTCGGCAATTTGCCGCGTCGTCGTCTCGCGCACGCCCTGAAGAGCAAAAAGCGCGCTCGCCGATCGGATCAGCCGCTCTCGGGCGGGAGTGCGCGGCTGAAGCTGGGCCATAGACTGCTCCCTATCAGATGAATCTGCTCAACCACCTGCCAGCTCCCGGCGCAGGGCAACCAGGCGCTTTAACTCGCGCACGGTGCCGGAGCCCAGTTGCCAGCCGCTCACATCGCCGTTGCTGAAGTGCAACTGCACCTTGAGCGTCTTGTCGGGCAGGGCTGCGAGGGCGTCGGCCACCCCGCCCAGATCAAATCCGCTCGTACCGGAGGCGCAGCTCACTGCCTGGTGGAAGATTGGCGGCCCGGAGCTGTAGCCCGCCAGAACCGGCACCAGACCAAACTTGGTGAGCGCGTAGCGGTAGACGGGTTGCCGGTAGCCTTCGCTGTAGTAGGCAGCCTGCACGATCTCGCGCCGGGCAGGGAGGCTGCTGTTGCTTTCTTGCAGGGCGACGAGCACCTTGCCGTCGTCGAGCAGCTCCAATCGCTCCAGGCTTGCCTGCTCACCATCGATGTTGCCGGTGGGCACGCAGTAGCGCGCCCGGACGGCGAAGCGATCGTCCTGCAGCGGGTCAAAAAACCAGGTAGTAAATAGACCAAAGCGCGGCTGTTCGGGAGAATAGTCCTTGTCTTTGATCACGTAGGCCGACGAGGAGAGGTACAACTTGCTGTATGTGTCGTCGTTTTCGCTATTGCCGCCGTTGAGCACCAGGTTGCTCTCGCCCGAAGCAACAGCCCGGCCAGGAACAAACGCTGCCAGTAGCAAAGCCAGAAGTGCAAGCCTGTAAAATCTCATCGCCACCTCCAGGAGAGTGACCCACCACCTTCTGCAGATTCCTTCATGATAGTGACAGTAGCGTTGCTCCGTCCACTGACCGATTTAGACGCAGCGCGGATCACCCGGTTCAAACGCCCATCACTCCCCCAAGCTAAAAGACAGAAAATGAAAGCCTCCTCATCGATCAAGCTATCGACAACTTCCCTGCCGCGAAGATGGGTTTACTACTCAAAACTTCCAGATAGAACCAGTGCGCACTAGAAGCGGTTGCGGTCGTGGGGGCTGTCTAGATCGAGAATTGGCCCAACTGGTACGATGCCGGTGGGGTTGATGTTGGTGTGGCTGCGGTAGTAATGGCGCTTGATGTGGTCGAGGTTGCAGGTCTCGCGCACCCCCGGCTGCTGGTAGAGGTCTTTGAGATAGTTCCAGAGGTTGGGACAATCGACGATCCGCCTGAGGTTGCACTTGAAGTGCCCAAAATAGACCGGGTCAAAGCGCAGCAGGGTGGTAAAAAGACACAGGTCAGCCTCTGTAAGCTTTTCTCCGCACAGGTAGCGTCGGCTCGCCAGTACCCCTTCCCAGTGGTCGAGAGCGGCAAACAGTTCACCCACTGCTTCTTCGTAGGCGGTCTGGCGAGTGGCAAAACCGGCCCGATAGACGCCGTTGTTGATGGGCTGATAGATGGCATCGATCGTCTGATCGACCTGCTCGCGCAGTTCGAGGGGCCAGAGGTCGAGAGATTTGCGAGCAAGGGAGGCAAATTCGGTATCGAACATGCGGATGATTTCGCGAGACTCGTTGTTGACGATAGTGTTCGTCCACTTGTCCCAGAGCACCGGCACGGTCACTTTGCCGGTGTAGTCGGACTTTGCCTTGACGTAGATTTGCCAGAGGGCGCTTGCGCCGTTGACGCTATCGGGGATGGCACCGGGCTCGTCTCGAAATTCCCAGCCGTTGTCGTGGATCTCAGCGGCGACCACCGACAGGCCGATCACCTCCTCCAGGCCCTTGAGCCTGCGCATCAAGATGGTGCGGTGGGCCCAGGGACAGGCCAGAGAGACGTAGAGGTGGTAGCGGCCTGGCTCCGGAGCAAACTCACTGCTGCCGTCAGCGCGGATCCAGCGGCGAAAACTGGTCGGCGTGCGGTTAAAGCGTCCCTGGGCGTCGCGGTCTTTTTCTTGATTGACCCACTGGCCTTCGACGAGCATACCAAGTGCCATGATTCCTCCTGGGTTGGGCTGTGTTCATTGTCGGATTTTGCGCGGCGGCCTGCGACCCTCCCATGCGAACATGAGCAGCAATGGCTCAACAGAAAAAAACCATGCTCGCGACCATCGAGACCGAACGGCTGATCCTGCGTCCTCTGACGCCTGCGGATGAGGAAGATCTCTACCGGCTCTGGAGCGATCCGAACGTCGTGCGCTACACCTCGCTGGTATCTCTGACTCGCGAGCAGGTGCATGACTTTATCGAACGCTGGATACACTACGGCGATCACCCCGGTCACGGAGCCTGGGCAATCGTCGTTCGTGACCCTCGGGTGTTCGCGGGCTACTGCTTTTTGCGCTTTCTCTTTGATACGTCCGACACGGAACTGGGCTATGGCCTTGCTCAGGCGTTCTGGGGCCGGGGCTACATGAGCGAGGCGGTGCAGGCTGTACTCGCCTGGGGACTCGACCGTGGCCTGGAGCGGATCGTCGCTGCCGCTATGCCCGAAAATATTGCCTCCTGGCGGGTAATGGAAAAGTGCGGGATGCGCTTCGAGGGACTGCAGGATTACAGAGGCACCCTCGATCGCTTCTACGCCATTGGGCGGGCGGCTAAAAAGCAGCAGGGCCGCCTGCTCTAACCTGACCGTGTAAGAAGGCGCGAATTGTCGCATCGTCGGGAGTACTGCCGATACCGCCGGGGCTCGTCGTGCTCAAGGCAGCAGCAGCGGAGGCGTAATCGACGATTGCCGGGGCTGCCCCTGGCCATTTCATCGGCGAGAGCTGGTTGAACTGGTGCAACAGCGCAGCCGTAAAAGTGTCGCCTGCCCCGGTCGTATCGACCGTAGAGACCCGGTAGCCAGGATGTTCGCCGTGGGCGGAACCGACCTGCCAGAGGCAGCCGCGCTCGCCACGGGTGAGAAAGATCGCCTCCAACTGGTCGAAGCGCTCAGCGATGGCGTCGAGGGAAGTAAGTCCCAGCCATTCGGCGTCTTCCTCGCTCACCTTGAGCACGTCGGCGCGGGCGATCAGATCGAGAACGATCGGAGCGGCCCGGTCGGGGGCGTCCCAGAAGACCGGTCGCCAGTTGATATCGAGGCAGACTTTCACAAAATGCTCATCGGCCAGATCGAGGGCGTGAAAGATCGCAGCACCGGAGATGGGGTAGGCGGCCATCAGGGTGCCCAGGCTGATAAACCCGGCCCCTTCAAAGAGAGCGTCGGGAATCGCCTCAGCCTCCAGGTGCGTGTCGGCAAAGGCATCTGGCGGATCGCCGCCGAAGCTCGAAAAGGTGCGCTCGCCCGCACTGGTGCGGGTGACGTAGACTTTGCGTGTCGGCAAAGCAGCGCGCTGCACGCCCGCCGTCTGCACGCCACTACTTTGCAGGACAGTGAGCAGTTTGTCGCCCTCGAAGTCGTCTCCCAGCGCCCCGATAAAGTGAACGGGTGTACCGAGGCGGGCGAGGGCGCAGGCGGCGTTGGCCGGTGCCCCTCCCGGATAAGATGTCCAGGAGGAAACCTCAGCTTCGAGCCGGTCCGGCTGGTCGGCCAGACAGTCTAAGAGCATTTCGCCAAGGCAAAGAATCGGAGGCGATGACATGGATGAGCACCTTTCGGGCAGATTGAGGCTACCACAACAGAATTACCCGGCAGAAGCCTTTTTCGACAGTCTTGCCGCCGACTATGACCGCCGCTACGCCCTCAGCGTTGTTGGTCGTCTGCAGCGCGGGCAGGTCTGGCAGCACGTTAGCGGTCTTTTTGCGCGGGGCGGATCGCTTGTCGAATTTGGCTGCGGCACTGGCATCGATGCCGAGTATCTGGCCGGGGGCGGCCTGTGGGTACTGGCTACCGACCCTTCTAACTCAATGCTCGCGCTGACCGCCCAGCGCTGCGCTGGTCTCCCTCAGGTACGGACATGTCAACTCTTTGCCGAGCGGGTAGGTGAACTGGAGGAGCATTTCGACGGTGCCTTCTCCAATTTCGCCGCTCTCAACTGCGTGGACGATCTGGCCGCCTTTGCCGCTCATCTGGCAAGCAAGTTGCCGCCGGGAGCGCCCGTGGCCTTTTGTCTTTTTGGTCGTCTCTGTCTCTGGGAGATGGCCGCTTATGCGGTTTGTGGGCGGTGGGCGCAAGCTTTTCGCCGCCTACGCCCCGGATTGGTAGCGGCTTCAATCGGCGATGGGCAGAGTATAAGCGTGCGCTATCACAGTGCGCGTCAGGTACGGCAAGCCTTTGCTCCCTGGTTTCATCTCGAAGGACAGCGGGCGATCGGGCTATTCGTGCCACCCACGTACTTCGATAAGTGGGTGCGCTCGCTGCCCGGTCTATTGGGGGTGCTGGACCGGCTGGATAGAACCATTGGCCATCTCTGGCCCTTCGCCTTTCTGGGCGATCACATCCTCTACGTGCTGCAGCGGCGCTAAGCGAAGATCGTCGCGATAGGAGCCTGATTCTTTAGATGCCCCTGCGCCGACAGTCGCTGGAAGACAGCCCAAGTCGTTTATGCAGACCAGGGTTGAAGGTACCCTTGGCCAGACACTAGCCTGGAGGTATCCGATTTCCACCCTCTATGCCTTCCAGGGACCAGGGTTCCGGCTGTCTATCCAATCTGTTCGTGCTGTTCGTGCTGGTTGCAGGCGCTTACTTTTCTGGTACGCTGCAGCCCGTCTTGCGGTTTCTGATGCCCTCGGAGCGGCGTTCTGCGCCGGTGGAGCGCAAGGCTGAAAGCAAGCGGCAGCAAGCCGATCCATCGCCTTCGGTGATGAATCGGCCTACGGTTTCGCTGCCGGCTCTTGCCACAGCGCCGGGCACCGCAACCGGCGTGCGCTTCGAGCTGCCCTTTGTCTCGGGGCGCTGCTACCGGGTGAGCCAGGGCAACAACGGCCAGTACAGCCACCACGAACTATCCAACCGCTACGCCTGGGACTTTTCGATGCCGGTGGGGACGCCTGTGACGGCAGCGGCGGCAGGCCAGGTGATCGAGAGTGCCGGACCCGGTGCGGCGGAGGGGAGCGCCCGGAGCCTCCTGCTCGATCACGGCGGCGGAATCTACACGCTCTACGCCCATTTGAGCCAGATCAAAGTAAAGCCCGGCCAGCGCGTGAGCGCCGGGGAGGTGATCGCCCTGAGCGGTCAGGATGCGGGTCTATTGCCGCACCTGCACTACGGTGCTTTTACGCTCTATCCGGTGCTCACCTCGCTCCCTTCGCGCTTCGGCGACGACAGGCAGGACAAAGACGAGGTGCCGCGCCAGCGGCAGACCTACTGCGCTACAGGTATAAAGCAAAGGCGAACCAACCCCGTTACGGCCCTCAGGGCCAATACGTTCGCCCGCCAGGGCATCCGGCTGAGTACTGCCACCCCGGCCCATGTGCTCATGGTTGGGCAGTCCTACCGGCTTGAAGGACAGAGCGACCGGCCCCTCGCCCCGGTTTATTATCAGGTGCGCACTACCGACGGCGAATTGCTCGCCTCCGATGAGACCTACAGCAACCTGCAGGGCTACTTTGGCATGAACGTGCAGGTCCGGCAGGGCAGGCCGGGAGAAGCGATTACCCAGCTTATCTACAGCGATCCGAACCGCATGGGCTCGGCGGTCTCGGCGATTCTGGCTGGAAGATAAAAATTTAGAGTGCGCCGCTGCGCAGTCCGGCAATCAGCAGGGCGACGACGGCGCGGGCCTCCGCTTCGCTTGGGGTCCGGTGTTGGGACAGGAGCGCCGGATGGTGAAAGGCGAAGGTGGCCTGTAAGATCGCGCGGGCAGCTTGGGCCGGCTCGCGGACGGTAAATTCACCGCCGGCGTTGCCCTCTGAGACGATCCGGGTCAATTGGGCCAACAATTCGGCGACGTGGTGCTCGATCACCCCCCGCGCCGCCTCGGCGATCGAATGATAGACCGCAAAAAGTTCTGGATCGTCGGTGAGCTTGTGTTGCTTGAGCCGCATCAACTCGAGCACCCAGGCTTCGAGGCGGACCGCAGCTGGATCTGCTCCCTCGACGATGGCCTGCAGCGGTTCTGTCACCGTATGCAGCCAGCGCTCGGCGATCGCATCGAGCAGGTCGGCTTTGCTGGCAAAGTGCCGGTAGATGTTGCCGTGGCTCATGCCCAGGGCGCGGGCCACGTCTGTGACGGCGACTTTGGAGAGGCCGTGGCGACGCAACAGGGCCACGGCTGTCTCCAGAATCTTTTCGCGGGTAATCTCACTCAACGCTTCAGCCGTCTACCATCGTCATCTGTTGAGCATCGTAGCGCGTTCCACTCACCGAACCCGGTGGCAGAGCCGCCTCGATGCGGGCCAGTTGCTCAAGGCTGAGGTGAAGGCGGGTGGCTCCGAGCGCTTCTTCGAGGCGTTCGGGGCGGCGGGCTCCCACCAGGGGCACGATGTCCGCGCCCTGGGCCAGCACCCAGGCAATTGCCAGTTGGGCTGTGCTCGCCCCCACCTCTGAGGCCAGTTGGGCAAGGGTTTCCACCAGACTCAGGTTGCGCTGCAAATTTTCGCCCATAAAGCGCGGCAGAGTGGAACGAAAATCGCCGGGGGCCAGTTCGCCTGTGGCCTTGTTGCTCAGAAGGCCCCGCGACAGCACGCCGTAGGCGACCAGGCCAATGCCCAGCTCCCGCAACACCGGTAGAATCTCAGCCTCGATCTCGCGATCGATAAGCGAGTACTCGCGCTCCAGGGCTGCAATCGGATGAACGGCGTGGGCGCGACGAATCGTGGCGGCGGACGCCTCGGAAAGACCGATGTGGCGCACGTAGCCCGCCTGGACCAGATCTGCGATCGCACCGACTGTCTCCTCGATCGGCACCGCCGGATCGACGCGGGCCGGTTCGTAGAGGTCGATGTAGTCGGTCCCGAGGCGCTTGAGGCTGTAGCTCAAAAAGGTCTTCACCGCCGCCGGTCGGCCATCGAAGCCGAGAAAGCGATTATCCGGACTGCGCAGGGCACCAAATTTGACCGAGATAAAGGCCCGCTCGCGCCGGCCCTTGAGCGCCTCGCGCAACAGGAGTTCGTTGTGGCCCATGCCATAAAAATCGCCGGTATTGAAGAACGTCACCCCCGCTTCGAGGGCCGCCCGGATCGTTGCGATACTCTCCTTTTCGTCCGCCGGTCCATAAAAGTCGGACATCCCCATGCACCCCAGGCCCAACAGCGAAACCGTCGGCCCATCTTTACCCAGCTGCCGCATCTCCATTGCCTGCCTCGTTGTCGCTACGACACCATCTTCTCATAACAAATGACAGATTTCAATAGCTGTCAGTCGTTAAAGATGGGTGTAGGGGACGAACTCGCGGTAGCGGTTGAGCAGAAAGAGGGTGTTCTGGGGCAGGGGCAGTTGGGAGTCCCAAAAAAGCACGTAGCTTTTGCCGGTGCTGTCGGGGGCAGTGCGGCTGCCGTCGGTGGTAAAGCGACCGACGTCGGTGGCTGGAGCGGCCCCACGGGCAAAATCAGCGCCGTTGTACGAAAAGCGCTCCGGCAGGCCAGTGAAGACAAAGAGGCTTTTGATCACAGTCGGGTTGGAGAGCACCGCCTTGAGGCGGCCCGCCCAGACGCGGGCGATGGGCAGCACCCGCGAGGTGCCGTTGGGGATCGTGTCGCGGGGGGTAAAGTCGATGAGCCCCCGGCCATTGACGAGCAGGACTGCGCCGCCGTCGTTGCCGCGCACCGCGACAGTGAGCTGCGGCTGGGGGGCGTCGTGGACGATGTCGTTGAAGCGCTGGAGGGCCTGCTCGACTCTGGCCGTACTGTCAGCGCCGCGCAGGCTCAAGATCGTATAGCCGCCGATTTTGAGGGTGGCCTCGGTGGGAGCCTCAGGCTGGGGGATGGGATTGGGAGCTGGGGTCAGGCTTGGAACCGAAGCTGGTTGGGTTTCAACCGGCGGCTCCGGCGTCTGCGCCAGCAACGGCAGCAACAGCAGCCACTGCATCGCTTACCTCGTTCACCTGGGCAACGGGAAGATGCCGCTCGATGCGGGCACCCAGGCGCTGCAACTTTAACTCAATATTTTCGTAGCCGCGATCGAGGTGGTGCAGGCCGGTGATCGTCGTCGTGCCGTGGGCAGCCAGACCCGCGATCACGAGGGCGGCGGAGGCGCGCAGGTCGGTGGCCACCACCGGTGCCCCCGAGAGCTTGAGCACGCCGCGCACGATTGCATGGCCGGAGCGCACCCGGATATCGGCTCCGAGGCGGTTGAGTTCGGGGACGTGCATCAGGCGATTTTCAAAGACGGTCTCGGAGATGATGCTCGTGCCCTCGCTCACCGCGAGCACGCTCATAAACTGGGCCTGCATGTCGGTGGGAAAGCCCGGAAAGGGCAATGTCTCGATGTCGCTCGCCGCCATCACCCGGCCAGGGCTCACTTCGAGGGTGTCGCTCCCTATCAGGCTCACCTGCGAACCCATCTCGCGCAGCTTGGCCACCACCGCCCCGATATGTTCGGGCACGACCGGCCCGATGCGCAGCGTCGAGCGGGTGATCGCGGCGGCGGCCATAAAGGTGCCGATCTCGATGCGGTCGGGGATGACGTGGTACTCGCTGCCGTGCAGGCGGGGGACGCCACTTACCACAATCGTCTTGGTCCCGGCACCCCGGATGCGCGCTCCCAGGGAGCGGCAGAAGTTGGCCAGATCGCAGACCTCCGGCTCCTGGGCGGCATTTTCGATTACGGTCTCCCCTTCGGCGAGGGTGGCCGCCATCATGATCGTCTCGGTTGCCCCGACACTCGGGTAGTCGAGGTGGATGCGACCGCCCCTCAGTTTGCGGGCGCGGGCCTCGACGATGCCGTGCTCGATGCGCACCTCGGCTCCGAGCGCCTGCAGACCGCGCACGTGCAGATCGACGGGCCGCGCCCCGATCGCGCAGCCGCCCGGCAGCGGAATGCGGGCCATCCCCAGCCGGGCCAGGATCGGCCCCAGGATGAAGAAGCTGGCGCGCAGACTGTTGACCAGTTCGTAGGGGGCGCGGTGGACGCTCAAAAAGCGGGCGTCGATGTCGAGGGTGTTGGGAGCGTGGGAGCGCACCCGCACCCCGAGCGATTCGAGAATCGCACTCATCATCCGGATGTCCGCCAGCCCCGGAACGTTGTGCAGCCGACAGCCGTCCATCGTCAACAGGGCCGCCGCCATCAGGGCCAAAGAAGAATTTTTGGCACCGCTTATCGTCACCTCGCCGCTGAGCCGGTACCCTCCCTCAATTTGTAAGTATGGATCGACCAGTTTCGTTTGCCCGGAGTTAGACGGAGTGAGCGGGGGGTCGATTGCCATCGCTTCGGCACCTGAGTGTGTGGATACCCCAGATTGTAAGGGCAAAGTAGGGCAGATTCTTCCCTTTTGCTAAGGAGAAGCCCGCCTCAGAGGGCAGCGCTGGGAATCCCCGGCAGCAGAGCCCGACGCAACAGGCGGGCCAACTCGCGCTCCAGCAGGCGGCCTGCCACCCGGCGGCTGAGATCGCGGCCCTCGGGCTTGAGGACGAGCTTGCTCAGCACTGCAAAAAGATGCCGGACATCGAGCTTTGGATCTTCGCGCAGCAGCGACCAGAGCCGCTCGAGATTTTGCAGTCCGCTGGCACTGCCGCCCGGCACGTTCGGGTTAACGGTCTTCGTAGCGGTCAGCTCATCGATGAGTTTTTCGCGAATCGCCGCCCCGCGCTCGGAGAGCAAAAATTCTGCCGCCTGATCGAGGGCGCGGTTGATGTTGTACTCCCTGGCGCTGCGGGCGTTGCGCACCAGATTTTCAAGCCGGTTCCAGCGAAAGGCACCGTCTTTGAAGAGCAGCTCGCTCAGCGAGGCGCGCAATTGGGGAGCGTTGTCGCTTAAGAGGCGACGGGCGACGTAAGGGTAAGCGACTTCGAGCACCTTGAATTCGGGATCGACGGAGATGGCGATCCCTTCGAGGGTGACCAGCGAGCGGATGATGAGCGCAAAGAAGGCGGGCACCCGAAAGGGCAGGTCGTACATCATCGCCGACATGTTGTCGGTGATGCTCTTGATGTTGAGGCTGCCGATGCTGGAGCCGAGAGCCTGACCAAAGACCGCCTCGAGCACCGGCACGATCGGGGTGAGGTCTTGATCGCTCTTTAGAAAACCCAGCTGAACGTAGTCCCGCGCCAGACCTTCAAAGTCGCGGTTGACCATATGGACAATCGCCTGGATCAGGCCGTAGCGCTGGGCGGGTTCGACCTCGCTCATCATTCCAAAATCGAGGTACGCGAGGCGGCCATCCGCCATCACCAGCAGATTGCCCGGATGGGGGTCGGCGTGAAAAAAACCGTGTTCCAACAGTTGCCGGAGCGAGCACTGCACCCCCGCTTCGATCACCGCGCGCGCGTTGAGACCGGCTCTTTCGATCTCTTCGAGGCGGGTGAGCTTGAGGCCGTCGATCCACTCCATCGTCAACACCTGACGGCAGGTGTAGTCCCAGTAGATGCGCGGCACATAAATTTCGGGCATCGAGGTGACAAAAAAGCTCGCGAAGCGCTCGGCGTTTTTGCCCTCCTGAACGTAGTCCATCTCCTCGAAGAGCTTGCGGCCAAATTCGTCGAGGATCGCCTGCAGGTCGCTTTTGACCTGGCGGACGTTGCGCTCGATCCAGCCCAGCAACCGCCGCTGCAGGTAGAGATCGAGCATGACAGTCGGGATCAAGTTGGGGCGCTGCACCTTGACTGCCACCCGCTCGCCGGTCTTCAGCCGGGCGCGGTAGACCTGGCCGAGGGAGGCAGCGGCGATAGGCTCCGGATCAAATTCGGCGTAAATTTCCGCCGGGTCGCGGCCCAGACCGGCTCGAATCAGGGCGAACGCCTCGCTGTTGGGTACCGGCGGCAGGCGGTCCTGCAGCAGGGTCAACTCATCTAGATAAGCGGGCGGTACCAGATCCGGGCGGGTCGAGAGCGCCTGGCCAATCTTGATGTAGGTAGGACCAAGGTCGGTGAGGATCTCCCGCAACCGCACGGCGCGCTTGATCTGGTTGCGCGCACCTGCCCCGGAGGCGCGGTCCCACTGCAGTTGCAAAAAAAACAGCAAAAAAGGCCAGATAGTGCGCAGAAGGCGGCCAAGCACCCGGCCCGGCCTCCGCTCGGCGTAGCGGGCAATCAAGTTCGGATCGTAGGACTTGAGAGGAACCGCAGTGGCAGACTGGTTAGCGGCGGCACTCGCCGGGCGAGGCGGCACGGACAGCTCAGTGGTAGCGCGCATGTAATAAAGGTTAACATTTTCTCAAGATTTCTTCGAGTATCCATGGGCGAGCTGGCTGCGGTCCACATTTTTAGCGACGACCTCTCTGAATCGGTCGCTGAGGTCTATTTGACGAGCGAACACTTAGCAGTGGATACCGAGGCGATGGGCCTCCTGCCGCAGCGCGACCGCCTCTGCCTGGTGCAGCTGTGCGATTCGACGGGCCTGGTGAGCGTCGTGCGCATCCCCCAGGGGCTCAAGCAGGCTCCCCAACTCAAACGGGTCCTGGAGGCGTCCGGGCCTGTGAAACTGTTTCACTACGCCCGCTTCGATGTCGCCATGCTCCGCTACCACCTGGGCATCTACGTGCAGCCGATTGTCTGTACCAAGGTGGCGAGCAAACTGGCGCGCACCTACAGTCCCCGGCACGGTCTGAAGGACCTGATTGCGGAGACGGTAGGGGTCGAGCTGGATAAATCGGCTCAGAGTTCCGATTGGGGGGCGGTTCTCGAACTCACCGACGAGCAGTTGCGCTACGCCGCCAACGACGTGCGCTACTTGATTCCTGCCTGGCACAAGCTGGAGTCGATGCTCCGGCGCGAGGGCCGGCTCGATCTGGCCTTGCGCTGCTTCGCGTTTTTGCCGACCCAGGTAGAACTGGATCTGCTCGGTTATCTGTCGATATTCGAGCATTGAAGCAGTATAGTATCTGAGAATTATTCATAATGTTTTCTAAAACTCTACCTCCGGTGGGATGCGCTTGCCCGTGGGTGTTATACCGTAGGAGACGATCTGTTCACTGGAATACAGTTCGGTTCCTGCTCCTCCGGCAGCAACAAAAAGACCTTTGTTCCCCACTTCGTGCCCTTTATGTCACCTGCTCCCGAACGCATTCTGGTCGTAGACGATCTGCCTGACAATATTGTCCTGGTTCAGTTCTTACTCTCGAGCGAAGGCTATCAAATCGAGACCGCCAGCTCCGGCCCGGAGTGTCTTGAAAAGGTCTACAAGAACCCTCCCGATCTGGTGCTGCTCGACGTCATGATGCCGGGAATGGACGGCTACGAGGTCACCCGCCGGATCAAGTCGGATCTGCGGTTGCCCTTCCTGCCCATCTTGCTCGTCACCGCCTCCGATCGGCCCAGCGCTGCCCTCGGCCTCGATGCCGGCGCGGACGAATTTATCCGCAAGCCGATCGAGCCGGACGAGTTGCTGGCACGGGTGCGCTCCCTCCTGCGCCTCAAGCGCTCGATCACCGAGCGCGACACGATTGCCCGCCAGCGCGAAGATTTTGTGACCCGCCTCGCCCACGATCTGCGTACCCCCCTGGTGGCCGCCGATCGCATGTTCGGCCTGTTAAATCAGGGAGCCTTAGGCGAGATGCCCCCCCAGATGGCCGAGGCGATCTCGATCATGAACCGCTCCAACAGCAACCTGCTGGCCCTGGTGCGGACCCTGCTCGATGTCTACCGCTACGAGGCAGGAGCCAAACGCCTGCACTTTCAGCCTACGGACCTCGTCGAACTTGCCGAGCAGGTGTGCGCCGAGCTGGCACCGCTCGCCACCGAAAAGCGCCTCGAACTCGACACCAACCTCAAGCCGGTGCCCAGAGTGCAGGCCGATCATCTCGAACTGCGCCGGGTGCTCACCAACCTGATTGGCAATGCGATCAAATTTACCGACCAGGGCAGCATCCGTGTCTGCACGAACGCCGTCGATTCCCTCGTCTGCTTTGCTGTGAGCGATACCGGCCCCGGTATCCGGCCCGAGGAACAGGCGGCGCTTTTTCGGCGCTTTTCCCAGGGCAGCCACAACAAAGAAGGCAGTGGCATGGGCCTGCACCTGAGCCGCCAGATCGTCGAAGCCCACGGCGGCACCCTCAGCCTTGAGAGCGAACCGGGCAGAGGCAGCAACTTCACGGTCCGGCTGCCAGTCCACTCCTGAATTTAGCGCGCCGCCTCTTTCAAGCTGCTCACCTGGGCCTGCTCGGCGGAGACAACCTTGCCATCGAGCAGGTGGATACTGCGCCCGGCAAAACCGGCAAAGCGCGGATCGTGGGTGACCATGCAGATCGTCGCTCCCCCGGCGTGCAACTCCGCCAACAGGTCCATCACCGCCTGACCGTTGACCGAATCGAGGTTCCCCGTCGGCTCGTCCGCCAGCAAAATCGCCGGTGAACCCGCCAGCGCACGGGCGACGGCGACCCGCTGCTGCTGACCGCCCGACAGTTGGGCCGGGTAGTGTCTGGTGCGGTGGCTCATCTCGACGCGCTCAAGGGCTTGCTTGACCCGCTTCTTGCGCTCCGCCTCGCTCAACCCCCGGTAGGTCAAAGGCAACTCGACGTTCTCGGCGACGTTTAGATCGCCAATCAAGTTGAAGCTCTGGAAGATAAAGCCGATCTCGCGGTTGCGGATGCGGGAGCGCTCGATGAGATCGAGGCTCTCCACCGGTTTGCCGTGCAGCTGGTAGGTGCCCTCGCTGGGGGAGTCGAGCAGCCCGAGGATAGCGAGGAGGGTGGATTTGCCGCAGCCGGAAGGACCGGCGATCGAGACGTACTCGCCAGGGTGAATTTCGAGATCGACGCCTGCGAGGGCGCGGGTCTCGACTTCGTCGGTGAGAAACACTTTGCTCACACCGCTCAGGCGAATCAAGGGCGCATCGGATGTACTCATAAGCGGAAGGCTCCTTACTGTAAGCGAATGCGGTTGTAACTTTCCTGGGCAGACATGTCTGAGAGAATCACCCGCTCCCCCTCCCTGAGGCCAGAGAGCACTTCGATCGTGTTGACGGAGCTTTTGCCCAGCCGCACCGGTACCCGGCTCGCCTCCGTCCCCTCAGCGTCGAGCTTAAAGAGGCCCACCGTCTGGTTCTCCTGGCCAAAGGCCGGGCGACCGACAAACAGCACGTTCCTCAGCCGCTCCAGCTCGATCGTGCCATCGACGCTCAAATCCGGACGCGCTCCAGCAGGGAGGCTGCCCATCAGGCGCACGTCCACCGTCACCGTCCCGTTTTGCACCGCCGGGTCGATGCGCGCTACCGTGCCGGTCACCGTGCCGTTGTGTGTATCGACGCTGGCAGGTTGCCCCAGCTGGATGTCCTTTGCCTGGGTCTCGGCTATCTTCAGTTCGGCTTTGAGCGTGCGCGGGTCGGCGACGCGGGCCAGGTTGGTACCGGGGGTGACCCGCTGGCCAATGTCGAGGGGCAACTGCTGGAGTACGCCGGCAAGACCCGCGCGCACCTTCAGCGAATCGACGCGGCTGTTGCGCAGCTGGACCAGCGTGCGCAGCTGCTCGATTTTAGAAGTCTGTACGGCCAGTTGGGCACGCGCCGCATCGGCGGCAATCGCCAGGCGCTGCTGTTCTAGACCCTGGCGGCTTGCCAACTCTTCGGTCTTGACCTTGGAGAGCTGTGCCTGCAGGCGGGGAATCAGTCCTTTGCTCGCCAATTCCTCGTTGGCCGCCCCCTGCAGCACCGCCTGGCGGTAGTCGGACTGAACGGTGGCGAGCGTCGCCCGCTGGCCCATCACGGAACTGGCCAGTTGCACCTGCAGGTTGGCGTACTCGGCTTCGGCGGCCTTGAGCTGCAACTGGGCATCGACGGCGGTCTGCTGCACCTCGGGGTTGGAGAGCACCAGCAGCACCGTGTCAGGCTGTACCCGCGCCCCTGGCCTGACGTAGATCTTTTCGACCCGGCCCTCGGTGGTGGCAGGAATCCAGCTGATTTGCTCGGGCACCAGGGTGCCGAGGCCGCGCACCTGGCGGATGAGCGTCCCGCGCCGGACCGTGTCGATCCAGACGGTAGACCTATCGACTGTAGGAGCGGCGGGCTTGAGGTTGCTCAGACCCAGAACGAGCAGCACGACGGCGGCAGAAGCGGCAAGGGTGAAAAGTGCGAGCCGCACGCGCCTTGTGGTCTGATTGGGCTTACTGCGAGGAATGTCCATCAGGCAAGATCACGAAGAAACAGGACGGAGCCATCTGGAGTAGGCAAAAGCACCGCTCGCCATCGCCTTTCAGCAAAGCATCCAGACTGGATATATCCGATGTGGACAATGTAGCGGTTCGGCCTCAGTTCGTCAATCCCTGGACGGGGGCAAGCAGAGTGGGGACGGGCGAACAGCTATCGAAGTGAACCATTGGCAAATTTAGCAGATTGGGCGACGGTTTCCTGTCGCAATCGATGCAGTTTGGTAGCAAAGATAGCTATTCGCAGCGCAGGGCGACCATCGTAAAGGTTGGGAGGTCCACTGGCTGGATGGCGAACAACAGACCGCTCAGGAATCGGCAACAGGCGATAGTGAGAGGCCGTCGGAGAAGAGAAAAGCCCTAGACGGCTATCTCCAGCGAGGGCAGTTGTACCTTGTCGAGCCACTGCACGAGGTTTTCGAGCTGTTGGGCGCTGGTGAGAATGCCAAGGTTGCGCACGGTGACTTTGCCCGGCTGATAAAAGAAGCGACCGCGCACCTCGGCGGGTAGCGACTGGGCAATCTGCTCCCAGGCCGGTGCCTCCATTGGGGTTTCAAGGACGACGTTGGTCGCCTCCGGTCGGATGCGCGAGAAGCCCAGGGCGCGAGCGACCTGCTTGAGTTCCATGACGCGCAACAGTTGCTGGGCAGCGACGGGCAGGGGGCCGTAGCGCTCGGTCCATTCGAGGGCCACCTGCTGCAATTGATGGCGGTCGGTGGCCAGAGCCACCTGACGGTAGGCGCGCATCTTTTGCTCGAGATCGACGATGTAATCGGCGGGGATAAAGGCGGTGACGCGCAGGTCGATCTGGGTATCCTCGACTTTGGGCAGTTTGCGGCCCCGGATCTCCTGGATCGCTTCTTCTAAAAGTTCCATATATAGATCAAAGCCAATCTGGTTTACCTGGCCGGACTGCTCGGCTCCGAGCAGGTTGCCGACGCCGCGAATTTCCATGTCGCGCATGGCAAGCTGATAGCCGGAGCCGAGTTGGGTAAATTCTTGAATCGCCCGCAGGCGCTTGCGCGCCTCGTCGGTGAGGCTGTCCTCCTGCTTGTAGAACATCCAGGCGTGGGCCTGCACCCCCGATCGGCCCACCCGCCCGCGCAACTGGTAGAGCTGGGCGAGGCCGAACTGGTGGGCGTTCTCGACGAGGATCGTGTTGACGCGGGGAATGTCGAGGCCCGACTCGATGATCGTCGTGCAAACCAGGATGTCGTACTCGCCGCCTGAGAAGGCGAGCATCGTCGATTCGAGTTCGCCCTCGTCCATCTGGCCGTGGGCGACGCCGATTTTGGCCATCGGCAGCATCGCCTGCAATCGGGCCGCCACCTGCTGGATGTCTTCTACCCGGTTGTAGACGTAGAAGACCTGGCCGCCCCGGCCCAACTCCTGGAGGATCGCCGTGCGCACGTGCTCGGGATCGTAGGGGGCAAGGTGGGTCTTGATCGGGCGGCGGCTGGGGGGCGGGGTGGTGATGAGGCTCATCTCCCGCACGCCCGACAGCGACATATAGAGCGTGCGCGGGATCGGTGTCGCCGTCAGGGTGAGCACGTCCACCTGGGTCTTGAGGGTCTTGATCTTTTCTTTTTGGGCGACGCCAAAGCGCTGCTCCTCGTCGATGATGAGCAGCCCCAGATTGCGAAAGTGAACACCGCTTCCCAGTAGCTGGTGGGTGCCGATCACCAGATCCAGTTCACCCGTGGCGAGGCGGGCGAGCAGGTCTTTTTTTTCGGCGGGGGTACGAAAGCGGTTGAGCAGACCGACGGAGATCGGGTAGGGGGCGAAGCGCTCCTTGAAGGTGTGGTAGTGCTGCTGGGCAAGGACGGTCGTGGGCACGAGCACGGCGCACTGCAGGCCGGAGGTGACGGCCTTGAAGGCGGCCCGGATCGCTACCTCGGTCTTGCCAAAACCCACGTCGCCGCACACCAGGCGGTCCATCGGTCGCTCCGACTCCATGTCGGCTTTGACTTCCTGAATCGCCCTGGCCTGATCGGGGGTGAGCGGATAGGGAAAAGAATCTTCCATCTCCCGCTGCCAGGGCTGGTCGGGCGGGAAGGCGAGGCGCTTTTGCTGGGAGCGGCGGGCGTAGAGTTCGAGCAGGTCGAAGGCGATCTTTTGAATCGACTTGCGGACTTTTTGCTTGGTCTTCTCCCAGGACTTGGAGCCCATGCGCGAGAGCTGCACGCTGCCGCCGGTGGAGCGGTAGCGCGAGAGCGAATTCATCTGGTCGGCGGCCACCCTCAAGATGCCGTCGGCATACTCGATCACCAGGTACTCGCGGGCGGAGCCGCTGACTGCCAATTTTTCGAGCTTGAGAAAGCGACCGATGCCGTGGTTGCGATGGACGACAAAATCGCCGGGGTTGAGCTTGTCGAGGTCGATCTGCCGTGAGCCGGCCCGGCGGCGCTTGCGCACGAAGTTGGGGGTGGCGAGCACCCGCTGGCCAAAGAACTCGCGATCGGTGACCAGTACGGTTCGCAGCGTCGATAGTACGCTGCCTTCCATCTCCGCGAGGCCCGAGTACTTGAGGGCGATCGGCGTGCGGCTGGTCTGCGCTTTTTCGAGGGCGGGCTGATCCTGGGGATTGGGGATGAACTGGGCCGGGCAATCGTGCTCGGCCAAAAGTGCCACCGCCCGGCTGGGCTGGGCGGAGAGCATCCAGATCTGCAGTCCCTGGGCGCGGTACTGCCGGAGATGTTCTGCGAGGGTGCCGAACTGGTGGGGGACGCTGGGCAGGGGCCGGCCTCCCAGTTGAAAACCACCGCCCTCGCTCGCCAGTTCCCGCAGTTCGAGGAGCGAATAGCGGTCTTTAAGCAGCGCTTCGATCGCCTCGAAGGCGATGTGCAGAGGCGGGCCGACCGGCTGCTTGAGCCACTGCTCGTCGGCGGCCTCGAACCAGCGCTGATCGATAGAACGGATCTGCTCGGGCTCGTCGAGACAGACAGTCAGGCGAGTGGGCAGATAGTCCACCAGCGAGGCGGGCGGATCGAAGGCGAGGCCCAGCCAGCGGCGCAGCCCTTCTGGAACGCGGTTTTCTTGAATGTCTGTGCGCACCACCTGCTGCCAGCTTTCGGGTAACTCCGCCACCCGCGCCGGGGTGAGCTGCCGCTGCAACTCAGGCAGGACCACCGCTCCAAAGCCCACCGGAGTAATCGATACGCCATCTACCGGATCGAGCGAGCGCTGGCTCGCTGGGTCGAACTCGCGGATCTTCTCAAGTTCGTCGCCGAACCACTCGATGCGCACCGGCATCTCGGCTGAGACCGGGAAGCAATCGAGGATGTCGCCGCGCCGGGAGAACTGGCCCTCCCCTTCGACCTGGGGGACGCGGCTGTAGCCCAACCGGGCCAGCTCAGCACTCACCCGCTCGATCGTGAGGGTCTGCCCGGCCTCGATCGTCAGGCAATAGTCGCTGAGATCTTCGGGGGGCGGCAGGTGGGGCTGCAGGGCGCGGCTGGTGCAGACAATTGCCCAATTGCCCTCGCTGTGCTGGGTGAGTTCGGCTAACACCTGCAACTCTCCCCAGCTCACCTCCTCCTCCGGATCAAAAGGTTCGTAGGGCGTCGCCTCCGAGGACGGATAAAGATAGACCGATTCCCAGCCCATCGTCTCCAGCTGAGCGCTCCAGCGCGCTGCCTCCTCGAGGTTGGCGGTGACGACCAGTAGCGGCGTGCCCTGGCGGCGGGCGAGGGCGGAGGCGGCGATGCCACGGGCGACCCGGTTGCCCCCCTGCAGGCGAACGGTTGCAGATTTTAGAAGGCGCTGGGCAATTTCTTCAACGAAGGGCGAGCCCTTCAGGCTCTGAACGAGTGCGGTGAGCGGCATGAAAACGGAGCAGCGTCGGCAACCTATTGTAACAGTTGGCCTTTATCGCCAGCAGGTTGTGCAGATAGCGGCGCTCTCGTGTAATAATGAGCGATTGTGTTGAAAATTTTCTGGAGTGCGCTCGATGTCGCGCAAGTGCATGTTGACGGGCAAAAAAGCGAATAACGCCTACAGCGTCTCCTTCTCCCATCGTCGCAACAAGCGGCTGCAGATGGCCAATTTGCAGTGGAAGCGGATCTGGGACAGCGAGCAGGGATGTTTTGTGCGCCTCAAGCTTTCGACCAAGGCGATCAAGACCCTCGAACACAAGGGGCTGCAGGCGTTCGCCAAAGAAGCGGGCCTGGATCTTAGCAAGTACGTTGCCCAGTAGAACTGATCGGTGCGAACTTGCTGATCTAGCTACCATCAGCGAGACTGGGGGGAGCGCATCCCTGAAGCCTGGCGTATGTTGCGACTGATCACCCAGCTCGTCGAAGCGGAAACCGAACTCAAGCGGATCGCCGCCCGGACGCACTCCGAACAGGTTGTCCACAAGGAGGCAACTGTCCGCGAGATCCTCCAGAACGTGCGCAGCCACGGTGATGAAGCGCTGCTGCGCTATACCCGCGAATTTGATCATATCGATCTCACGGCTGCTGAGCTGGTGGTGAGCCCAAGTGAACTCGACGCCGCCTACCAGCGCGTCTCGACAGGTTTGCTCAAGGCACTGCGGCTGGCCAAGCAGCGCATCGAACAGTTTCACCGCGAGCGCATCCCCAAATCCTGGGTGCAGTTTCAAGACAAGGGCATCGTCCTCGGTCGCCGCTACACCCCGGTCGATGCGGCGGGACTTTATATTCCCGGTGGTCAGGCAAGCTACCCCAGTTCGGTGCTGATGAGTGCGATCCCGGCGATGGTGGCAGGCGTGCCGCGCATCGTGCTGGTGAGTCCTCCCAACGCCGAAGGCAAGATCAACCCGGCGGTGCTGGTGGCCGCTCAAGAAGCCGGTGTCCAAGAAATCTACCGCGTCGGCGGTGCCCAGGCGATTGCCGCCCTCACCTACGGCACGCGCACGATTGCGCCGGTAAGCGTGATTGCCGGTCCCGGCAATATCTACGTCACCCTCGCCAAAAAGCTCGTCTACGGCGAGGTCGGTATCGACGCTCTGGCCGGTCCTTCCGAGGTCTTGATCATCGCCGACAGCACCGCCAACCCGGTCTTTCTGGCGGCGGACCTGCTCGCTCAGGCCGAGCACGACTCATTCGCCTCAGCGATCTTGATCACCCCGGATCAGCGCGTCGCCGAGCGCACCCTCGAAGCGGTGAGGCACCAACTGGAGAACCATCCGCGCCGCACCCTCACCGAAAAATCCCTCGCCCACTATGGTCTTGTCGTCGTCACCGCCGATCTCGCTGAAGCGGCAGCGCTTTCTAATCTCTTTGCCCCCGAGCACCTCGAACTCGAAGTCGAGGAGCCCTGGGATCTGCTCGAAAAGATTCGCCATGCCGGAGCGATCTTTTTAGGCCACGCCACTCCCGAGGCGGTGGGCGACTACCTGGCTGGTCCCAGCCATATCCTGCCCACCTCCGGCACCGCCCGCTTCGCTTCAGCTGTGAGCGTTGAGACTTTTCTTAAAAGTTCCAGCCTGGTCCAGTACACGCCCCAGGCGCTGGCCGAGGTGGGCGACGCCATCGACCAGCTCACCGCCGCCGAGGGGCTGCCCTCCCACGGCGATTCGGTGCGCCTGCGGCTGCAGCGCTACGAAAATCCCCACATTCCCCAGCAGCAACAGCAGCAGCAGGAGGAATGAGCGATGCAGCCATTTTTGCGGCCTGAACTGGCTGGGTTTGAAGCTTATCACGCGCCGGTCTGGCCCGAGGCGGACCGGCTCGACGCCAACGAAAACCCCCACGACCTGCCGGAGTGGCTCAAGAACAAACTGGCCTACCAGTTCGAGCAGGTTCAGGCCGCCAACCGCTATCCCCAGGCCAACCCGGAAGCTCTCAAGGCCGCCATCGGCGAGTACTGCGGGGTCGTCCCGGATCTCGTCAGTCTTGGCAACGGCTCCGACGAACTGATCCGCTCAATTCTGATTGCTACCTGCCTGGGGAGCCGGGGCCGGGTGCTCACGGCTGAGCCGACCTTTTCGATGTACAGCATCATCGCCCGCACCCTCGGCATCCCCTACCATCCCCTGCCGCGCACCGCCGATTTTGCCGTCGATCTAGACGGGCTGGAAGCAGCAATTGCGCACTTCGACGGCATCCAGGTTCTTTTTCTTGCCAACCCCAACAGTCCCACCGCCAACCTCCTGCAGCCCGGTGCCATCGAGCGCCTGCGCCAGTTGCCTGTGCTCGTGGTCCTCGACGAAGCCTACTACGAGTTCAGCCAGTACACCAGCGTACCCCTGCTGAGCGAATGGCCCAACTTGATCGTCCTGCGCACCTTCTCCAAAGCCTTTCGCCTCGCCAGTTTCCGGGTCGGCTACGCCCTCGCTGCCCCCGAGTACGTGAGCGCCCTGGAGAAAGTGCGCCTGCCCTACAACCTGCCAGGACATTCGCAGCTGGCTGCCCTCACCGCCCTCGAACACCGCGACTTGCTTTTATCGGTAATCCCCGAAATTCTCTGTGAGCGGCAGCGGTTGGAGCGCTTTTTATCAGACTTTGAGCAATTGCGACTCTATCCGAGCGACGCCAATTTCCTGTTTGTCCGGCTTCTGGGTACCGATGCCCGGACTCTGCACCGGCAACTGGCCGAGCGCGGCTCGCTGGTGCGAGCCGTCGGCGGCGGTCTGCGGATTACGATCGGTACGCCCAGCGAGAACGACCGACTCATCGCCAATCTGGCGGCGCTGCTGTCGGGCCGCAACGGCAGGCATTGGCCCTGATCTCTCAAAGTCGGAGGCAGACTGCAAAACCGGAGGGGAGGCAAAGCGCCTCGCCCCCCAGAGAGGAGCTACGGCTGGTTGAAGAGGGTGCTCTGCAGCAGGCTCAAGACCGGCACGCCGATGCCCGTGGCCAGATCGTAACCGGACCCGGCACTGTAGGCTCCGTTGTTGCCGCTGGTGATGTCGCGGAAGTTGCTCGTGCCCAGAAGCGGATAGAGCCGGGGGCCGAGCAGGCCAAGGGAAGGCTTACCGGCAGCGGCGCGCGCCTGGTTGAATAGAGCTGTAAAACCGGCCCAGAGGGGAGAAGAGGCGCTGGTACCGCCGAAGGAGTAGGTTCTGCCGTTATAGACGACGTAGACGCCGGTATTCGGATCGGCATCGAGGGCGACATCCGGTACGAGGCGAGTCGTCCCGGCGGGCACCCCGGCACCGACCTGCCAGCTCGGTCGGCTGAAATAGGAGCTGATGCCACCGCCGCTCGCGCCGTACTGGTTGTTCCAGACCCCTTCGCTGGTGACCGCTCCGGAGCTGCTGTCGAGGGTGAGGGTGGTGCCGCCCACGGCGGTAACGCTCGGATCGGAGGCATAGTACGACACGCCGAGGCCGGAGTTGCAGAGGTTCTTTGAGCCGTCGTCGCCGCTTGAGACGAAGATACTGACTCCGGAAGCAGCGATCGTCGAGAGGAGCTGGCTATCGGTCTGCAACTGGCTACTGGAGTTGCTGGCCTCGCAGCTGCCGAGGCTAATCGTGAGCTGGTGCAGCGTCGGCTGGGAAGGCAACTCAGCGATCAGCTTCTGGAGCGCCTTGTCGAGGTTGCTGAAGCTGAGAGTACCAGAAAGATAGAGCCGGATTTTGGCTGCCGGGGCGACGCCGCTCGTCATCTCGGTGTCGAGGGTCTCCTCGCCGCTCGGCTTGTCCTTGCGGCGGGGGTTGGCTCCCTGGACGGCGGTGATGTTGGTGAGCGAGCCGGGAATGCCGCTGTTGGTCCAGAAGGTGGTCAGATCGCTGTTTTGGGGAGCGACATCGATCAAGATGGCGATCGTCTGGCCGGAGCCGTTCAGGCCCAGGCCAGTGCCGCTGTAGGCGGTGAGGATGTCGTTGACCGAGTAGGCGGGTACGAAGGGCTTGGTCGGGCTTTGGGGCTGCAACCTGGTGTGCAGGGGCACGGCTTTTTGATAAGGCTGCAGGCCATTGATTCCCAGGATGGAGGCCGAAAATTCTGCCGGTAACAGAGGAGCGGTGCGGGCAGCGACAAATTCTTCACTATCTACGACTACCCGCTTGAAATCGACTCCAAGGGCGGCGCGTACCTGGGCGACGGTGCCGCTCACTTCGATGGTCAGGCGGTTGGGGTAGGTCCGCTCGACTTTCAGCCCCTGAGCGGTGAGCCACTCGACAACCGCCCGCTGGTCTTTGAGGAGCGGAAAATGGTTGGCTTCCAGTTCCTCTGGAGTCACCCTCTGCCCCAGGGCGATCCGGGAGCGCAACTGTGACAGATCGCGCATCTTCAGCGCGACTTGAAATTCGACCGTCGATCGGCTGTCCGCGTCACCAAGGACGCGCACACTGGCACTAAAAGGACGAACACTACCGCTGAGGGCAATCTGGCTGCCGGCTGCCAGGACAGGCTGGGAAACACCGATGGCCGCCAGGGTGCAGGCGGGCAAAAGCTTCGCAGATAACTTCATCGTGGGTATACCTTATGCAAGTGGTAGAAAACAAGGCAAAAAACACACCCACACGCAGGACAATAACCGCCAGGCCGATCGAAGATTACCAGATGCCAAACCGGCCCTTTGCTCAAGCAGGAATACCATACCGCAAAGCCGGACCGATACCCACAGTCTCACCCCTGGCACACGAAATCTTCATAAACCAGTTCCTGCCGCCGCTAAACCCACCGACCGGGACCAGCGGCTACGATAGTGCTCTGTATCGCTGCGTACAGTTTTTGCGGCAGGAAAGAGAATGGTTCCGGTACAGCTCGATGGGGTGCAGCTAACGATCGCAGACGTGGTGCGGGTCGCCCGTGGCCGCGAGCCGGTCGAAATCGATGAGCGGGCGTTCCAGAGGGTGATGCGCTCCCGGGCCTACGTCGAGCAACTGGTCCGCTCTGGTCAAACCGTTTATGGGGTGACCACCGGCTTTGGTTACTTCAAAAACCGGGCGATTGGCCAGGAGGCGACCGAACAGCTGCAGTACAACCTGCTACTCAGCCACGCAGCCGGGGTCGGGGTGCCCTTGGAGCGCGAGGTGGTGCGGGCGATGCTACTGCTGCGGGCCAACGCCCTCGCCTGCGGCTATTCGGGGGTGCGGCCCGAGACGCTGCAGCTACTGGTAGCGATGCTCAACCGGGGCGTGCATCCGGTCATCCCCTCTCAAGGATCGGTGGGAGCAAGCGGCGATCTGGCACCGCTCGCTCACCTGGCCCTGGTGCTGGTGGGCGAAGGGGAGGCGGAGGTCGAAGGGGAGATCCTGCCGGGCCGGGTGGCCCTGGAGCGACGGGGACTTGCGCCGATTCGGCTGAAAGCCAAAGAGGGACTGGCTCTCATCAACGGCACCCAGGTGATGAGTGCCATCGCTGCCCTCTGCCTGGAGCGGTCTACCCATCTGCTGCGCATTGCCGATATTGCCTGTGCGATGACTCTCGAAGCGACCCTGGGATCGCGCCAGCCCTACCTGCCCCACTTCCAGCGCCTCCGCCCCCATCCCGGCCAGCTTGCCAGTGCCCGCAACCTGCTCAAGCTCACCGAGGACAGCCGACTTATCGCCTCCCACGCCGGTTGTGACCGCATCCAGGACGCCTACTCCCTGCGCTGTGCGCCCCAGGTCCACGGGGCGAGCCGCGACGCGGTAGCCTATGCCGGGGAGGTGGTCACGATCGAACTCAACTCGGCCACCGACAATCCACTGATTTTTGCAGACGAACAGCAGGTACTCACCGGCGGTCACTTCCACGGCCAGCCGGTTGCCCTTGCGATGGATTTTCTGGCGATTGCGCTGTCTGAATTGGCGAATATTTCCGAGCGGCGCACCGAGCGGCTGGTCAACAGCACCTACTCCAACGGTCTGCCGATGTTTCTGGCCGAGGCGGGCGGGCTGCATTCGGGCTACATGGTTGCCCAGTACACGGCGGCGGCCCTCGTCTCCGAAAACAAAGTCCTCGCCCATCCCGCCAGTGTCGATTCGATTCCGACTTCCGCCGGTCAAGAAGATCACGTGAGTATGGGCACGATCGCCGCCCGCAAGGCCGTGACTGTCTGCGACAACTGTGAGCGGGTGCTGGCAATCGAACTGCTGTGCGCCGCCCAGGGGCTCGATTTTCGCCGGGATCTGCCCCCCGGTACCGGCAGCCGCGCCGCCCATGCTGCCCTGCGGAAGGTCGTTCCTCGCCTGGAGGTGGATCGCCTCGTGAGCGCCGACATCGAGCGGGTGCGGCAACTGGTTGCGACAGGCGAGTTGCTGTCAGCGGTCGAGCAGGTCTGCGGCCCGCTGGAGTAGCTAGATGCTGCTCGTCATCACCATCGGTCCGGTCTGGATGGCAGAACCGGCCACCTCGCGGGTAACCACGAGGGGGGCGGAGAGCAGTTGGGCGGTGAGGGGCAGCTTTGCGTAGACGGACCCCTCGGGGCCAGGCATAAATTCACCGCAGGCGACCTTGCGGCCCTCGACCACTGCCCAGAGCTTGTAGACTTCGCCCCTGGCAGGCGGGGGCAGGTTGCGCAGGGTGACGACCACCTCCGGGGTGCCGGGGGTGATCAAGATGTTGCCTGTGGCATCTCGGGCGGTGGACATGCCCTTGAGGGCCACCAGGCGGGTGTCGTTTTCTCTGAGCATCGAAACGAGATCGCGGTAGCGCTCTACCTGCTGGTTGCTGGCGGCCAGTTGCCCGCGCAACTGCCAGCTATCGAAGCCCAGGATAGCGATCAGGGCTGCAGCAATAGCGAGCGGTGCCCAACTGAGAAGGCGCGGACGTTTTTGCTGAACGGTGGCGGAGCGGACGATCCGATCGCGCAGGGAGGCGGGGGGAGCAGAACCTTCGAGACCGTAGGGCAGCAGGTTCAAAGTCTGCTGGAGGCGGGCAAGTTCGGCCTGGGCCTCCGGATGTTCGCCCAGCCACTGCTCGAAGTCGCGGCGCTCCGCCTCGCCTAGATCGTCCAGAAGATAGCCCGCCATCTGTGCCTGCCGCTCGTCCGGTAGCTGATTCATCGCGCTACCCCAGCAGATCAAAAAGGAGATTGCGCAGTTTGAGCAGGCCCTGCCGACTGCGGGATTTGACGGTGCCGATCGGTGTATCCAGCCGTTGGGCGATCTCCGACTGGCTCAATCCCTCGTAGTAGGCGAGTTCGAGCGCCTGCCGCTGCGCTTCGGGGAGGGTCTTGAGGGCCGTCTGAACCCGCTCGGAGCGTTCGTCTGCGGCGAGGCGTTCAAAGGGCGATCCGGCTGCTATCCCCACGTCGCCCTCGCGCATCCAGCGCTGCAAAAACCGTCCCCGCGCCCCCCGCGAGCGCAATCGATCGATCGCCCGCGAGCGGGTGAGGGTGAGCAAAAAGTTACTCAGGCTGCCCCGCGCCGGGTCGTAGGTCTGCTTTTGCCACAGTTGCAAGAAAACTTCCTGGCTCAGATCTTCGGCCTCTTCGCTGCTACCTAGCAGGCGCAGGGCCAGCCGGTAGACGACCCCGCCGTGGCGATCATAAAGAAGTGACAGGGCGCTGGCGTTGCCCTGTTTGAGAGCGCGGTACGCCTCGATATCGTTCAGCGCGTCCATCGCGCTTCGATCCTGCTCACCAGCAGACAGCCAGACGGGGCTTTGTTGGGCATGTCCAACAGGATAGAGGACTTGCGGCCCGGATGTGAGGGCAAAACTGGCGTCCATCGGCGGGCAATCGGCGGGTTCGCTGCATCCGGTATACGAAGCATGGCCGCCCTCGGATCGATTTTCGTTCGGATCGTGTCCTGGTGCGCCATCTGCCATCCGCCGGGCGGCCACATCCGTATGCCAGATAGTTTCACCCTACACAAGATGCCTACTCCGCCGCCGTTTCCCGCTTTTGAGTTGTTGGGTCCAGCGACCCTGCGCCGGTCGCTGCTCGCCGGTGAATCTGTCTACCGCCAGGGCGATCCTTCCCTGTCCGTCTACGCCGTCGAGCAGGGACGGATTCGCGTGGTTGGCCATACCCGCGTCGGTCAGACGGTGCTGCTGTATCGAGCGACGGCGGGGCAATTGTTTTCGGAGGGCGCACTGTTCTCGTCCTCCCACGGCTGCGAGGCGATCGCCGATCTGCCCTCGCGGCTGCTGGTCTATCCCAAAGCCCAGCTATGGGAGGCGATGCGCCTGCGCCCGGAGCTGACCCAGGCGTTTATGGCTCTGCTCAGTTACCGGATCAACGCCCTCAAAGAGCGGGTCCAGATGCAAAATATCGCTCCGGCCCGCGAGCGGGTGATCGAGTACCTGAGCGGAGCGGTGCCGCCCGGCGAGCGCACCGCCCACTTCGACCGGCCCTTCAAAGAGATTGCCGACGAGTTGAGCCTCACCCAGGAGACGCTCTACCGGATTTTGGGCCAGCTGGAGCGCGAAGGGGTGATAAGCCGCACCCGGCGCTCGATCACCCTGCGCCGCAGCGCCTGAGCAACTCGTGCGACAATGGGCGACGCACGTTTTGAGTCGGCCTTATGAGTGGATTGCTCACAGCAAAAGTTGCCCTTATCACCGGAGCCGGGCGTGGGATCGGACGGGCCTGCGCCCTGGCCCTTGCCGCCGAAGGAGCGGCAGTCGCCGTCAACTACAGCCGCTCCGCCGAGGCGGCCCAGCAGGTCGTCGAGGCGATTAAATCTACCGGCGGTGAAGCGGTTGCCCTGCAGGCAGATGTGGGCAAAGCCGCCGAAGTCGATGGGCTTTTTGCGGCCCTGGCTGCCCGGTACGGGCGGCTCGACGTGCTCGTCAACAACGCCGGGATCACCCGCGACGGCCTGATGCTGCGCATGTCCCTCGACGACTGGCAGCAGGTGGTCGATCTCAACCTCACCGGCGTGTTTCTCTGCATCAAAGCTGCCTCGAAGGTGATGCTCAAGCAGCGCTCCGGTCGGGTGATCAACATCTCTTCGACCTCCGGTGTGGCCGGCAACGCCGGGCAGGCCAACTACAGCGCCGCCAAGGCCGGTGTGCTGGGCCTCACCCGCGCCGCCGCCCGCGAACTCGGCTCGCGGGGCATCACCGTCAACGCCGTCGCCCCCGGCTTTATCGCCACCGACATGACCAGCGCCCTCGATCTGGAGCCTGTGATCGCCCAGGTGCCCCTCCGGCGAGTCGGGCAGGCCGAGGAGGTGGCCGGGTTGGTGCGCTTTCTGGCCGCCGATCCAGCCGCCGCCTACATCACCGGCCAGGTGATCCAGATCGACGGGGGGCTTGTGATCGCCTGAGGCACTTCAATGCTTTTTGCTGAAGACCGTCGTGATCACACCGGTGTCCTTGCCGCAGTGGGGGCAGGTGGTCTTGGTCTTGCGCTTGCGCAACTCCTCAGAAAATCCGGCAGCAAGAATACCGGCGGGCAGGGCGAAGATGCCGATGCCCATCAGGGCAATCAGGCCACCCAGCAGTTTGCCTACCGGTGTGACCGGGTACATGTCGCCGTAGCCGACGCTGGTGAGGGTGATGATTGCCCACCACATCGCGTCGAGGATGCTGCCGAAGTTGTTGGGCTGGGCGTTGTGCTCGACCAAGTAGACCAGGCTCGAAGCGACCAGAAGCAATACGCAGACGATCGAGAGCATCACGAATAGCTCGTCGCGCTTGGCGCGCAGCACCCGGCCAAAGGTGCGCAGGGGCTCGGAGTAGCGCAGCATCTGCAGGGTGCGCAATAGCGGTGAGAGGCGCAGGACTTTGCCGATGTCGGTGGCGGGCGGAAAGAACAGCGCCGCCACCACCGCCGGTCCCACCGCAAACAGATCGACCAGGCCAAAGAAGCTCACCGTGTAGCGCAACCGGCCCCAGAGCGGGTGCTTGTACAGCGGGTTGCAGGTGCTCGTCCAGACTCTGAGCAGATAATCGACCACGAAGGCCGTCTGGACGATCGCCCGCAGGATGCTCAGATAAATCTGGTAGCGGCTGGTAATCGCATCGACTGTACCGAGAACGACATCGGCGATGATCAGTACATCGCAGACGACGATAAAGCGGTCATAGGCACGACTTTGCCAGTCATCGGCCTGGGCTGGCTCAAGAATCTCATAGACGCGCCTCTGAAGAGCGGTCCTGCCTTTACCTGCCTGCAGCGGTGCGACTTCAAGAGCCATCGGAGCCTGGGGATGGAGACAAACTACTCAGATTCAACCATACCTTAGGGAGAAAAGCAGCTTCCTATGCAACTGTTTAAGCGCAGCGGCTCACCAGATATCCTCGCCGGCCCAGAGTTCTTCGAGCCGATCCGCCTCAGCGGCAATCACCGAGATTGCCGCCGCCAACTCCTCGATGTCGAGGGTGACCAGCAGGGCCGTGTCGAAGACGGCAATAAATTCACTCTCGCCGCGCTGGTCAATCCCCCAGGCTCCGATGAGCATCTGGGCGTTGGTCTTAAGAAGGCTATAGGCGAGGAGCGAGGAGAGCGCCTGGTCTTTGGGAATCTCGACCGCCGCCGAGTAGTACTCGATCATCTCGCTGGCGACGCCCTGGACTGCGAGGGTGCCAATTGGACGGATGTAGACTTTTTGCCGACGATCGTTTGGCAGGACGACGCTCACCTCGACCATTTTTTCGTTCGCCTGCACCGTCCAGCCGGAGTAGACAGCCAACCGCTCGGCAATCTCCGCAAACTGCATCGGCGGATCAAGGCTGCGGCTGGGCTGCCGGTTGGGTATTCAGGCTCTGCTGGATCGTTTGGGCGATGCCTGTCGGGGTGAGGCCAAGCATCTCCAGAAGCTGGGAACGGCTAGCGTGGGTAACGAACCTGTCGTCGATGCCGATGCGCAGGGTCGGTACGGCGAGCCCGGCGTCCATGAGCGCTTCGAGTACCGCTGAGCCGAAGCCACCGGTGCGGCAGCCTTCCTCGACGGTTACCACCCGTGCGATGCGGCGGGCAAGGGGCAGAATCAACTCGGTGTCGAGGGGCTTGGCGAAGCGGGCGTTGACGACGGTGGCAGCGATGCCGTGCTCGCTTAAAAGGGCGGCGGCCTGCAGTGAAGGATGGACCATCGAACCGATCGCGACGATGAGCAGATCGTCGCCGGTGCGCAGCACCTCGGCTTTGCCCACCGGTACAGCCTCCCAGCCTTCGGCCATCAGCGGCGCACCGACGCCTGCCCCCCTCGGATAGCGCACGGCGATGGGACCCTTGGTGTACTGCACACCGGTCACCAGCATCCGCTGCAACTCGGCTTCGTCCTTGGGAGCCATCACCACCATGCCGGGGATCTGGCGCAGGTAGGCTAAATCGAAGACGCCGTGGTGGGTGGGGCCGTCCTCGCCCACCACGCCGGCCCGGTCGAGGCAGAAGAAGACCGGCAGATCTTGAATGGCGACATCGTGGACGATCTGGTCGAAGGCCCGCTGCAAGAAGGTCGAATAGATGGCCGCTACCGGTCGCATCCCCTCGGCAGCCAGGCCCGCTGCCATCGTGACGGCGTGCTGCTCGGCGATGCCGACATCGAAGTAGCGATCGGCAAAGCGCTCCTTGAATTTATCGAGGCCAGTGCCGGTGGGCATCGCCGCTGTGATCCCGACGATCTTCTCGTTTTGTTCGGCCAGTTTGAGCAGGGTGCTGGCAAATACCGAAGTGTAGGCGGGTGGGGTCGGCTTGCTGGATGGCTTGGCCTTGCCGGTGGTCAGATCAAAGGCGTTCTGGGCGTGGTAGGTGACCTGGTTGCGCTCGGCGACCTCGTAGCCCTTGCCCTTGACGGTGATCACATGGACAAAGACCGGTCCAGTCAGATTGTGGGCAAATTCGAACGTCTCGATGAGATCGCTCAGGTTGTGGCCGTCGATCGGCCCCAGGTAGGTAAATCCCAGTTCCTCAAAGATCACGCCCGCCTTGGAGCGGGTCATGGTCATGTACTTGAGCGAATCTTTGAAGCGCTCGAATTCGGGGCTGAAAGTCGAGCCAAGCAGCGGAAAGTTGAATAACTGCGATTCGAGGTTGCTGCGCAGCTGGCGCAGGGCCGGATCGGTGCGCAGGCGGTTGAGGTAGAGCGACAGGCCACCGACGTTTTCTGAGATCGACATCTCGTTGTCGTTGAGGATGACCATCAGGTTCGTCTTTGCCAGGTGGCCGGCGTGGTTGAGCGCTTCGAGGGCCATGCCGCCGGTGAGCGCCCCATCGCCGATCACCGCCACCACCTTGCGGTTCAGTCCTTGAAAGTCGCGGGCGAGAGCCATGCCGAGGGCAGCGGAGATGCTGGTGGAGGCGTGGCCTGCCCCCCAGCAGTCGAAGGGGTTCTCGGCGCGCTTGAGATAACCGGCGATGCCGTCTTTTTGGCGCAGGGTATGAAAGTTGGCGTAGCGGCCTGTGAGCATCTTGTGGGGATAAGCCTGGTGGCCGACATCCCAGACAACCCGGTCGCGGTCGAGATCGAGGGTTTTATACAGGCCGAGAGTCAACTCGACCACCCCCAGGCCGGGACCGAGATGACCACCCGTCGCCGCCACCGTCTCAAGGTGTTTTTGGCGGATCTGCTGGGCAAGGCGGGCCAGTTGGGGGACGCTCAGCTCGCGCAACTGGTTCGGGTGGCACAGATCGCTCAAGTTCATGCCCTACTCCGGTCTTATCTCTCCCACTTAATATAACGAAAAGTGTGCGCCTGGATAGAAGCAGCCGCCTACCGCCTGAGGGCCGCCCCCAGTTGGGCCGGGGCAAAGACGCCGGTCTCGGTGACGATGCCGCTAATTAAGGCGGCGGGGGTAACGTCGAAGGCCGGGTTATAAAAATCGGTGCCCTCCGGGGCAAGGACCACCCCGTCGATCGTGCGCACCTCCTCGGGGCTGCGCTCCTCGATAGCGATCCCCGAACCATCGGCCAGATCGAGGTCGATCGTAGACCAGGGAGCGACGACGAAGAAGGGCACACCGTGGTAGTGGGCCAGGATCGCCACGCCGCGCGTGCCGATCTTGTTGGCGACATCGCCGTTGGCGGCGATCCGGTCCGCACCGACCACCACCGCATCGATCTGACCTTTGCCCAGCAGGTGGGCGGCTACGGTGTCGGCGATGACCGTGACTGGAATACCCTCCTGCACCAGTTCCCAGGCCGTCAGCCGTGCTCCTTGCAGGCGCGGGCGGGTCTCATCGGCCCAGACGCGCTCAAGTCTGTGGGCGCGATGGGCCGAGCGCACCACCCCGAGGGCAGTGCCGTAACCGGCGGTCGCGAGCGCCCCGGCGTTGCAGTGGGTGAGCAGGCGCAAGCGGTGCGGGGTGGCAGGCAAAGCAGCGAGGCCGTGATCGCCGATTGCCCGGCAGGTGGCGATGTCCGCTTCGAGGATCGCAATCGCCTCGCCCTCGAGGTGGGCAACGCTCGAATCGAGGTGGGCGGCAGCGAGCATCCGGTCGATTGCCCAGAAGAGGTTGACGGCGGTGGGCCGGGTCGATCTGAGCAGACTGGCAACTTTCTGGAGGTGGGGCAGCGGCTGGGCCGGATCGGCCTCGCGCCGTCCCAGGACCATCCCGAAGGCGGCGGCCACCCCGATCGCCGGGGCACCGCGCACGATCATCGTGCGGATGGCAGTGGCCATCTGCTCGCTCGTCTCGATCGCGACGGTGCGCAAAGAGCCAGGCAACGCCGTCTGGTCGATGAGCAGACAGGACTGGCCATCCCAGAGCACAGGCCGAATCTCAGAGCGGGTGCGAGCAGAAGTCATAGAGAGCAGATCCATCAGCGCAGTGCCTTCTATTTTGCACCGCTAGTGCCCCGGATCGCGCCCGGATTGGACTCAACAACTCGCCGATCTCTGGGCTGGCCAAGACGCGATCGCAGGAGGCGATCGCACATCGAGGGACCGCTCGCCCGGCAAATCTCATCTAAAAATACGATTGATCAAGCTTTATGATCCGGCAGCCAGTTTTCATTTAGATGAACTGATGTAATATGTTTCAAGTTAACTCGATCTCAGATGAGTGGAGCGAAGATGGCAGCATTTCAAGGCAAGGAACTGTTAAAGCTGATCAAAGAGAACCAGAGCAAAAGTGCCAAGCAACTCGCTGAACTTGCCGGTTACACAACCGTCACCAAGTCGGGGCAAAAGCGGGTAAAAATGCTGGCCTTTCAAAGTGCAATCTTGCAAGCCAACAATATCTCTCTCACGCCGCAGCAAGAGGAAGGCGAAGGTGTGCGTGGTGGCCGTAAAGCCAGCTATCGTATCAAAGTCCAACAAAACGGCAACCTGCTCATCGGTACCGCTTATACGCGCCAGATGGGCCTGGAGCCAGGAACCGAATTTGAAATTCAGATCGGTCGCAAGCACATCAAACTCGTCCAACTCGATGGCTCCTCCACCCCCGAAAATACTGAAACCTGATACCCCTCCTGCCTTTTGCTCCTCACCGTCTAAATCAGCAGTCCTATCCATCCAGCAGGCCGGATCTATCGACTAAAACTGTTCACAGAACACTTTTTAATTGCAAGACTCGCGAAACAGCAATTGCCGGGCGGCACCGTCGTCGCAAAATTGCCGGCTGCCGCAACCGAGCAGCTCGATGCGGATCTGACGCTCGGGGGGCTGCCAGTTGCCCTGCCGCTCAGTGAGTTCGACGGCTGTCTGCTGAACGCGGCAGGTGGTGGTGGCCCATTGCCCCTCGCGGTAGGCGAAGCTGTTGCCATCGTCCTCATAAAGTGTCCAGCTGCCCTCGCCCGGCCAGACCCGCCAGATCAGTGCATCGGTTGGTTCCCCAGTGTGCTGGCGCACCGGGTTCATGGGCAAAGCCGCTCCGGCGGGTACATAAAGGGGCAGGCGATCGAGGGGGGCGTGGGCCAGGATGTGGGCGGGTCCCTCGAAGCGCTCGCCCGTCCACCAGTCGTGCCAGAGGCCCGCAGGCAGGTAGACGGCCCGGCAATCGCTGCCGGGGCGCAGAATCGGAGCGGCCATGAGCAGCGGCCCGAGCAGCACCTGATCGTGCAGTTGATAGGTGCGCTCATCGTCGGGGTACTGGTAGACCAGAGGCCGCAAGATGGGTTCCCCGTGCGTCATTGCCCGCCAGAAGAGGGTGTAGAGGTAGGGCAGAAGCTGATACCTGAGCTCGATATACTTCCGGCAGATCGCCTCGACCCGCTCGCCAAAGACCCAGGGCTCGTGCCGGGCGGTGTGCAGAGCCGAGTGGCCGCGCATCAGCGGATAGAGCGTCCCCACCTGCATCCAGCGGGCAAACAGCTCCGCTGTCGCGTTGCGGGCAAAGCCGCCGATATCGGCACCGACAAAAGCGACCCCCGAGAGGCCCATGTTGCACAGCATCGGCAGCGACAGCTCCAGATGTTCCCACTGCGACTGGTTGTCGCCCATCCACACCGCCCCATAGCGCTGGATGCCGGCAAAGCCGGAGCGAGTAAGGACAAAGGAGCGCTCGGTGGGCCGCAGGCGATCCAGCCCTTCCCGGCAGGCGCGCACCATCTGCTGGCCATAGAGGTTGTGGCCCTCCGCCCAGGTGGCCTGCTCGGCGGGATCGCCTGCGGCGGCGTCGCTCGGGAAGCTTATTTTCGTGCCGCCGTCGCCGAAGGGCCGATCGTCGATGGTCGGTTCGTTCATATCGTTCCAGATCCCGGCGACACCCATCTCGGTCAATCTGGCGTGCCAGTCGCCCCACCAGCGGCGCACGGCGCTGTTGAGAAAATCGGGAAACACAGCCTTGTCGGGCCAGACGTAGCCGTGGAAGAGCTGCCCCGAAGCGGTGCGCACGAAGTAATTTTTTGCCAGGCCCTGATCGAAGACGGCGTAATTTGCCTCCGGCTCGTACTTGACTCCTGGATCGACGATCGCCACGGTCCGAAAGCCCTGGGAACCCAGATCGCTGATTAGTTTTTTCGGATCGCTGAAGCGGCTCGGGCTCCAGGTAAAAACCCGGTAGCCGCGCATGTAATCGATGTCGAGGTGAATCACATCGCAGGGGATGCGCCGCGATCGAAAGGTGCGGGCCAGTTCGTAGACTTCGTCTTCACTGTCGTAGCTCCAGCGGCACTGGTGGTAGCCCAGGGCCCAGATTGGCGGCAACGGTGCTCGGCCCGTCAGCTCTGTGTAGCGAAAGAGGATCCGCTCGGGCGTGGGGCCATAGATAAGGTAGTAGTCGAGTTCAGGGGCGCAAGTCTGCATCTGCCAGCAACCAGATTTTTCGGCCCCCAGGTCAAAGTGGCTAAAAAACGTACTGTTGAGAAACACGCCGTAGGCGAGCCCTGGCCTGAGGGCGATAAAAAAAGGAATCGCCTGGTACATGTTGTCGGTGAGCGAGCCGTAGTCGAGGGCGTCGGTTGCCCAGTTGGTGAGCCGCTCGGAGCGCTTGTCCAACAGTCCCGTGCGCTCGCCGAAACCATAAAAATGCTCGTCCGCCTCGATGCGCTTCCAGGCGGCTATCTGTCCGGTGCGCCAGCCGAGGCCCGCAGCCGAATCGCAAGCAAAGGCTCGGCCCGCCGGATCAAAACAGCCGAGGCGGCAAGTGGCGCGCTCGACGACGATGCGCAGTTGCTCTGTCGTCAGCTCGAACCCTTCGCTCCTTTCAGCAAATCCAAAATCAACCGCCGGCCACTCGCTGTCGTGGCGACTCACAGCCCAGGAGCGGCGCGGCAAAAAAGTCCCGCCCGGCGCAAAGCGCACGCGCACGAGGTCGTGGGCCA
The DNA here is from genome assembly GCF_000484535.1 of Gloeobacter kilaueensis JS1. NCBI lineage: Bacteria > Bacillati > Cyanobacteriota > Cyanophyceae > Gloeobacterales > Gloeobacteraceae > Gloeobacter > Gloeobacter kilaueensis. The sequence continues at coordinate 2,645,001 of NC_022600.1, read as the reverse complement.
GAACCGTCAGATCCAGAGTGGGCCCGCCGCACTCGAAGCGCACGCCCCGCAAGTGTCTTGTCCAGGAAGTGATCGCCTGGGGAGTGGACCAGGGCAGGTCACTGGTGGGCAACTGGCCAAAGTACTGGGGCATAGAGTCAGCAAAGATTCTGCCTCTCAGGCTTATAACGGCACGCTTGCCGCAGGCTACCGCCTGAGGAGAGATCTCGGCTTAGAGCGCTTCGAGGCGCATCAGTTTTTGACCGTACTCGACCGGCTCACCGTTTTCGACGAGAATCTCGACGACCCGACCGGCCACTTCGCTGTCGATCGTATTCATCAGCTTCATCGCCTCGATGATGCAGACGGTCTGGCCGATCTGAACGGCAGTGCCAGGCTCGACAAAGTTAGGGGTATCTGGAGAAGGAGCCCGATAGAAGGTGCCGACCATTGGAGCGACGATCTCGATCGTGGGCTTTGCCGGTTCGCTCACTGCAGGCGGCGCGACTGATTTTTCGGCAGGTGCTGCGGGGGGTACCGCATTGGCGACCTCTGGCAGGGGGAGCGCTGCGGGCGACTGGACAACCACCTTGCCGCCCTCTTTGCGGATCGAGAGGCGAAAACCTTCCGCCTCGATCGTCAGTTCGGTAACGTCCGTCTGGTTAAGGATGGCAATCAGTTCGCGGATTTCTGAAAGATCGATGTTCACTGGCGTCAGTTCTCGCGCCCAAGGTAAGAATCGTCGCGCGTATCGATTTTGATCTTCTCGCCAACGGTGATAAACAGTGGCACCATCACGACCGCGCCGGTTTCGACCTTGGCAGGTTTGGTGCCGCCCTGGGCAGTATCGCCCTTGACGCCCGGATCGGTTTCGGTGACGGTGAGCACGACCGTGTTCGGCAGATCGACGCCAATTACCCGGTCGCGCCACTTGAGAATCGAGACGCTCATGTTTTCTTTGAGATATTTGGCTCCGTCGCCGATCGTCTCACGGCTGAGCGCCTCCTGCTCGTAAGATTCCATGTCCATGAAGACGAACTCGTTGTCGCCCTGGGGGTAGACAAACTGCATCTCGCGCTTTTCGACCACCGCCTGGGGTACTGTCTCGCCTGCGCGGAAGGTGCGCTCGTTGACGTTGCCGTTGATCACGTTTTTGAGCTTGGTGCGCACAAAGGCCGACCCCTTGCCCGGCTTGACGTGCAAAAATTCGACCACCCGCCAGACCTGCCCATCGAGTTCGATAGTGGTGCCGGTACGAAAATCGTTGCTTGAGATCATGAAGCCTGTCGGGAAAAGGGCCGTCACCCATTAAACTTGAGCGCTCCAGCCGCCGTCAACTGGCCTGCCGCCTCCTGCCAGTTTGCGTCGGGTGCGCTACCTGCGGCCCCAAAGTTAAGTTGAATGATCTCCTGTGGAACCTTGAGCAAGTGCTCACTTTGACTGTGTTCCATTTGAGAACTAATCTGAAGAGGTGGCCTGGTAGGCGAGTGGGAGGCAGCGGGAATGGAACAATTCGACTACGACGTGGTGATTGTCGGCGGTGGTCCGGCAGGTTGTACCTGTGCGCTCTATACCGCCCGCGCCGAGCTTAAGACCGTCATCCTCGACAAAAATGCCCAGGCCGGGGCCCTCGCCATTACCCACAAGATCGCCAACTATCCCGGCATTCTGGGCGAGATGAGCGGTGAGAGATTGCTCGATCTGATGCGCGAACAGGCGGTGGAGTTTGGCACGACCTACCAGCGCTCCCAGGTCTACGGCATCGACATCAGCGAACCAATCAAAAAAGTCTATACTCCCGATGGTGTATACAATGGCCGTGCCCTGGTGCTCGCCACCGGAGCGATGGGCCGGATCGCTTCGATTCCGGGGGAGGCTGAATTTTTGGGCCGGGGCGTAAGCTACTGCGCCACCTGCGATGGAGCCTTCTACCGCAACCGCGAGGTGGCCGTCGTCGGCCTCAACCCCGAAGCGATCGAGGAGGCGCAGGTGCTGACCAAGTTCGCCTCCGCCGTCCACTGGATCACCCCCAAGGACCCGCACACGCTGGACGGCCATGCTGAGGAGCTGTTGGGTCATCCGAGTGTAAAGCTCTGGAACAAGACCAAACTGATGAAAATCAAAGGTGAGGAGGCGGGTGTCACCGGCATCGAGGTCTGCCATCCAGGCGAGAAGGAACTCAAGGAATTGCCGGTCGAGGGCGTCTTCGTCTACATGCAGGGTTCTAAGCCCATCACCGATTTTATCGGCGGCCAGGTTCAGTTCAAGCCCGACGGCGGTGTGCAGGTAGACGAGATGATGCAGACTTCCGTTCCGGGAGTCTGGGCAATCGGTGATATTCGCAACACGCCTTTCAAGCAGGCGGTGGTGGCGGCGGGCGACGGCTGCATAGCAGCGATGGCGATCGATCGCTATCTTAAAAGCCGCAAGTCGATCAAGCCCGACTGGGATCACACCTGAGGGTCGGCAGCAACTATCCCACCTGTCGCCAACGCCCAATAGCCCCCAACAACCGGTCGATCATCTCGTCGGTATGAATGGCGCTGAGCGAGAAGCGGATGCGGCTGGTGCTGACCGTCGGTGGCCGGATAGCCGGGGCAAAGATGCCGTCCTCCAGGAGCTTTGCAGCGAAGCGGCGGGTTGCCTCGATGTCGCCCACCTGCACGCAGAGGATCGCCGAATCGCTGGGCAGTTGCTCGATTCCCAGCCCGTCCAGTTCAGAGCGCAGGTGGCGGATATTCTCCCAGAGCTGCTCCCGGCGATCAGCGTCGTTTCTGGCAATGGCGACAGCGGCGGTAGCCGCCGCCGCATCCGCCGGTGAGAGCCCCGTCGTATAGATCCAGCTTCGGGCCCGGTTGCGCAGGTAATCGACCAGTTCGGCGCTGCCGCAGATATAGCCGCCCAGGCTGCCGAGGGCCTTAGAGAGCGTTCCCATCTGCACCAGCGGCCCCGGCAGCCCAAAGTGTTCTACCGCCCCTGCTCCCCTCGGGCCGATAACCCCGGTGGCGTGGGCCTCGTCCACCAGCAACATGCAGCGATAGTCTTCCGCCAGCCGGGCGATCCCCGCCAGGTCCACCAGGTCGCCGTCCATGCTGAAGACCGTGTCGGTGCAGATAAGACAGCGCCGGTGCCGGTGCCGCTCGGCGACCAGCAGCGCTTCGAGGGCGGCCAGATCGGCGTGGGCATAAAATAACTGCCTGGCTCCGCTCAATTCTGCCCCGCTGCGCAGCGAGGCGTGGTTGCGCTCGTCGGCCACGATGAGATCCCGGCGGCCCACCAGCGCCGGGATCGCTCCCAGATTGGCCAGGTAGCCCGAAGAAAATACGAGGCAATCCTCGCAGCCTTTCCAGTCCGCCAGCGCCCGCTCCAGTTCGCGGTGGATGGGCCGCTCCCCACTTAAAAGGCGCGAACCGGTAGCCCCGGTGCCGTAGTGCTGCGTTGCCCTGCAGGCCGCCTCAATAAGCCGCCCATCGCCTGCCAGACCCAGGTAGTCGTTGCTCGCAAACTGCAGCACCGGCCTGCCCCCGATCTGGGTATACGCCCCGGCGCGGCCCGTGCCCGGCAGGGTAGAACGGTACCAGCCGGCGCGGTGCAGACTCGCCAGATCCGATCGAATCCAGGCGTAAGGATCGCCATTCATCCCCTTACGATAAGCGCGGCAGCGGGAAGCTTGCTGATACCCTGAGAAGAAAACCCGAGAACAGTCGATGGATTACAAGTCAGCCGGGGTGAATATCGAGGCGGGCCACGAGTTTGTGAGCCGCATCCGGAGTGCCGTCGAGCGCACCCGCCGCCCCGAACAACTGGGATCGGTGGGTGGCTTCGGCGGCCTGTTTGCCCTGCCCGCAGGCTACAGTGAGCCGGTGCTGGTGGCCGGTACCGACGGCGTCGGCACCAAGCTCAAGCTCGCCTTTGCCCTCGATCGCCACGACACTATCGGCATCGACTGCGTGGCGATGTGCGCCAACGATGTCCTGGCCCAGGGGGCGGAGCCGCTGTTTTTTTTGGATTATCTGGCGACCGGCAGCCTCGCCCCTGCCCAACTTGCCCAGGTGGTCGAAGGAATTGCCGCCGGCTGTCTGGAGGCGGGCTGCACCCTGCTGGGGGGCGAGACGGCGGAGATGCCCGGCTTTTACGAGCGGGGCGAATACGACGTGGCGGGCTTTTGCGTCGGGATCGTCGAGCGCGACCGGCTCATCGACGGGAGCCGGGTCCGGCCAGACGATGTGCTTTTGGGACTGGCCAGCAGCGGCGTTCACAGCAACGGCTTCAGCCTGGTGCGCCGGATCGTCGAGGTGACGGGCCACGACTGGCAGGAGATACCGCCCGGCTTTGACACTCCGCTGGGTGAGACGCTGCTCACCCCCACCCGCATCTACGTCAAACCGGTGCTGGCTGCCCTCAAAGCGGGTCTGGATATTCGCGGCATCGCCCACATCACCGGTGGCGGCCTCATCGAAAATGTGCCGCGTGCCCTGGGGGGGCTGGCGGCCCGATTGGTGCGCGGTTCGTGGCCGGTGCCGCCCATCTTCCACTGGCTTGCCACCCACGGCGAGGTTCTCCAGCAGGACATGGAGACGACTTTTAACCTGGGCCTGGGTCTGGTGCTCGCCTGTGGGGCAGACGAAGCTGAGCGGATCGCCGATTTTTTGGGCGAGCGGGGCGAGAAGGTCTACCGGGTGGGCACCGTCATCGACGCACCGGCACCGGCGGTCTACTTTATCTGAAGTACGGCCTGCACCTGCCCCAGAGTCGGCATCGCCCCAGCCGCCCCCGGACGCTCGACGCAGAGTGAGGCGGCAACATTGGCAAAGCCCAGCGCCTGCTCCAGCGCTTCGCCCGCTGCCAGCCTGGCAGCCAGAGCACCGACAAAGCAATCGCCCGCCCCGGTCGCATCGATGGCCTGGACACGCCGGCCCGGCACGACCAGCAGATCCGTACCCCTGCAGGCCACCGCCCCATGGGCTCCCAGGGTGACGACGACGGTCTCGATCGCCCGTTGCAACAGTTGGGCGGCGGCAGCGACGCTCTGGGGACTATCGGGTTGAACGGTCCTACCGCTCAAGATCGCGAGTTCCGTCTCGTTGACGATCAATATATCGATGAGCAGCAACAGTTCAGCGGGTAGCAGCTGAGCCGGGGCGGCGTTGAGCAGGGTGCGGGCTCCCACGGAGCGGCCCCGCCCAAAAAAGTGGGTGACGGTTGCAATCGGAATTTCCAGCTGGCTTATCAGCACGTCGTCGGGGTGGATTTCGACCTCGACATCGGCAGCGCTGAGCTGCCCGTTGGCACCAGGGACGACGACGATCGTATTCTCGCCCGTCGGGACGACGACGATGAGCGCCGTGCCGCTCGCCCCTTTGCTCGGATAAATCTGATCGAACGCCAGCCCCTCGCCCACCAGAAAATTGCGCAGATCCCGGCCAAATAGATCGTCGCCTATCCGGCCTACCAGCTGCGCTGCTGCTCCCAGGCGGTGGGCAGCAATCGCCTGGTTGGCTCCCTTGCCGCCGGCAAAAAACTGGACTCTCTGGCCGCTTATCGTCTCGCCGGGCAGCGGATGACGATGGGCCGAGAGGACGATATCCATGTTGATGCTACCGGCGACAACCACCCGTGGGCCTGCTGTGCTCATCTCGATCACCGGCGGTGAACCTACCCTCAGCAGGTTACCTCCTCCGGTGGTCCTGGGTGCTTAATCTTCTTTGCTATTTCTGCTATATAGAGGACGTTTGCAACTGGATACAAGCGGAGAAAAAAATTGATTGGACAGTCTGTGATCCTGCCTTTCAGGGGAAAAAACGCTATATCTACTGTTTTACATGGTAGATTATGGCCGTCATGATCTAGCGATTCATGTCGATTGAGGCTCAGAAAAACGGGTGTGAAACGGGAGTGAACATGTCTACAGGCCCGCTGGTTGCAGGCGAAGTGACGCATTTTGTCGGTATCGGTGGAATTGGTATGTCTGGTCTGGCTCTGGTGCTGCGCTCCCAGGGCCAGCAGGTAAGCGGCTCCGATCTGGGCCCCAACCAGCAGACGCAGCGGCTCGAAGCGTCGGGGATCTCTGTGTTTTACGGCCATCGCGCCGACAACCTCAAAGGGGTGACCCGGCTGGTCTTCTCCAGCGCCATTCAGCCGGACAACCCGGAGTTGCTGGCAGCGCGCACGGGGGGCATCACGATTGCCCACCGCGCCCAGGTGCTGGCGCAGTTGGCCGAGGGCTACCGGATGATCGGCGTCTCGGGTACCCACGGCAAGACGACCACCAGCAGCTTGATCGCGGTCATGCTCTACAACAACGGCCTCGACCCGACGGTGCTGGTAGGGGGCGAGGTAGACGAATTTGCAGGCAATGCCCGCCTGGGCAAAGGCCCGCATCTGGTGGCCGAGGTCGATGAGTCCGACGGCTCGCTGGTGCTCTTCTCGCCGGAGGTGGCGGTGATCACCAACATCGAGGGCGATCACCTCGATCACTACCGCAACCTCAACCAGATCGTCGAAGCTTTCCAGCAATTTGCCCGCCAGTCGCGCTTCGTGGTGGGCTGCCTCGATTGCCAGACCCTGCGCGACAACATCGACTTGAGCTGCAGCTACAGCCTCGAAGGCAGACCTGGGGCCGATTACACTGTCGATCAAGTCAGTTTTGGTCCCCAGGGCACCAGCGCCCTTATCCTCGAGCGCGGCGCGGTGCTGGGCGAGCTGCACCTGAAATTATTGGGCCGCCACAACCTGAGCAACGCCCTGGCGGCGGTGGCGGTGGGCCGGCACCTGGGGCTGAGCTTCGAGCAGATCGCCGCCAGTATCCGCGATTGCAAGGGGGCGCACCGGCGCTTTCAGCGCATCGGCGAGCGCAACGATATTCTCTTTGTCGATGATTACGCCCACCACCCGAGCGAGGTGCGGGCCACCCTGGCTGCCGCCCGCCTGCAGGGCCGCCGGGTGGTCGCCGTCTTTCAGCCCCACCGCTACAGCCGCTCGCACCTGCTGCTCGACGAATTTGGTCCGGCCTTCGGCGACGCCGATCTGGTCGTCCTCACCGAGATCTACGCGGCGGGTGAGACCAACGCCAACGGCATCAGCGGCACCCTCATCGCAAGCACGATTGGCCGCTACCACCCGGACGTCCACTTCGAGGCCACCCTCGAAGGGCTCAAGCGCTACCTCGAACAGACCCTGCGTCCCGGCGATCTGGCTCTGTTTTTAGGGGCGGGCAACCTCAACCGGATCATCCCTGAACTTCTCGAACAGCGGGCCGAACCGTCCGCCCTCGCCCTATGAAAGATCAGCTGCAGGCGTCTGCTCCCCTCGCCCTCCTGACGGCTTACCAGGTGGGCGGCCCGGCGCAGTGGTATCTGCAACCAACGCGCGAAAGAGTGCTCGACGAGACCCTCGCCTGGGCGCGCCGCGAAGGTCTGCCGGTGACGATCATCGGCGCGGGCACCAACCTGCTTATCAGCGACAGCGGCATCAGCGGGCTGGTCGTTCATCTGCGCAGCTGGCGGGGATTTAAGACGCCCGAAGACGGGGTGCTCGAAGCGAAGGCGGGCGAATCGATTGCCGCCCTCGCCTACCAGATGGCCCGCCGGGGCTGGTCGGGGCTCGAATGGGCCGTGGGCGTACCCGGCAGCGTCGGTGGGGCGGTGGTGATGAACGCCGGTGCCCACGGTGCCCAGCTCTCCGATAGCCTCGAAAGCATCGAGGTGCTCACCGAGAGCGGCGAGCGCCGCCGGGTATCGGCTGCTGAACTGGATCTGGGCTATCGCACGTCCAACTTGCAAGAGCGCGACTGGGTGGTGCTGAGCGCCCGGTTGCGCCTCGAACCGGGCTGTGGGCCTGAGAAGCTCCTTGCCCGCCTCGACGAATACAATGCTTTTCGCCACCGTACCCAGCCCTCGGGCTACCCCAACTGCGGCAGCGTCTTCCGCAATCCGCAGGGCGACAAAAAAGCGGGCTGGATGCTCGATCGTTCGGGGCTCAAGGGCCATCAGATCGGCGCGGCCCAGGTCGCCGAACAGCACGCCAACTTTATTCTCAACCGGGGCGGGGCGACCGCCCGCGACATCCTGACGCTCATGGCCCACATGCGCGAGCGCGTCCTCTCAGACTGGGGTATCGCCCTTGAACCGGAGGTCCGCTTTTTAGGCAGCGGCCTGCTCTGGTCCTTCGAGCACCATCGATTTGCTAGCATCTAGGCGTGGCGTTTTGCTCTCTGTTGTACGCTTTTGCCTTCTTGGAACTGCCTGCCCCGCTCCATCTGCCGCTGAGTTGGCGGGGGGTGCCCATCGAGTTCATTGAAGCTGGTGCCCTCGCCGCCGCCATCGATCCTGGGCTTCCCTGGCAGGCGCTTCAAGCCGACGACGAGCAGCTGTTGCAGGCGGCTCTGCTCCACGACCGGGTGATCTGCGATCTGTTCCGTCAGCAGCCGGTCCTGCCCCTGCAGTTCGGCACGGTCTTTGTTTCACCCGACGGGCTGGTGCAGCACCTGCTGCGCCACGGCGAGCGCTACCGCGAGCGCATCCGGGCGCTGACGGGCATGGGCGAATATACCCTCAAACTCGCTCCCCAGCTACTGCACCCCGAGAGCGACGACTTTGAGCAGACCGACTGGGAGCGCGAACAACTCCAATCTCAGCTCAAAGCCCGCTACGGGAGCCTGGTCGATGGCGCGGCGCGGCGCGGGGTCGAGCGAGTTCACCTGCTCATTCCGGTGTGCGAAGAAAATCTCCTGCGCCAGCGGGTGACCGACTGGCAGAGCGAGTACCACTGCTGGCAACTGGACGTTCAAGGCCCCCTGCCGCCTTACCACTTTGCCTGAATTGCCGTTTAACCAAAGAGCACCGCGCTCGCGGCGGCGACGCCACTGCCGGGGGTAAAGCCGTCATAACCCAGAGTATGCAGAGCCCCTTCGAGGGCAGCAATCGCTGTGAGCACGTCGCGCTCACTCACAAAGCCCAAATGGCCGAGCCGGACGATCTGGCCTTCCATCTCACCCTGACCACCGGCGATCACGATGTCGTAATTTTTTTTGAGGGTGGCGCGCAGCTTGTCGCAGGGGATGTCCGGAGGCGGGATAACGGCAGTAATCGCTGTACTGGCAAAGGTGTCGTCGGGTGCAAAAAGCCCGAGGCCCAGAGCCCGGATAGCGGCGCGGGTGCCGTCGCGCAATCGGGTGTGGCGGGCGAACAACCCCTCCAGCCCCTCGGCTTTGAGCATCTGCAGGGTGACCTGCAGGGCGTAGACGAGGTTGACCGGCGTGGTGAAGGGGGTGTTGTTCTTTTTGAGGGCCTTGCGATAGCCGCGCAGATCAAAGTAGTAGCGGGGGCTTCTGGAGCGCTCGACCGCCTGCCAGCCCCGCTCGCTTACCGCCAGAAAAGCCAGCCCCGGCGGGATCATGTACGCTTTTTGAGAACCGGAGCCGACAAAATCGAGCCCCCACTCATCAACTGGCACGTTGGCTGCCCCGAGGCTGGTGACCGCATCGACGATCGAGACTGCTTCACCGTGGGCACGAATGTATCCCGCGATCGTGCCGAGGTCGTTGAGCACGCCGGTCGAGGTCTCGCTGTGGGTGACGATGACGGCCTTGATCGCCTTGTCTGTGTCCGCTGCGAGGGCCGCTTGAAACGCATCGGTGGGCAGCGGCTGGCCATAGGGAGCGGAGATCACCTCCGGCTTGAGGCCAAAGGCGCGGGCCACCTCGACCCAGCGCTCGCCAAATTTGCCGTTGGCACCGACCAGCACCCGGTCGCCGGGAGAGCAGGCATTGACGATCGCTGCTTCAAGCGCGCCTGTGCCGCTAGAGGCAAGGATCAGCACATCGGATCGAGTCTGGTGCAGCCAGCGGAGATTGTCGCTCACCTCCGCCATGATCCGGGCAAATTCGCTGCTGCGGTGGCCGACCGGTGCCTTTGCCATCGCAAGCAGAGCCCGCTCCGGAATCGGCGTCGGCCCAGGAATCATCAAAAACAACTTGTCGTCCATGAATCGCTGCTCTCCCCTTGAACCCCGGTATTCTAGCAGGGCAAGCTTAGAAAGCCTCTGGAAATACTTTCCAGCCCATAGCCTATCTAGTGTTCTTTACCTTCGGCAGCCGCAATTTTCCTCCCTGTATAGTGACAGGAGGGCACGTATAAGATGAGGGGATTATGCCGAACGCTTACACACTCAAGCTGAAAGACATCGCCGACAACGATCCGGCGGTTATTCACGTCCTCGATCAAGGTTTCATCCGCCTGATCGACTTTATGCCCCACGACTACCCTTTTGGCCACATCGTTGAAGGAGCCACGCCCGGCGATCTGGCGATCGTCGCCGCTGCCCGCGTCTCCTACGGCACCGTCAGCAAGGGCGTCGAGCAGGACCACAGGCTGCTGCAGCGCCTGATCGCCGACGGTCACACCAGCCCCCTCGAGATGGTCGAGTTCAAGTTCTTGATCAAAGCGCCGGTGGTCATGTGGTGGCAGCACGTCCGCCACCGCCATCAAGAACTCAACTTCCAGTCGGGCCGTTACACGCCCTACGCAGAAGACGAGTACTATCTGCCCGAAAAGTTGCGGGCCCAGGACAAGCTCAACAAGCAAGCTTCGGTGCTCGCAGATTTTTTGAGCGACGCTGAGGAACGCGCCCTGCTCGAAGAACTGCAGGCCCATTACGAGGCGGGCTTTTCCTTATATAAGAAGATGCTCGACAAAGGCGTAGCCAAAGAAATGGCGCGGCTGGCCCTGCCGGGCTGGGCGCTCTACCACACCGCCTACGTCAAGATGAACGCCCATGCCCTGCTGAACTATCTCAGTAAGCGTACCGAAACAGCAGCCCAGTACGAGATCCGCGTCTACGCTCAGGCAATGGAGCGCATCTTTGCCGAGAAGCTGCCGTGGGTCTACGCCGCCTGGCAAAACAAGCGCGACGGCTCGCCTGCCTGATGCGAGGGACTTCTCTAAGACGTGCTTAAAATCTCTTAATATTTTACAAAACCCTCTTTTGCTTGCTGCGAGAGGGTTTTAGCTTTTTGGCTGCCCTGAGCGCTGCCGTCAGGTGCGGAAAGTGAACAAAGTTTTGCCGCCACTTTCTTAGAGAAATTTTCGATCCCCTTGATATTTCGTAAAGTAGCTGGTTTATTGGAGACGTAATCTTCGCTCTGAGGAGAGAGATGACTGCAACACTTGAGCGTCGTTCGACTCAGGGATTGTGGGAGCGCTTCGCCGACTGGGTCACCTCCACCAACAACCGCTTCTACGTCGGTTGGTTCGGCGTCTTGATGATCCCCACCCTGCTTTCGGCTACCATCTGCTACATCGTCGCCTTCATCGCCGCCCCGCCGGTGGACATGGACGGCATCCGCGAGCCGATTTCCGGCTCCTTGCTTTACGGCAACAACATCATCACCGGCGCTGTCATTCCCAGCTCCAACGCTATCGGTCTTCACTTTTATCCGATTTGGGAAGCAGCCAGCATGGATGAGTGGCTCTACAACGGCGGGCCTTACCAGCTTGTCGTCTTCCACTTTTTGATTGGGGTGTTTTGCTACCTGGGTCGGGAGTGGGAGTTATCGTATCGTCTGGGCTTGCGTCCCTGGATCTGCATTGCCTACAGTGCGCCTGTGGCGGCAGCGACGGCGGTGTTTTTGATTTACCCGATTGGTCAGGGCAGTTTCAGCGATGGGATGCCGTTGGGTATCTCCGGCACGTTCAACTTCATGTTTGTCTTTCAGGCGGAGCACAACATTCTCAACCACCCCTTCCACATGCTGGGAGTGGCGGGAGTGTTCGGTGGTTCGCTTTTCAGTGCGATGCACGGTTCGTTGGTGACCAGCAGCCTGATTCGTGAGACTTCTTACGAGGAGTCGCAGAACTACGGTTACAAGTTTGGTCAGGAAGAGGAGACGTACAACATCATTGCGGCCCACGGCTACTTTGGTCGTCTGATTTTCCAGTACGCGAGCTTCAACAACAGCCGTTCGTTGCACTTTTTCCTGGCGGCGTGGCCGGTTGTAGGGATCTGGTTCACGGCGCTGGGCATCAGCGTGATGGCGTTCAACCTGAACGGGTTCAACTTCAATTCGAGCATCGTGGATTCGCAGGGCCGTGCGATTTACACGTGGGCGGACGTGGTGAACCGGGCGAACCTGGGAATGGAAGTGATGCACGAGCGCAATGCACACAATTTCCCGCTGGACCTGGCGTCGAGCGAGAGTGTGCCTGTGGCGGTGAGCACCGCTGACCTCAACGGCTAATTCCAGCCGAATTGCCTGAAGAGAAGGGGGCTTCGGTCTCCTTCTCTTCCCCCTCAAAAAGCCGGTAGCCAGGCATGGCAAGACCGCGATAGGACGATTCTTAACCGGAGACAAGATCGATGACCATTGCTGTAGGAAGAAGTGAGCAGAGTCAGGGCTGGTTTGACGCCCTCGACGACTGGCTCAAGAAGGACCGCTTTGTATTTATCGGTTGGTCCGGGCTGCTTTTCTTCCCCACCGCATATTTCGCCGTGGGTGGCTGGCTGACCGGAACCACTTTCGTTTCCTCCTGGTATACCCATGGTCTGGCCAGCTCTTACCTGGAGGGTGCTAACTTTCTGACCTCCGCCGTCAGCTCGCCTGCCGACGCGATGGGTCACTCGCTACTTTTGCTGTGGGGTCCTGAGGCTCAAGGGGACTTCACGCGCTGGTGCCAGATTGGCGGCCTGTGGGCGTTCATTGCCTTCCATGGTGCGCTGGCGCTCATGGGCTTTATGCTCCGCCAGTTCGAGATTGCCCGTTTGATTGGCATTCGCCCTTATAACGCCATTGCCTTCTCAGCTCCCATCGCCGTATTCGTCTCGGTGTTCTTGATGTATCCGTTGGGCCAGCACTCCTGGTTCTTCGGTCCGAGCTTTGGTGTCAATGGCATCTTCCGCTTTCTGCTCTTTGTACAGGGCTTCCACAACTGGACGCTCAACCCCTTCCACATGATGGGTGTGGCAGGTGTGCTGGGCGGTGCATTGTTGTGCGCCATTCACGGTGCCACGGTCGAGAATACCCTCTTTGAAGACGGCGAAGCGCCGAACACCTTCAAGGCTTTCGACCCGGCTCAAGAAGAAGAAACCTACTCGATGGTGCTCGCCAACCGCTTCTGGAGCCAGATCTTCGGCATTGCCTTCTCCAACAAGCGCTGGCTGCACTTCTTTATGCTGTTCGTGCCGGTGACGGGCCTGTGGATGGCCTCGATCGGCTTCGTCGGTCTGGCCTTGAACCTGCGCGCCTACGAGTTCATCTCTCAGGAGAGCCGCGCTGCTCAAGATCCGGAGTTTGAAACTCTCTACACTGCGAACATTCTGATCAACGAAGGCATCCGCGCCTGGATGGGTCCCTACGACCAGAACTACGACGAAACCCTGAAGTTCCCTGAAGAGGTGCTGCCCCGTGGAAACGCGCTTTGATCAGTCGTTTGACGCGACGAACATTCGCGTCAAGCAGGAGGATTTCGCCTGGTGGGCGGGCAATGCCCGACTCATCAACCTGTCCGGCAAGCTCCTCGGAGCGCACGTTGCTCACGCGGGCCTGATCGTCTTCTGGACCGGAGCGATGACCCTGTTCGAGCTGTCGCACTTCGAGCCGGCCAAGCCGATGTACGAGCAGGGTCTTATCCTGCTTCCTCACCTGGCAGCCCTGGGCTGGGGTCTGGGTACGGGGGCGAACGGTTATCAGGTCGTCGATACCTGGCCGTACTTTGTCGTCGGTGTACTGCACTTGATCTCTTCCGCTGTTCTCGGCTTCGGTGGCATCTACCACTCGATCTGGGGACCGGACATCCTGTCGGGCTTCTTTGGCTATGACTGGAAGGACAAGAACAAGATGACCACCATCCTGGGGATCCACCTGATTCTTCTAGGAATCGGTGCCTTCTTGCTGGTAGCCAAGGCTTGCTGGTTCGGCGGCCTCTACGACCCCTGGTACTACGAGAACGCCAACCAGTGGGCAGGGCAGGTTCGCGTGGTGACCAACCCGACCCTCGATCCGTCGATCATCTTTGGCTACGTGCTGAAGAGCCCCTTCGGTGGTGGCGGCTGGATCATCTCAGTAGACAACCTCGAAGATGTCGTTGGCGGCCACATCTGGATCGGTATCATCTGCATCTCGGGTGGCATCTGGCACATCGTCACCAAGCCCTGGGGCTGGGCACAGCGCTCGCTCATCTGGTCGGGTGAGGCGTACCTGTCCTACTCCCTCGGTGCCCTTTCGCTAATGGGCTTCATCGCCGCCTCCTACGTCTGGTTCAACAACACCGTCTATCCCTCCGAGTTCTACGGTCCCACGGAGATGGAAGCGTCTCACGCGCAGAACTTTGTCTTCATGGCCCGCGACATCAAGCTGGGTACCGACATCGGTGCTGCCCAGGGTCCTACTGGCCTTGGCAAGTACCTGATGCGCTCTCCCTCGGGACAGGTCATCTACGGTGGTGAGACCATGCGCTTCTGGTCAATCAAGACGCCTCTTGACGAGATGCTCAAAGACGGCGTCGAAATTCGCGATCACAAGCTGGTCTATCCCCAGGGCGGTACCACCGGCTACTCCGTCGAGAAGCTGATGACCGGCATCCAGCCCTGGCAGGTCCGGCGCGCAACCGAGTACATGACCCATGCGGCCATCGGTTCGCTCAACTCGGTGGGTGGTGTGGCAACCGAGATCAACACGATCAACTACACCTCGCCCCGCATCTGGCTGGCCGGTAGCCACTTCATCCTGGCGTTCTTCCTGCTGGTGGGCCACCTCTGGCATGCTGGCCGCGCTCGGGCCGCAAACGCCGGCTTCGAGAAAGGCATCTCCCGCAGCCTCGAAGGCGTCTAGGTTCGAGTACATCACTCTCACAAGCGAAAAGACCCTGTCTGTTGGCAGGGTCTTTTTGTGTCCTCTCTACATATCAAAGCCAGCGTTGCGAGCCAACCTGTAGGACAGCCAGTTGAATTGCTTGGCTGTTCTCAATGTATGACAGTTTGCACAACGAACTTCACACTTGACGATCTCTTCAGCGATCTTTTCCCAGCTCCATGCTTGGCCCACCATTCTAGATAGGTCCGCTACTTTGTGACCCTGGTGATCGAACTGGAGTAGAACCGGGTTGGCCTCGCCACAATCAACGCACGGATGATCAAGTAGATAATGAAAAACCCGCTGAGCTGCCTCCTGACGCCAGCGACGGTTTCGATCATAGATTCGCTGGCGCGTCTTTTTGTTTAAATAGTAATGATAATTGTTTGATGCCTTGCTGCACAGACGACAGTATGACTGATAGCCATCTGGCTTGGTTTTGTTCTTGTTGAACTCACCAAGGGGTTTGCTCAGATTGCACTTTGAACAGATTTTTTCATGCATGTTTCAGTAAACAGGGGAGAATCAGCAGCAATTTCCTCGCCTGCTGCTCTAGCTCTACTACAGCAACATCAGGAAAGTACTGCCCTACTCTCTACAGTACCCGTTTATTTCACTAAATTGATACTCGTGGGAAAAATGGGTCGGGTGGGGATCGAACCCACGCAACACCGGTTAAAAGCCGGATGCTCTACCGCTGAGCTACCGACCCACGGAGGTTTTCACGCTTTCCCAGTATAACAGGCGCATTCGCAGGCTCAGGAGTGCTGGGCTAATCTGGAAACAGATGTGGTTCGAGAGTTCGCTGTGGGCTTGATCCTCTTCATTGCACTGGTTATTTATGCTGCGGGAGCCTGGATGTTTACGCGTGGTGCCCGACGCTTCTACTCCGACGATCAAGTTTGGACGCTGGCAGCCTTGTGGCCGGTGTTGCTACTGACCTCGTCGCAGTTTCGGCGCAACTTCAATCGGGCGCTCAAGCCATAACGAGAGTGGTTTGCAGCCTGTTGTTGCAGTGGCGCGGGCCGAAATGAGTTAGCAGCAAGCATTCTTGTCTAAGGAGCGTGCGTTGCTCGCAAAGATTGCTAGGCCAATTGGTCAAGCGGGAGTGCGCTCGAACTGGCGATTGTAGAGTGAAGCGTAGACCTTGCCACCGGCAAGCAAGCTGAGGTGGTTTCCCTCTTCGATGATCTGACCGCGATCGAGTACCAGAATGCGGTCAGCGTCGCGGATGGTGGAGAGGCGGTGGGCAACAATGATGACGGTTCGTCCCTTCATCTTCATCAGCCGGTCAAGGGCCGCCTGCACGAGAGCCTCCGATTCGTTGTCGAGGGCGGAGGTGGCTTCGTCGAGAATCAAGATCTTTGGATCGAGCAGGACTGCACGAGCAATGGCGATGCGCTGGCGTTGACCACCGGAGAGGCCACGGCCTCCCTCGCTCATCTGGGTGCGGTAGCCGTTTGGCAGGTCCATGATGAACTCATGGGCGTTGGCGATTTTGGCCGCCTCGATCACTTCGTCTGGCAGTTCTTCAGGACCGAGGTTGCAGCCGTAGGCGATGTTCTGAGCGACGGTGCCAGAAAAAAGCAATGTTTCTTGGGGAACGATGCCGATTTGTCGGCGCAAGCTGGCAAAGGTGACATTGCGGACATCGATGCCATCGATGCTTACAGTGCCGCTCAAGGGGTCGTAGAAGCGTGGCAGCAGGTTGACGAGCGAAGATTTACCAGAGCCAGAAGGACCGACCAGGGCAACGACTTCGCCTGGCTCGATCTGCAGATTGACTCCGTTTAAGACCTGGCGGCCATCGGTGTAGGCAAAGTTGATGTTCTGCAATTCGATGCGTCCCTGTACCGGAGCGAGCACGCGCGCCTTGGGGGATTCGAGCACGGTTGGCATGAGTTCAAAGAGTTCAAAGACGCGGTCAGCGGAGCCATCCGCCTGACGCAATTCGTTGAGGTTTTCTGTAATCATCCGCACAGGATCAAGCAACAGACCGATGCCGGCGGCAAAGGAGGCAAACTGCTCAGCGCTCAAGTTGTGCAGACTAATCTGCCATGTGCCGACCCAAAAGACCAGGAGCACACTCAAAGCCTGTAACAGGCCAATAATTGGGTACTGAACGGCCTTGATCTGCTCGGTGCGAAAGCGGGCGAGACGGTTTTCGTCGGACAGTTTGACAAAGCGCTCCTTTTCATAATCTTCCGCTGCGAAGGCGCGGATGATTCGGATGGCACTGAAGATCTCAAAGAGCATCGAGGAGAGATCGGCAATCTGGTCCTGACTGGTGCGTGAAAGGTCAGAAAGGCGCGTACCAAACCAGCCAAAAAGCCAGCCGATTCCCGGCGCGATGATCATTGTCACGAGCGTGAGTTGCCAGTTGAGGAAGATCAGGTAGCTCACGACCGCTACGATCGTGAGCACGCAGGGAACGAACTGGTAAAAAAAGCGCCGGACGATCTCTCCTAATCGATCGATGTCGCCCGTCAGCCGCATTGTCAGATCGCCTGTCCGCTGGGAGGCAAAGCAGGCGAGATCCAGTTTTTGCAGATGAGCGTAGACTTGAGCACGCAAGTCGGTGATGGTATCCAGGGCCGCTTTGGCCATCAGCGTGTCCTGGCCGAACTGGAAAAGACCGCGCACGATGAATACGCCCAATGTCTCCCAGGCAAGTTCTGTGATCGATCGCAGGTCGCCATCGCCAAAAAACTTTGTCAATCGCCCTACCATGTAGGCGAGCAGCGGCGTCGTTGCTACGAAACCGGCTGTACAGCCGAGGGCTGCCAGGATGATGAGGCGGTGTGGTGCCAGAAAAGGAAGCAGACGGTGATAGCTTTTCAAAAACCAGGCCATAGGGCGATCAGTCACTATTTCAAATTGTGACACGATTGCGGCACAGCAAGACTACAGCAGCAGCAGGGGTGCTGGATCCTGGACCTGCCAGGTGGCAGTTGCCAATTTGCGCCAGTATTCAAAATGGAGCTGGGCAACGGTGGTTCGACCACTGGTGCCGACGCGGCCAATTGGTGTACCCCGCTGTACCCACTGCCCAGGCTGGACGAGCACCTGTTGCAAATGTCCGTAACGGCTACGACCAGTTGTTCCATGACCAAGCACAACCGCATTGCCCAAACTTCCCAGAGGGCCGGCCATCAAAACCAGACCAGAATCCGCTGCCAGCACGGGTGTGCCTTCAGGTGCCAGCAGGTCGATGCCCCGATGAAAGTTTGCCCGATCGCTCAGTAGCGAGCTGTGAGCACCAAAAGGAATCATTGCCGCTGCAGCCGTGGCCAGGGGAAATTGCAGTTCGCCCAAAGTCTGGGCAGAAGGTTTGTTTGCCTCGAAGGCCGTTGTCTCGATCGGTACGAGCGAGTCGAGCAAAGCAGCAGAGCTAATGTCCGGTGCGGGCGGCTGAAAGCCAACTACCGATGGTTTCAGCTGCGGCAGGCGGGGCGGTCGGCGCAACCGACTGCGGCGCTCCGGCACGAGCAGTTGTCGTGGTCCCCTGGAGGTGAGCGCGACTTCGGGTGCAACCAGGGCACTGACCGGATCGATAAGGCTTGTCATGGCGGCTACATCCTCCTGGGAAGCCAGAAGGGGCGTCTGGAAGCCTGCGAGAACCAAAGCCGCGCTTAGCAGGACGCAAAAAGACTGCTGCTGCATAGGAGGCGGTTTGAGAAGCAACAATGAGCAAAAGTCTATCGCAAAGAGCAATCTGTGCCAACTGCGCTAGCGCTCGGACTCCGGGCAATCTTCAGCAATCAGCATCGCACTGTCGTGGCGCTTGGAGAGCGTTGAGAGTTTGCGGGTTACAGAGCCAATATTGTCGATGCGAATGATTTCTTCCCAGGAGGCAATTTCGTCTTCGTCGTCGGTCGTGTAACGCACTGTCACTACATCGCCTTCGATATCAAGAATGCGTACCTGCTCAAGCCAGCGTCCCTGATCGCGCAAAAACAAGCAGATTTCAAGTTTGTCCTGGCAAATTTGATAAAGTTTTCGGTGTAGCATTCTCTGGCATAGCAGGCCACTGGCCTGGCGACAGGAGCATCGCGGGGCAAGACCCGGATTTATCCCAGTATACTGGTTAAACGAAACCACGGCGGTTGGCTGATTGGTAAAGCGGCGAACTCATAATTCGTGACATACTGGTTCGAGTCCAGTACCGCCGAGATAAGCTTCTGTTAATGGAACAGCTGAGCAGTGCCTTCTGGCTGCCCTGGGCGATGCAGTTGGGTGCCGGTGTCCTGAGTGGTCTCGCCGTAGGCTTTACCCTTCGCAAGATAGCACTGTTTGTGCTTTTTATCGTTGGTTTTGGTCTATTGTTCGTGTTTGGCCTCACGCAGCTGCGCATTGCAACCGTGAACTGGTCGGCCCTCGATGGTCTGTTGCAACAGGCAGCCCATTCGCTGCAGGAACCAACCAGTCGGCTCGTACACCAGATTAGCCTCACTGGTGCTGGTTTTGCCGGTGGTGTGCTGCTCGGTTGGCGGTTGCGCTAATTCGTACAATCGAAGAATCAAGTAGGCAGTGAGCAGGGCATGAAACTCACCCGCGTTGACCTCAATAGCTGGATAATCGAGATTGCAGAAAAACGGTTGCTCGTCGATCCCTGGCTGGTCGATCCCCTGGTCTTTGGCAACGCCTGGTTCATCGAACTGCGCCACGCTACCCCCCTCGCCTATACACCTGAGACGCTGCCGCCAATCGATCTACTACTGATTTCTCAGGGGCAACCTGATCACTGCCATCGCCCTACCCTCGAACGGCTCGATCGCCAGATACCCGCAGTCGTTTCTGCGGCGGCTGCCCCAGTTCTCAGGGAGCTGGGCTTTCTTTCGGTGCAGGTACTGGATAATTTTGCCGAATTCAGGCTGGGGGAGTTGGTGGTGACGGCGGTACCGGGAGCAGAGGTGCAATTTCAACGGGAGAACGGCTATCTGCTGGAAGATAGCGACAGTGGGGAGAAAATATACTACGAACCCCACCAGGCGAGGGTGCTCACCCTCAAACAGCTGGCGGAGCGCGGAGCGATCGATGTGCTGTTGATGCCGGTGGTTGGTCTGCGTCTGCCCCTCCTGGGGGAGGTGGTCAATGGACCTGAGAGCGCCCTTGCGATGGCAAAGGTTCTGCAGCCAGCTGCGATCGTGCCGACGACGCTGGGCGAGGTGCGCTCCAGCGGCCTTTTAGGTGCGCTTTTCCAACCGATCGGTACCGTCGCTGAATTTGAGGCGGGATTGCGAGCCAGTGGTCTTACCAGCCGCCTGCTCTGCCCAAAGCCCGGCGAGACGATTGAGCTGACCTTTACCCACCGGCAATAAATGCTTCAGTCGAGGACGCAGGCCCATTCGCTGAGGGCAGCGTTTACCAGTTCTGGCCGCTCGTCGTGGGGGCAGTGACCGGCAGGAATGAGCTGCAGCTGGGCAGTCGGATAAAACTGGCGGAAGCGTTCGGCGCGCCCAACTGTCATCCACGGGTCGGCCTCGCCCCAGAGCAGCAGCAACGGCTTCTGCAGTTGGGTCAGTAGCGTATCCACGTAGCGGCCCTGGGGCGTCTGAAAGACCGAAGCAAAGACTTCTGCCGCGCCAGGGTCGCAGGAGGGGCGATAAATGTCATCGATCAGCTGCTCGGTGACAGCGCTCGAATCGCGGTAGACCTGCAACAATACCCGACGGATGGTCGAGCGCTGGCGAAAATACTGAAACAATAGCCAGCTGGCCCAGCTCTGAGAAAAGATGCCCTTGATCAGATCGGCGCTGAACTTTTGAAGGAGGTTGGGCTGGGCAGCGTCAGAAAAGGGTCCAGCCCCGTTGATCAAGACCAGTCCCCTTACCCACTCGGGGCAATCGACAGCAAGAACCAGCGCTGCGTACCCGCCCAGGGAATTGCCCGCCACCACGACCGGACGACCAATCACCTCGCAGATAAAGTCGCACAGCTGATCGCGCCACAGCTCGCCGCTGTAGGTGATATTCGGTTTTTGGGAGCGGCCAAAACCGAGCAGGTCAATCGCCCAGACAGGATGACGATGACTCAGCGGGCCGATGTTCTTGCGCCAGTGGTCCGTCGAGGCTCCAAATCCATGTACCAGCAAAATCGGCGGGCCGACAGCCTCGCTACCGGCCTGCACAGAGTAAACCCGGTAGCCGCGCCAGGTTCGGTAATGTCCAGCAAGGCTCGAAATTGTTTCCATTGCTTAACATTTTATCCGGTTCCTGGCCCAGCAGCACCCGGCCCGGTATTATTGGGGCGCTCCGAGGCCCGGATCGCAGCGGAACTGAGCGGCGGGCTGACTGGGGTCGCTGGTCGGGGCGGAAAAGTAGATGTAGAGTCCCTTGTTGGTGACAAAGTACTCCGGATCTTTGCGGACCTTTTTGGTCGAATCGCTGCACTGCTTGTAGAAGCGCGTGTTCGCGTCG
Organism: Gloeobacter kilaueensis JS1; assembly: GCF_000484535.1. Taxonomy (NCBI): domain Bacteria; kingdom Bacillati; phylum Cyanobacteriota; class Cyanophyceae; order Gloeobacterales; family Gloeobacteraceae; genus Gloeobacter; species Gloeobacter kilaueensis. Next base: position 2,623,758 of record NC_022600.1, on the reverse strand, counting down.
ATGCCGGCGATCCAGACGTCGGAAGGGTCGGTACGGTTGGTTGTGTCTGGATTGTCCTTGGTCACCATGAAGACGTAGGACTTGCCGTTATAGACAAAAGGCTCCGGCGATTCGATGTAGTGGTACGACTGGGGCTGGATGGTGTAGATCCGCTGCCACTGACCGCCAATCTGGCGGTAGATGCCGACGTTGGCGTTGTTGATGAGCGTCATGAACAGCAGCTCGTTGTTGTATTCGGGAGCCTGCCAGAAAAAGACACTCGTCTTTGAGCCGGAGTCGGCTGTGAGCTGCTTGAACTGTTTGCTGTTGATGTCGTACAAAAATGCCTGGCGCTGGCCGTTGACTTTGCTGTTGACCCCGATCGCCTGCATTCCTGGTACCCAGCGCAGGCCCTGGGTGCCGTCGCCGGGCATCTGCTCGTCGGCAGAAGAGTCGGTAAAACGCCAGTACTCCTTGATGGCTGAGCCATTGAGGATCTGTTTGGTGTAGGCGAGGCGCGGATTGGCATCGTCTACATCGAGGCTACCGATCGGGGCGGCTTCGTTGTCGGAGTTGGCCAGGGTGCTTGCGATCCACTGGCTGCCGTCGAGGTAAGCGAGCCCGAGCTGGCGCACACCGTTGGGACCCTTGACGGTGTAGGCCACTTCTGGACCGTGCTCGGCGGAGAAGACCCACTCCGGGCCGTTGCCCACCGGAATCGGCGCATAGGCACCGCTGGTCACTTTGGTGACTTTGCCCGAGGACGGAACGAAGTTGCCAGTATTGAGATCGACGGTGCCGATCCAGACTTGGCCCCCGTTGGTCGCCCAGACAAAGCGGTTATCGCCGGGCAGGTGGGTAAATTCCATATCCCACAATCCGGGATCCGATACTTGAACATCGCTCTGGGTTGTCTGGCCGGCGGCTGGCCGGGTGAGATGAAAGACGGCTGGGGGAACAAGGGCAGCGAGCGCCAGGGGCAGTACGTAGCGCCCCCAGGAGCTGCTTGCAGCAAAGCCGCCGAACCACTTTTTGGGAAGCATGGATTGTTGACTCTCTTGTGAAGCGAGATGTTGTATCAAGCTTTACATTCACTTGCAAAGCGATCTCACTATAGCGCGCTCCCCCCGGAGGCCAGCGGCCTCCGACTGGCCCAAAGGTCAGGTTTTCTTGATGTGCAATGCATCCCTTTGGACATAAGCCGCTTCCTGGCCATATGCCATGCTGGAGAGAATGTCCGAGGGCTTGCAAGATGCGCCTGCGCACCGTAGTGTTGGCAACGGCCTCTGCGTTGCTGTTGAGTGTGTTTTCTCTACCCGTTCAATCTCAGGTGTTCAGCAATCTGCTCAGCCCCCTATTGCAGGCATGGATTCGTACCCAGGTCCAGCAGGTGCAGGATCTGCGCGTCGCTGTCAATGGTCCGGATGCTGAGATGGTCAATGGCCAGATTCGCAGCATCGAGATTTCGGGACGCGATATTGTCTATCAGGGCATCCCGGCGCGCTCGTTGCAGATGCGCGGTTCTGACATCCGGCTGAATGTGCGCTCGGGATTGATCAGTGGTCTGAGGCTTGAGCGGCCCGTGCGGGCAGATCTGGCCCTCAGCCTTTCTGAGCAGGATGTGAATACCTACCTGGCATCCCAGACTTTTCAAGATCAAATTCGGGGCCTGACGATCAAGTTGCCGGCCCAGTTTGGTGGCGACGGACAGACAGAAATACCGATGGAAATTCGCGATCCCCACGTGCGCCTGCTCGCCGATCGGCTGGAAGCGGCGGCGACCGTGCGTCTGGCGAGCGGTGAACCGGCTGCCCTCAGGCTCGCCAGCGGTATCGCCGTCGCCTCCGCCCACCAGTTGCGCCTGGTCGATCCGCGCCTGGTGGGTCAGAACGGTGAGAGTGCCCCGATCGAGGCGCTGGTAAATCTGCCGATCCAGCTCGGTCCCGAGGTGGAGTTGCGCCGCATCAGTCTCCAGCCCGGCCTGTTGAATCTGGAGGGCACCTATTTAATTCAGGCGACGCCAGTGGCGGCCCGCCGCTGATTATTTGGGCGGCGTGCTCATCAAGTCCTGGTTGCTCTCCAGGCGCGCCGTTCCCCAGCCTTTTGCCTTTTGAGCGGCCCGCAGAACAAAAGCTGCCAGATTCTGCAGCTGGTCGTCTTTGAGATAGGTCGCCTTGCGGCAGTTGGGGACTTCTTCTTTGCCGTCGTAGCTCATCGGATTGCGCATGTACTGCACCAGGGCCTGAATGTTGTCGCGCGGCGGCGTTGCCCCCTGCAGTTTGGCGAGCGCCAGCGAAACTTTGGGATTCGGGGTGGTTACGCCGCCGACGTGGCAGTTCTGGCAATTGGACTCGAAGAGTTTTTTGCCCGCGAAGATATCCTCGGGGGTAAAAGTCTGGAGGTTGCCTTTGGTGTCGGCGGGTAGATCGACCGGTCCCCGGACTGCGAGGTTGATGTTGACGTACTTGTCGCGCACGCCCCCCGCATTGGTGCTGCAGGCAGCCAGCAGCAGGCTGCTCAGCCCCAGGGCATACCAGCTCCGCTTCGTCATGCTTTTTTCTCACCCGCTAACGAATATTTTTGCCTTTGCCCCAACCTGGGTTGGACTTGCCTTCTTTGATGATGTGGGCGGCGATCAAGCGCAATTTGTCATCGCCCAGCCCTTCGTAGGAGGCGTGCTCACCGGTCTTAATGAGGTCTGTCTTGCCGTCGAAGCTCGTCGGTTTTTTCATGTAATCGATGAGGGCATCGACCGTATTGCGCGGCGGTGTCGATTCACTCAACCGGGCAAAGGAGAGGTTGACGTCGGTGCTGCCGTAGGTGCCGTAGGTCTGGCCGCCGACGTGGCAGCGCCCACAGTTGGCAGCAAAGAGCTTTTTGCCCTGTTTGAGGTCGGCGGGGCTGAAGCTCGCCAGCTCAGGAATGGCAGCCGCCGCTGTATCTGCGGGAGCCTGTGCTGCCGGTTGACCACCGGAACAGCCCGCCAGGACGAGTGCAATCAACGATAACCATCCAAACTGCTTGCTGAACATAGAGTGCTCGGTTCTCCTCTTTCAACTGCGGGGCGGCTCGACGGGGAAGGCCACAGGATGGTTGCGCACTTCCAGGATGATCTGCTTGGCGTCCTCGAGGGCGAGGAAGCTCTGCGCATCGCGGAAGGGAATGCCAAATTGTCTGCACAGGGCAAAGATCTGGTCCTGGCTCAGACCATAATCTTCGGCCAGCTCAGCAATCGTAACGTCGGCAAAACCCATGGCTGTTCTCGATCAGGCTCAATTCCACCCCATTTTGCATCATCCGGACACGCTCGCATAGATTTGCTGCCGGCAACCTACGAAACATAGGTGCCCACCGCCTCGCCGCTAACAGCCCGGTAGATATTGTCCTTCTCAAAGACATTGAAAACAATGATCGGGATATTGTTTTCGCGGCAGAGAGCAATTGCCGTCGAGTCCATGACGCGCAGATCCTGCACGAGCACCTGTTGAAAACTGATGGTCTGGTAACGTTGGGCGTCCGGGTTGAACTTGGGGTCCGCGTCGTAGATGCCATCGACGCGGGTGGCTTTGAAGATGACCTCTGCGTCGATCTCAGCGGCGCGCAGGGCAGCGGTGGTGTCGGTCGTAAAAAACGGATTGCCGGAACCGGCACCAAAGATCACCACCCGTCCCTTTTCGAGGTGGCGCATGGCGCGGCGGCGGATAAAAGGTTCGGCCACCTCCTTCATCTCGATCGCCGACAGCAGCCGCGTCTGGATCTGGTGTTGCTGCTCCAGGGCGTCCTGGAGGGTGAGGGCGTTCATCACCGTGGCGAGCATCCCGACGTAGTCGGCGGTGGCCCGGTCCATCCCGGAAGCACTCGCCTTGACGCCCCGGAAGATATTGCCGCCTCCCACGACCACCGCCAGTTCGACCCCGGCCTCGACCACCCTCGCGATCTCGTCGGCCAGCATCTTGACCACCTCCGGATCGATGCCAAATTCGCGATCGCCCATCAGGGCTTCTCCACTCAACTTCAGTAGAACGCGGCGATACTTGATGCTCATCGCTGGTGACTGCGGATGGTCCTGTCAAAGAATAGCACCGCTACCGATAGGGACAGCATCAAAAAAAACCGGCCCGCGGGCCGGTTTTTGGCTTATTGGACATTGAACGAACGGCGCTGGACTTATTTAACGGTCAGCGTGCCGATCATCCCGGCGCTCAGGTGCGGTACGCAGTGGAAGGAATAGGTACCCTTCTTGGCGGATGCCGGGATCGTCGAGGTGTAGGAATCGCCGGGCTTGCTGAGCAGCTTGGTCTGGCTGATCGCCTTGGCCGCTGTCGGATCGGCTGACTTGGCACCGTCGAAGACGACGTTGTGGGGGCCGGCCTTGTTGAGCGTCCACTTGATCGTGTCGCCGGGAGCCGCATCGATCTTGTTGGGGACGAAGACGAGCTGACCGGTGTCAGCGCCCATCTTGACGTCGATCTGCTTGGCCTGGGCGGCCAGACCGAGGGCCGACACCGCGATCAGGGCAACCAGCGAGGAAGCGGCAAGCTTTGACAGTGACATCATTTTTGGAGGTTCTCCATGCATATGCGTGGGTGTCTTGGCGACTAACTAACAGGCGTTGGCGGCTCTTCCCCGGATCCGGTGGGTGCTTGAGGCGGCTCGCCGGGTGTGGGGGGCTCCGTCTGGGCATCGGCAGGGGTTTGCTGTTCCTCGGAGGGGGCAGGCGGTTGCTGGGCCAGTTTGCTCAGCAACAGCTCGTTGACCACCTGGGGATTGGCGCGACCAGCCGTTTTTTTCATCACCTTGCCGACAAAGGAACCGAAAACTTTTGTGCGGCCACCGTGGTAGGCAGCCACCGAGTCGGGTTCCCCTGCCAGCACCTCGTCCACGATCTGCTCAAGCTGTCCCCGGTCGCTGATTTGCACCAGGCCGCGCTCCTCGACGAGGGCGCGGGGGGAGCCCCCTGCCTTGAACAAGTCGGGTAGAAGCTCGTTAGCTATCCGGTTGCTAATTTTACCCTGGTTGATGAGCGCAAGCAATTCTGCCAGGCCCTCAGGCGTCACTTTAAGCTGGGCGATCGATTCGCGCGACTCGTTGAGGTAAGCGGCGATGGCCCCGGTGACGAAGTTGGTCGCCTGCTTGGCTGGGGCACCGAGGGCGACCACCTTCTCGAAGTACTCGGCGCTCTCCCGCTCGTCGGTGAGGACGCGCGCGTCGTAGGCCGACAGGCCCAGTTCCTGCTGGTAGCGCTGCCGCTTTTGAGCGGGCAACTCCGGCAGCCGGGCGCGATAATTTTCGAGTTGCTCGGCACTGAAGGCGATCGGCACCAGGTCCGGTTCGGGAAAATAGCGGTAGTCGTTGGCTTCTTCTTTGGAGCGCATCGAGATCGTGCGCTGCGACGCTTCGTCCCAGAGGCGCGTCTCCTGGGCGATTCGCTCGCCCGATGCGAGGCAATCCACCTGGCGGACAAATTCGAACTCGACGGCCCGCTGCAGGGAGTTGAAGCTGTTGAGGTTTTTGACCTCGACTTTGGTGCCAAATTTGTCCTGGCCCACAGGCCGCACCGAGATATTGAGATCGAAGCGCATCGAGCCTTCTTGCATGTTGCCGTCGCTCACACCCAGGTAGCGCACGATCCGGCGCAACTCTTCGGCGTAGGCAGCCGCTTCGGCGGCGCTGCGGATGTCCGGCTCGGAGACGATCTCGCACAGCGGTACCCCGGAGCGGTTGAAATCGACCAGTGAGTGGGTAGAACCCGACAGCCGCTCCGCTCCGGCGTGGACGAGCTTGCCGGCGTCCTCTTCCATGTGCAGGCGGGTAATCCCGATGCGCCTGGCAGGCTGGCCTTCCAGTTGAATTTCAAGCCAGCCGTGCTCGGCAAGGGGCAGATCGTACTGGGAGATTTGATAGTTCTTGGGCAGATCCGGATAGAAGTATTGCTTGCGATCGAACTTGCTGATCCCCTGGGGATGGATCTGGCAGTTGAGGGCTGTGGCGGCGAGCACCGCGTCGTCGAGGGCCTGCGCGTTCAGCACCGGCAGGGTGCCCGGTTGACCGGTGCAGATGGGACAGATGTTGGTGTTGGGCACATTGCCGAACTGGGTCGAGCAGTGGCAGAACAACTTGGTGGCCGTGGAAAGCTGCACGTGGACTTCCAGGCCGATCACTGCTTCGTATTGCACTTTTGCTGGGGCAGCGCTGGTCATAAAATAGTGTCTTGAACGGCTTCTCGTCCTCAATTTTGGCACAGTTGCGCCATCCTGCCGGTTGGGCGGGTACAAGAGAAGTTATGGAGACAGGTGGCTGGCCCGTTGTCTTGCAGCGCTTTCAGCAGAGCATTGTCGATCTGCTGTTTCGCTATCTGCCCAATTTGATTGCTGCGCTGCTCATCTTTTTGGTGGGCTGGTTCATCGCTGCGCTGCTCAGTCGAATTGTGCGCAGCATCCTGCAGCGGGTCAATTTTCAGAAGTTGCTCGGTGAGAATTTTGGTTTTCAGCTATTCGAGAACACCAACCTGCGCATCGATGCGGCCCGCCTCAGTGGTCAGGTCACCTACTGGTTCTTGTTTGTCACCTCGATCTTGCTCGCCGCCGATGCGGCCAATCTGCCGCAGGTCGAGCAGTTTATCGCCGGGCTTTTTACTTATATTCCCCAGGTTTTTTCTGCCCTTGCGATCGTGCTGCTGGCAGTTGTCTTCGGCACCCTTTTGCGCCGGATCATCGCTGCGAGTCTGCCCGCTGCCTACGGCTACGTTGCCACGGCGCTGCAGGCGCTCATCTACGGTCTGGCGCTGCTGGCAGCGCTGGCGGAGCTGGGCATCTCGCGGGTGGTGATCTATATCTTGATTGGCGGCATCGTCGGCCTGGTAATGATTAGCGGCGGCATCGCCTTTGGCCTCGGGGGCAAGGAGGCCGCCCGCGAGATTATCGAGCAACTGCGCAAGCCCCGCGAACCCTAGATAAACGCATAAAATCTCTCTTGAGCAACTAATTACTACTATCTCGATCACAAACCTGTGCAATACTCCCCTTCAACTGGGGTGAGTTTCGCTGGAGTGCCACCCGATGAACAGCTTGCTGAGGGATCTGGTCAATCTTTACGCTGCCCTGACGATTGAATTTCCGCAACTAAAAGCGGTGACCCTGGCCCAATGGCTCCTGGAAAGTGGCAGGGCGACCTCTGCCCTTGCCCAAGATCACTACAACTTTGGCGGCATCAAGTGGCGCGAGGAGATGCAACCCTATGCCACCAAGGTGAGCTACGATGCCTCCGACGGCAGGGGCGACTACTGCGACTTTGGCAATCTCGAAGATTTTATCCGGGGCTACTGGTTTTTTATCGATCGGCCCCCTTACGCGGGCTGGCGCTCCCACACCGCGACCGGACAAGAATTCATCGAATTTATCGGTCCTATCTATGCGCCTGCTCCTTCGACGCCCAGCTATGCCCAGAAGGTGCTCAATCTGCTCTCTGAGGCGGCGGGATTGCTCGACGATGCGCCTCTGGGCGACGATGCGTCCGATGGGCCGGTCGTCGTATCTCCACCTGCCGGAACGGCCAAAAGCGGTGTGATCGTTCTCGATCCGGGCCACGGCGGCACTGCAAACGTGGGCGGCAGCTCGGCCAACAATGCCACCAGCTTCAGCGGCATCCTCGAAAAGCAGATGACCCTCGATCTGGCCCGCCGGGTTCAACAGGCGCTGGGCGATCTGGCCGCTGCCGGCGGTCACGATCTGAAGGTGTTTCTCACCCGCAGCTCCGATGTCAATATCGGCATCCAGGCGCGGGCCAGAACGGCGAAGGCAAAAAATGCCGATCTGTTTTTGAGCCTGCACTTCAACGCTTTTAATGGGCAAAGTAGCGGCACCGAAGCCTTTATTCGCTCCCGGCCCAGAAACGTCAACTACGACGCGGATCTCCAGTTTGCGACCCGCGTTCAAAGTGCCGTCTTGAGGAGTCTGCGCACCCACCGCCCCGCCACCAGGGACCGGGGGGTAAAGGTGGATACAACCTCCGGGCCGGGCGGGCTGGGGGTCTTAAACGATCCGGACCTGGGGAACACGGAGGGCGACGCCCGGTGCCGGGCCTGCCTGGTCGAGACCGAATTTATCGATGTCAAGGAGGTGGACGACCTGCTCAACCGCAATCCGGCTGCACCGGCGGTGCGCAGGGATCTCGCCCTCGCCATTGCCACAGCCCTCATCGATGCACTCTGAGGTGGGGGAGGCAGATATGGTCTTGATCCGGCGGCTGGCCTTCGATGGGATCCCTGAGAGTGGGCTTTCCAGTGCCTGTGCCCTTGGTGGCTTTGCGCCGGACGGTTCGACGGTACTGGTCGCTTCTGCCCTGGGCCTGGTCTTTCGGGAGGTGCAGGCTGGTTTTGAGCGCCTTCGAGGAGCAAAGGTCGTCTTGGCGGGCGATCCGGGCGGGCAACTGGGTACGATCGACCGGATTCAGACGCTGCTCGGTCCCACGGTGGTTGCCGGAGCGGCGGTGCTCATCAAGCTCGTCGAGGGGAGCGCTACCGGTGCGATCTTGAAATTGGGGGATCTCGCCCCTGTGCGGGAGGCGTTGCCGGTGCGGCTGCTGAGCGCTGGTGCAGGCCGAACGGCGATCGTAGCCAGGGCGAGCAGTCTTTTTCGGCCCGTCTCCGCCGCTCTGGGTGGCTCAGATGTCCTGGGTTTCGATATCGAGACCACCGACGGCGCGGACTTTGAGGAGCAAGATTCCGGAGCGCCGGTGGTGGATGAGAACAACGCCCTGGTCGGGATGCTGGTCTACGGGAGCGGGCCGGTGGCGCACTGCGTCACAGCGAGTTCGCTTTTTTTCTAATCCCAGGGGGGTGATGAGTTGGGGAGCAGATGGTTCAGGTGCAGTGCAATCGTTCTGGTGGGGCTACTGCTCGGGGCGGTGAGATTGCCCGCCCAGGCACCGATCGCCAGCTTCCAGGCCGAGGCACTGGCCCTGCAGAACACTTCGCTTCAGGCACTCTTCAGCCAGATTGTCCGCGACGCCCGCACCCGCGTCCTCAACACTGTCGCCACCGTCACCTGGCCCATCCTGCCGGTGGAGGAGGATCTTTCGCTGCGCCTGCGCAAACTCGATGCGATCCGCATTCCCAACCAGGCGTTTATTCAGTCCAACCGCGACTTCAGCACGGACTTGATCAAGTCCGACACCGGAGCGGCCCAGATCTATCGCTGGTTGAACGGGACGGAGGAGCTGGATCCAGATTCGCAGGACGGGTACTTAAAGTTCTTGATCGAAAACGGCATGGGGACGGATCTGGGCGAGGCGGCGGCGGTTGCCCTCGACCGGCAGCGGGTGCTGGAGATCCTCAAAGATTACGGCGGAGCCAGACTGACGATTCAGGTGGGCAGCCTGCAGCCGACGGTGCTCACCAACCTGGTCTGGGAGTTTACGCCCTACCAGGGCAGCCTGCCCGGTGGCAAAACCTACTATCGCTTTGGGGTGCGGATCGTCGCTGAGAATATCGGCATCGTCCTCGATCCCAAAAACGGTGCCGAGCAGACCCTCAAGTTGACGGAGACGCTGCTCGCTGATCCCAATTTGCCGCCGGTTCGGCTCAAGGACAGCACCGTCACCTCCAGACAAAAGCTCAGAAGCGAGGCGATCGCCGAAGCAGCCGGGGCCGGTCAGGCCAATCCGCTGCTGGTGCTGGTCAACCTGCTGGCTCCCCAACTGAGCGAACGGGTCGCGACGGGGCCACTCAACAGCGAGCGCCTCAGCCTGATCACGGGCCTATTGGTCTCCAGTGCCGGCAGCCGCAACCTCACAGGCATCAACGTCTATCTGGGCGACGGCAGCGATCCGGTGGCCAACCCCGGCATCGCCGCCGGGATCGCTCCGTCCGATGCCAGTCTTTACGCCGGTCCAAGCGTCTCGCTGGGCAACAACATCCTCGTGCTCTCGGTGGGAGCCCTCTTTTCGGGAACCCAGGGCGAGGGGACGCGCTTCGCCGGAACGGCCAGCGTCGATCTTTCGCGGCTGTTATTTGGCAAACCCGATCCGGCCCAGAGCGCCAGGCAGATCGACGTCGCTCCCCAGCAGATTGCCGGGCTCTACACCAGCGCCAGGCTCCTTGCTGGCACCCGATTGGTCGTTCTCAAGGCGGGCCCGGCCCTCCTTGCCCAGTTGCAACCGAACCCGGCGGCGCGCGAGGTCAAGATCAACGCCCTATCGAGTGCTGCTTCCGTCTCGACCAGCATCGATAGCGCCGGTTACATCTTCTTTCGCTCCGAGCAGCCCACCGGCACCTACAGCGTGCGCTTCTGCGAACCGGCGAACCCGAGAAATTGCCTTCCGGCAAAGCCCGTCGAGCTGACTGACGAGAACCGCGATCAGGTGCTGACGCTGCTACCGGCTGCCCAAACGGGCGGGGGAACGATCCCCGTCGTTCCCACCAATCCGCCCCGGCCCAGTGCGCCCACCTTGAGCATCGTCAGCTTCACTCCAGCCCAGGGGACGCCGGGAGCGGGTTTTGTGACGGTCGCGACGGCAGGCCCGGCGCTGGTGCGGGGCACGCAGGTCTTCTTCGGCGGTGTTCCAGCCCCCAGAGTGACGATCGTGCGTCGGACGCAACTGACCGCCGATATTCCAATCGGGGCGCGCAGCGGCCCGATCGAGGTCCGCCTGCCTTCGGGAGCGAGTACATTTTCCAGTACCCGCTTCGAGGTACTGGCTACCAGACCGCCGATCGTTCCCCCGCCACCGGTGCCCGTAGAAGGGCCGCAGATCGTGAGCATCGTTCCCACCCACGGCGTCGCTGGGGAGACCTCCGTCACGATTACCGTTGCCGGTGAGAACCTGAGGCGCGGTACCCAGGTTTTCTTTAACGGCAAAGCGGCTACGGGCGTGAATATCGTCCGCAGAACCGAGCTGACCGCCGATGTTCCACCGGACGCGCGATCAGGGCCCATCGAAATTATCTTGCCCTCGGGGAGAAAGCTTCGCTCGACGGTGAACTTTACGGTCGAAAGATAAGTTGCTCTAAGAAGGTACGAGCGCCAACCACTCACCGCGCACTTCGATTAAAAGTCCCTGGGCGAGGGGGGCGGTGCGGGTGTGGTTGACGGCAGAAAGGCAGGCGAGGACGGCGCGGGTCTGATCGAAGTTGGGCGCTCGCTGGAGGACGGTGGCAAGCCAGTGGCGGGCCACACGGCGCTGGAGGGCGAGGGGCAGGAGGGCCAGTTGGCGGCGGTTGAGTTGCTGGTTGTCGATCAAGCTGGCGTAGAGGGGTGCAGCGAGCGCCTCAAGACAGTCCGATTCGGCGCGCAGCACCTCGGCGGTCTGGACCAGGGCCGCTTCGATCTGGGGGTTGAAGTGCTCGCGCAGGTAGGGCAGCAGTTCCAGGCGAATGCGGTTGCGGCGGTAGGTAAGATCGAAGTTGCTCGCATCGATGCAGACGGGCAGATCGTGCTTTTCACAGAAGGCGGCGGTCTGGGCGCGGCTGATATCCAGCAGTGGACGGATAAGTTGCAATCGGCCCAGGGGACGCTGCCAGTCGAGGCTGGCAAGACCCGTGCCGCCGCTGCCCCGCAGCAGGTTAAAAAGCAGAGTCTCGGCCCGGTCGCTCAAGGTGTGGGCGGTGAGTACCCGCTCCAGACCCAGACCGAGAGCAACCTGTTCAAGCCAGCTGTAGCGCCAGGCGCGGGCTGCCGCTTCGCTATGGGGCACTTCTTTGGCGATGGCCAGGTGAAAGGGGATGCCCCAACTCCAGCACAGCCGGCCCACCTGCTGGGCGGTGCGCTCAGAATCAGGACGCCAGCGGTGATCGAGGTGGCCGACGTGCAGGGACCATTTTTGAATGGGGGCGGCGTCGAACAGGAGCTTGAGCAGGCACAGCGAATCTTGACCGCCGGAAACCGCCACCAGCAGCCGCGCTCCCGGTGGCAGCAGGGGCAGGGCGGCGCGAAAGCGATAGGCGGCCTCGTCGTCGGCTGGCACAGTTCTAGCCGCCGCCTACCACCGTCACGATCTCGAAGCGATCGCCGCTTTGAACGATCGTCTTCTGCCAGTCCTGGCGGTGCAAAATGTCGCCGTTGCGCTCGATGACCAGCAGTCGCGGTTCGAGCTTGAACTGTTCGAGCATGGCGAGCACCGTCGTTCCCGCTGCTACCGCCCGCTCGTCGCCGTTGAGGCGAATCGTCTTGTCAGCTTCCACTGTCCAGTTTCTCCAGAAAATACGCCGTCGTTCTGGCCGGATCTTCTGCCGCCATGATCGCACGCACGACGGCGACGCGATCGGCCCCGGCGGCGAGGAGCGAGAGCAGGTTGGTCTCATCGACGCCACCGATCGCGTAGCCCGGCAGGGGGATGTGCCCCCGGCAGTAGCGGACGTACTCGAAGCCGACCGCAGAGCGGCCCTGCTTGGTGGGGGTGGCCCAGACCGGCCCGACGCCGATGTAGTCTGCTCCTTCGACGACGGCCCGCTCGGCTTCCTCAGGGGCGTGGGTCGATTGGCCGATAAGCAGGCGCGGTCCCACCAATGCCCGTGCGGCAGCGAGGGGCAGATCGCTCTGCCCGAGGTGGACGCCGTCCGCACCAGCGGCGAGGGCCAGATCGACGCGGTCGTTGATAATAAAGAGTGCGCCGTAGCGACTGGTCAGATCCCGCAGGCGCAGGGCGAGATCGAGCAGTGGACGGGTCGGGGCGTCCTTGTCGCGCAACTGCACCAGGGGCAGGCCCGCCTTCAGGGCAGCGCCCACGATACCCAACAGGTCCGGGTGGGGCGAGGTCACCAGATACAGCCGCGCCTTCTGCAGCTTCTGGCGCAGGTCGCTGCCGGTGGCGGCACTTTCGAGGGCGTAGACCCGGTAGCGCCACTGCTTGGCGGCCTCGGCCAGCGCCGGCTCGACCAGCTTCGCGTACTCTTCGATGACCCGCAGCGCTTCCTGGATGCGGGCCAGGTTGACCCGCAGCAGATCGAGCGGGTGGGTTCGCCGCTGCTCGTCGGGGTGATCGAGGGCGGTTCCCGGATCGTGGGGCGTGTCGCGGGCGCTGCGCATCGCCTCTGTGTGAAAGTGGGCCAATTGCTGGCGCAGGGCCTTGCACTCGGCTACCTGGGCAGCCTGTCCTGTACCAAAACGGAACCACTCCTCTACCACCCGCAGACCCTCGCGAGCCCGATCGAGGTTGGCGTCAAGAATCTTCAAGAAGGTGCGCTGCTCCACGGCGGGGGATCGAAAGAATCGGTTGCTGCCCTATTGTCGCACCGCTGCCCGCAGGCAGGTTGCTTCGTCGGAGTTCTTACTCAGCGGCTGGCACATAAATTGGGATCGTTCCTGGTGATTATGGGCAGAACAAATCGACGCTAAATGTTGTGGAGCATCCCCCGAATACTGGGTTTTTACATGCTAATGTAGTGTCGCCGACCTATGCTTTTACCAAAGGCGTTGAGGAGTGGGAATGAAGTTTTCAGCGAAAATGGTCCGCAGCCTGACCGGCTGGACCCTTGCTCTATCGCTTCTCGGTCCGGGCGCATCGATCACCAGGATGGTTCAGGCTGAACCCGAATCGAGTCAGGAGTTATCGGCGGTTCATGTCGATCCGATCAACGGCAATGACAGCGCCGGCGACGGTACCAAACAAAATCCCTTCAAGACAATTTCGCGCGCCGCAAAGGCAGTTCCAGCCAGGGGCGTTCTTCAGTTAGCCGAGGGCGAATATTCAGAGGCGAGCGGCGAGCAATTTCCCCTGCGCCTCGACGGGCTCGAACTGGTGGGCAACGAATCGACCAAGGGCGAGGGGATCAAGATTGTCGGCGGCGGCAAACACACCAGCCCGACTTTTGCCAGTCAGGATGTGACGATTGTGATCGGCAAGGGCGTGACGATCCGGGGTGTAACGATCAGCAATCCCAACAATCGCGGCTACGGCCTCTGGATCGAATCGGTCAGCCCGGTGATTTCTGACAATTCCTTTATCGGCAGCGCCCACGACGGCATCTTTATCAGCGGCACCAGCAGCGCCAAGATCAACCACAATACGTTCTCTCAAAACATCGCCGACGGACTGACGGCTGCCGATCTTTCGACGCCGACCATCGAGAACAATGTGTTTGAGAATACGGGCTTTGCAATCAACGTCACCGGCAAGTCCAGACCGCGCATTCTCGGCAACATCGTGCGCAACAATATGGACGGCGTCGTGATCGAGGGCCGGGCCGAACCTGTCTTGCGCAACAACACGATCGCCAACAACAAGCGCAGCGGCGTGGTCGTGATCTTGCTCGCAAACGCGGATCTGGGCAACGAGAGCGAAGCGGGAAACAACACCTTCGCCGACAATGGCAAGGCCGACGTCAACAACGTCACCAAACCGGCGATTCCGATCGTGGCCCTCGGCAACAAGTGGCTCAAGCCGCTTCTGGCAGGCCAGGTGACAGCGGAGGCTGAGATCGTCGCCCTCGCCGCCCAAAACCTCCCGACCCAGACCGATAGTTTCTGGGTGCTGGTCAACGAGAGCAAGCCCTCCCGCCTCAGCAGCATCAAGGGGCTGGCCCTCAAACCCAAATCCCAGAGTTACCAGGGCAAGTCCTACCTGCAGGTGGGCACCTTTACGACCCAGGACAACGCCGACCGCCTGGTTCAGCAACTCAACGAAAAGGGCTTCAAGGCGATTATCGTGCCGGCGGCCAGACCTGCTTCTAAGAACGTGACGACCAGCGCTGCCAACAAGCCGGTTGCACCCAAAGCAGAACCTGTGGCTGCAATCGCTGCAACCGGAGCGGCGAAGCCCGTCGCCAAAACAGCCGGACCAGATACAAAAGTAGTAGCCCCTCCGACAACGACCAGAGCTTCAGAACCGGTGGCAAAAGCAGCGCCCAAACCAGAGGCACCGGTTCCAGCTAAAGCACCAAAAGCAGCGGAGCCGGCAAAATCTGTGCTCCAATCGGCCACCTCTGAACCCCTGGCGGCTACGACGGCCAAATCGGCGACCGCCTACCGGGTACTGGTTACCGGCAGCAGCGACGCCGATCTGCCGCGCCTCAAAGAACTGGTCTCAAAGGTGCTGCCCCAGACCCACGACGGCAAACCTGCCTACCAGGTCGGTGTCTTTGCCTCCGAAGACAACGCCAACCACCTGGTGCAGTTGCTTTCAGACAAGGGATTTCGAGCGATCCTGGTGCCCTCCAGCCTGCCCGGAGGAGCGACCTGACAGCAGGATTACCCGCCCCCTGGGACAGGAGGACTCATCTCAAGCATCCGCTCGATGGGCCGCAGGGCGCGCTGGCGAATAGTCTCGTCGAGGGTAATCTCGGGGGTCCGATCCCGCATACACAGGTAGAGTTTTTCGAGGGTGTTGAGCCGCATGAACGGGCACTCGTTGCACGCGCAGTTATTTTGGGGCGGGGCGGGGATAAAGGTCTTGTGCGGATGGGCTTTCTGCATCTGGTGCAGGATGCCCGCCTCGGTGACGACGATAAACGCCTCGCCGGTACTTTTGCCCGCATAGTTGAGAAGTGCCGTTGTCGAACCGATAAAGTCGGCGTGGCGGAGAACCTGGGGCTCGCACTCGGGATGGGCGATGACTTCGGCACCCGGATGGCGGGTTTTGAGGCCGATCAGCTTGCGCTCAGAAAAAGTCTCATGCACGATGCAGGTGCCCTGCCAGAGCACCATGTCGCGGCCTGTCTGCTGGCTGACGTAGCGGCCAAGGTTGCGGTCGGGCGCAAAGATGATCGGCTGATCGGCGGGGATCTGCTCGACGATCGAGGCGGCGTTGGCAGAAGTGCAGATAATATCGCTCAGGGCTTTGACCGCCGCTGAGCAGTTGACGTAGGAGATGACCAGATGGCCGGGATGGGCCTGGATAAACTCTGCGAAGCGATCGGGCGGGCAGTTGTCGGCAAGGGAGCAGCCCGCCGCCAGATCCGGCAGGAGCACCTGCTTTTGGGGACTGAGGATCTTGGCGGTCTCGGCCATAAAGTGAACGCCTGCAAAGACGATCACATCGGCATTGGTCTGGGCCGCCTGACGGGAGAGGCCGAGAGAATCACCGATATAATCGGCGACATCTTGAATGTCGGGCTCCTGGTAGTAGTGGGCCAGGATCACCGCGTTCAGCTTGTGCTTGAGCCGCTCGATTTCCTCGAACAGATCGAGGCTGGGGTCGATCAGAGCGCGGGGAGGGAGGGTGGCAATCATCGTCCTGGCGGCAGTCTGTTCCTCCAGTTTAACTTTTTAAGCAGCGGGCCCGCCGGGCGCGCACTGCCTGGGCCAGTTCTTTAAGCAACAGCTCGGTCTCCTCCCAGCCGATGCAGGCGTCAGTGATGCTCTGGCCGTGGGTGAGCGGCTCACCGGGGCAGATGTCCTGGCGTCCGGCAAGCAGATGGCTCTCGATCATGATGCCAAAGATCCGCTTCTCGCCGCCTGCGATCTGTGAAGCAATGTCGCGGCAGACGAGGGGCTGGCGGGTGTAATCTTTGCCTGAGTTGGCGTGGCTGCAGTCGATCATCACCCGCGCCGGCAGACCGACCTTGAGCAGTTGGCCACTCGCCTGCTCGACGTGTTCGGCGCTGTAGTTGGTCGTGCCTCGACCGCCTCTGAGGATGATGTGACAGTCAGGATTGCCGACGGTCGCGAAGATGGCGGACTGGCCCTCCTTGCTGTGGCCCAGAAAGACGTGGGGATGGGTAGCGGAGACGACCGCATCGACCGCGATCTGCAGATTGCCGGAGGTACCGTTCTTAAAGCCAATCGGACAGGACAGACCGGAGGCCAGTTCGCGGTGGGCCTGGCTCTCGGTGGTGCGCGCTCCGATCGCTCCCCAGCTCACCAGATCGCTCAGATACTGCGGCGTCATCAAGTCGAGAAATTCTGTGCCCGCCGGTACCCCCAACTCCGCCAGATCCAACAGCAGGTGCCGTCCGAGGCGCAGGCCCTCGTTGATCCGAAAGCTGCTGTCGATGTGGGGGTCGTTGAGCAGTCCTTTCCAGCCTACGGTCGTGCGCGGCTTTTCAAAGTACACCCGCATGACGATGAGCAGATCTTCGGCCAGTGTTTCCCGCAGGCCCTTGAGGCGGTGGGCGTACTCGCGGGCGGCTTGAGGATCGTGGATCGAGCAGGGACCGACGACGACCAGGAGCCGGTCATCGTTGCCGTCGAGGATCTCCTTGAGATCTTTGCGGCTGCTGTAGACTGTCCAGGCTGCTGTCTCGCTGAGGGGCAACTCCTCGTGCAGCCGGGCGGGAGAGACCACCACCTCGGTCCAGCGAATGCGCAGATCATCTGTATGAAAATTCATCCCTCAAGCCAGCGCGGCGTCTCAAATCCTATCAAATCGGTTCCATATCGTACACAGGACCGCTCTTCGGTGCAGGGGAGCCTGGCGCGCCGCAACCAGGCAGGGAATGGGCAGCATAGGGCTGAGCGATAGGCGGCTAAGATAGGACTGTTTGTCCAGTTGCAGGTCGTTCGTCGTGCCGCGCCGTACTGATATTCACAAGATTCTTCTGATCGGTGCCGGGCCGATCGTCATCGGTCAAGCCTGTGAGTTCGATTACTCCGGCACGCAGGCGTGCAAGGCGCTGCGCGAGGAAGGCTACGAGATTGTTCTCGTCAATTCCAACCCAGCCACGATCATGACCGACCCGGCGACGGCGGACCGCACCTATATCGAGCCGGTGACCGCTGAAATTGTCGCCCGCATCATCGAGCGCGAGCGGCCCGATGCGCTTTTGCCCACGATGGGCGGGCAGACCGCGCTCAATGTCACCGTTGAGCTGGCGGAGTCGGGGGTGCTCGAGCGCTACGGTGTAGAACTGATCGGAGCCAAGCTGGAGGCGATTAAAAAGGCGGAGGACCGCGAACTTTTTAAGCAGGCGATGGGCAGGCTTGGCCTTGCGGTCCCGCGCTCAGGCTTTGCCCACTCGATCGAGGAGGCGCAGGCGGTGGCCGAGGAGATCGGTTCTTTTCCGCTGATTCTGCGGCCCAGTTTTACCCTCGGGGGCACCGGCGGCGGCATCGCCTACAACCGCGAAGAATTCGAGCGGATGATCAAAGTCGGCCTCGACGCTTCACCCATCTCGCAGGTGCTCGTCGAGGAGTCGGCCCTGGGCTGGAAAGAATACGAACTTGAGGTGATGCGCGATCTGGCCGACAACGTCGTGATCATCTGTTCGATCGAAAATTTTGACCCGATGGGCGTACACACCGGTGATTCGATCACGGTTGCCCCAGCCCAGACGCTCACCGACAAGGAGTATCAGCGCCTGCGGGACGCCTCGATCAAGGTGATCCGCGAGATCGGCGTCGAGACCGGCGGCTCGAATATTCAGTTTGCCGTCCACCCAGAAGACGGGCGGGTGATCGTCATCGAGATGAACCCCCGCGTCTCGCGCTCTTCGGCTCTTGCCTCCAAGGCCACCGGTTTTCCGATCGCCAAGATCGCCGCCAAGCTGGCGGTGGGCTATACCCTCGATGAGATCACCAACGAGATCACCCGCCAGACGCCCGCCAGCTTTGAACCCACCATCGATTACGTGGTGACCAAGATTCCGCGCTGGGCCTTTGAAAAATTTCCCGGCACCGAGCCGGTGCTCACCACGGCGATGCGCTCGGTGGGCGAGGTGATGGCGATTGGCCGTACTTTTAATGAATCGCTGCAAAAGGCGCTGCGCTCGCTTGAGATCAAGCGCTCTGGTTTTGGAGCGGACCGCATCGAGGAGAATCCCGACGCTGAGACCCTGAAAAGCCAGTTGCGCACCGCCACCCCCGATCGCATCTTCCAGATTCGGCAGGCGCTGGTGGCCGGCTTCAGCGTCGAGCAGATCCACGACCTCACCGCCATCGATCCCTGGTTTCTCGACAAACTCGCCGAACTGGTGGCCTTCGAGCAAAACTGGCAGCACCGGGATCTTTTGCAGGTGAGCGCCGCCGAGTTGCGCGAGGCCAAGCACCTGGGCTACAGCGATGCCCAGCTCGCTTTTTTGACGGGCACCAGCGAACAAGCTGTCCGGGCCATCCGCCAGGAGCTGGGTATCCTGCCGGTCTTCAAGACGGTCGATACCTGCGCGGCAGAATTTGAGGCATTCACGCCCTACCACTACTCAAGCTACGCCCAGGAAAATGAGATTGGCCCCAGTGACCGCCCGAAGGTGATGATCTTAGGCGGCGGCCCCAACCGCATCGGCCAGGGTATCGAGTTCGATTACTGTTGCTGCCACGCCTGCTTTGCCCTCTCCGAGGACGGTTTTGAGACGATCATGGTCAACTCCAACCCCGAGACTGTCTCCACCGACTACGACACCAGTGACCGGCTGTACTTCGAGCCGCTCACCCGCGAGGACGTGCTCAACATCTTCGAGACCGAGCAGCCGGTGGGCGTTATCGTCCAGTTCGGGGGGCAGACTCCCCTCAACCTCGCCGTGCCCCTCGAAAAAGCGGGGGTGCCGATCTGGGGCACCAGCCCCGATTCGATCGATATGGCCGAGGACCGTGAGCGCTTTGAGCAGCTCTGTCAGGCCCTCGGCGTCCGCCAGCCGGCGAACGGCATGGCCCGCTCGGGCAGCGATGCCACCGCCGTCGCCGGGCGGATCGGTTATCCGGTGGTGGTCCGGCCCAGCTACGTGCTCGGGGGGCGGGCGATGGAGATCGTCTACACGGACGACGAACTGGCCCACTACATGACCCACGCCGTCCAGGTCGAGCCCGATCACCCGATTCTCATCGACAAATTTCTCGAAGATGCGATCGAAGTCGATGTGGACGCCATCTGCGACCGCGAGGGCCAGGTGGTCATCGGCGGCATCATGGAGCACATCGAGCAGGCGGGTATCCACTCCGGCGATTCGGCCTGCGTGCTGCCGACGCGCACCTTGAGCCTCGAAGTGCTCGCCGTGATCCGCGACTGGACTGCCCGCCTGGCCCGCGCCCTCAAAGTCGTCGGTCTGATGAACGTTCAGTACGCCGTCAAGCGCACAGTGACCGGCGAAGAAGAGGTCTACGTTCTGGAGGCCAATCCCCGCGCTTCTCGCACCGTGCCCTTTGTCGCCAAGGCCACGGGCGTTCCTCTCGCAAAGATCGCCGCCCGCGTCATGGCAGGCCGCACCCTGAGCGAACTGGGCTTCACCGCCGAAGTCATCCCCAGGCACATCGCCGTCAAAGAAGCGGTGCTGCCCTTTGAAAAATTTGGTGGCACCGACACGATCCTCGGCCCCGAGATGCGCTCCACCGGCGAGGTGATGGGCATCGACACCGACTTTGGCCGCGCCTTTGCCAAAGCCCAACTCGGAGCCGGTCAGCGCCTGCCTGTGCGTGGCACCCTCTTCGTCTCGGTCACCGACCGCGACAAGGCCGCCGTCGTGCCGATCGTCCGCGAGATGATCGAGCTTGGCTTTCGGGTCATTGCCACCGAGGGCACCCAGCGCTACCTCTGCTCCCAGGGTCTGGCCGTCGAACAGGTGCTCAAGATCCACGAGGGCCGGCCCCACATCGGCGACCTGCTCAAAAACCAGCAGGTCCAGCTGGTCTTTAACACCCCCTCCGGCAGCGAAGCGCAGACTGACGCTCAGGTGATCCGGCGCACCGCCCTCGCCCAAAAAATCCCCGTCATCACCACCCTTGCTGGAGCACGGGCCTGTGCCGCCGCCATCGCCTCGCTCCAGCAGGGCACTCTCACCGTCAAATCCCTCCAGGAGTACCATGCCGCCGACGCCTCCCCTACCGCAGCAAGAGATCCGGTGGGATAGGGGAGGCGAGAAGCATCGTCAGCGCCCCACAGAACCGCAAGCAGTGACGGTTACAAGAGGGCTGATTCTAAGGCTACAGCGACCACCCTGCCTACCCTCGCTACTCGGATGCGGTTTACACGACTTTGGGAGTCCGGAATCTACATCCGGCCTTTTTGCATAACCTGGGTGAGGTGCTGGCGCAACTCCTCAGCACACTGATTATCTTGCTGCTGCAGTTTCTGAAACAGCTCGACACAGGGCTGCGATCCTACCTTCTGGGCGTCGCGAATGTATGTGTCGTATGCCGTCACAGCACAGGCTTTTTCTTTGAGCACGGTGAGCAAATCATATTCGAGATCGCTGACCGTCTTTTTCGTTGCAGTCCCTTCCATTTGTGCGCCTCCAATAGAACTATTCTCCACAGCTTGCTTGAGGCTGACCTCCAGAGCATCCATCTTTTGACTGAATACTCTTGAAAGAAATATTTCAAGCTGGGAAAAATATCAGCATCGCCTGTGTGAAACCAGCATCCTGAGCGAAAATCGAATCAATCTGCTCCCCTCATCACAAAGTATTCAATCTCCGAAAAATTACTGATTGAATTACAAACTACTCTCGATGTAGCGCGAGTTTCAGACGCTTACCCAAAAAGGCGAGCCGTGGGAGGAGTTGCCCGTGCGCATGGCCACCTGTGCGCTACTGGTACTCAATCGCTACGGCATCCTGCCTGATCAGAGTCACTGATTGAATCGCACCCCCGATCAAGATCGGCGATTGCAGTCTCCTGGTGCTCAACTCCGAAAGGAGTCACTGATTGAATCGCGATTTTCTCCTAACCCCGGAATGTCTGCAAGAAGCAGTGCTCAACTCCGAAAGGAGTCACTGATTGAATCGCCGCACGCTTTTCGACTACTCCGCGCCAGAGCACTAGTGCTCAACTCCGAAAGGAGCCACTGATTGAATCGTGCGATCGGAAATCTCAGACCCGCCGGATTGGTTCTGTGCTCAACTCCGAAAGGAGTCACTGATTGAATCGCGAGTAGAAGCCGCGTAACCTGCGCCGTATTATCACGTGCTCAACTCCGAAAGGAGTCACTGATTGAATCGCACGTGCTCTTTACGCCCGAAAAAACCAACACTGGCAAGTGCTCAACTCCGAAAGGAGTCACTGATTGAATCGCTTTGCCCAGGTTGTCCACTGCGCCCGCTTCCACCCGTGCTCAACTCCGAAAGGAGTCACTGATTGAATCGCCAACGTGTACTCCCGCCAGATGCTCACGGTCTGGGGTGCTCAACTCCGAAAGGAGTCACTGATTGAATCGCCGCGAGTGGTCGGATTGGGAAATCGGGCAGTGGCTGTGCTCAACTCCGAAAGGAGTCACTGATTGAATCGCCCCGAAGGTGCTCCTCGGTTTCGAGCAGAACAATCTGGTGCTCAACTCCGAAAGGAGTCACTGATTGAATCGCGAGTCGTTCGGAATGCGCATCTCTACTCTCCAAAGTGCTCAACTCCGAAAGGAGCCACTGATTGAATCGTGCGATCGGAAATCTCAGACCCGCCGGATTGGTTCTGTGCTCAACTCCGAAAGGAGTCACTGATTGAATCGCTCCTAAGCGGTAGCACTTGAATACGGATTGTAATAAAGTGCTCAACTCCGAAAGGAGTCACTGATTGAATCGCAGCTGACTACGCTCGTCGAGGCGCAGGACAAGCGGATGTGCTCAACTCCGAAAGGAGTCACTGATTGAATCGCAGCGCTGAGCCGGCGGACAGCGGCGCGGCCAATGTGTGCTCAACTCCGAAAGGAGTCACTGATTGAATCGCTACTCTGGGCCGGTCGAGTTCGGACGGGACTACTAGTGCTCAACTCCGAAAGGAGTCACTGATTGAATCGCATCAAGTATTGCAGATATTCCGCGATTTGATCAAATTGTGCTCAACTCCGAAAGGAGTCACTGATTGAATCGCCATTAATTGCTGATAATAAATCGTCGGGAATAAAACGTGCTCAACTCCGAAAGGAGTCACTGATTGAATCGCTCGGATTGTTAGCGAGGTGCGAAACTCCAGCAAAAGCGTGCTCAACTCCGAAAGGAGTCACTGATTGAATCGCGTCATGACCTCGATAGATCATGAGCAATTCACTGAGGTGCTCAACTCCGAAAGGAGTCACTGATTGAATCGCAGCATGTTTTCCGAGTCTGAGCATGTACTTGGTTTGGTGCTCAACTCCGAAAGGAGTCACTGATTGAATCGCTCACCGTCGCAGATCCGATGGCGTCGATGGTGGCCGGTGCTCAACTCCGAAAGGAGTCACTGATTGAATCGCCAGTTGGCCCAGGCAATACTTTGCAGGAGCGTGAATGTGCTCAACTCCGAAAGGAGTCACTGATTGAATCGCGAAGAAGGTGCAGCAAAATCATCCGTCGGACTCTCGTGCTCAACTCCGAAAGGAGTCACTGATTAGACCTCTTGCATGAATGCCTGGGATGGGTCACAAGTAGTAGGGTCACTACTGCTTTTCTGCCCTGATGATGAGCTATCAGGATATCCAACATCTCAAGCCCACCGACTTCAAACGCCTCTGCGGTGTGCGAGTTGAAACCTTCCAGGCAATGGTCGATGTCCTTCGACCCGCTCTGGAGCGCACCGGCAAGCGTGGCGGACAGGCCAAACTCTCCACCGAAGACCAGTTGCTGCTTGCCCTGCAGTACTCGCGGGAGTACCCCCCATCCGGGGGGCAGGCCGCACCTACTTTCACATCGCTCAAAGCTGGGCTCTACACGAATCGACCGTCTGTCGTATCGTCCACAAAGTCGAGCGACTGCTGGTGCAATCCGGACGCTTTCGGCTGCCTTCGCGTCAAAGCGCTCAAACGAACGTACAACTGGAAGTGGTCGTTGTCGATGTGACAGAAGTGCCAATAGAACGGCCCAAAAAAAGCAGAGGCACTACTACAGCGGCAAACAAAAATGCCACACCCTCAAAGCGCAACTGGTCGTAGAGCCCAAAAGCCGCCGCATCCTCAGCACCGTCTGCAGCCGTGGTCGCCTCCACGATTTGCGGGTGTTCAAAAACAGTCGCACCCGTTTTGCTCCTTGGGTGAAGTGTCTGGCAGACAAGGGCTATCAGGGTTTAAGGAAAGTCCATGCCAACAGCCAAACCCCGAGCAAAAAGCCTCTACGAGGGCAGTTGAGTGTGGAGCAGAAGCGAGGGAACCGGGCTGTAGCGCGTCAACGGATAGTGGTGGAGCATGTCAATCGGCGTCTGAAGGTGTTTCGGATTTTGGCTGGTCCGTATCGCAATCGTCGCCGCCGGTTCGGTCTGCGGTTGAGTTTGCTGGCAGGGATCTACAACTACGAGCTGTCCCTGTCAGCCTTGGCCTGATTCATGCAAGAGGTCTTTTGTAGATCAACGCTTGAGCGTGAATGGGCCAGGGCTGCCGGGAAGCCGCACTCAAGGGCGTAGTCGCGATAATGCTCAGTGGTCGTGCCGGTGGTGGGAAGGCAGAAGAACAGTCGGAAGGGCCGCTCCTGTTTTGTGTAACTCTCGCAATACCGCCGTGCCCACAGATATGCAGCCAGGCTCTTACCAGACCCACATCCGGCTCTGGCAAGTGTGAGTGAGGAGTTAGAATCTCTCACTTGCTCCTGGAATGGCCGAATCTCGAAGCCTTCTGGCAGCCGTTCAAGGTTCCAGGATTCTCTGGGCGCTTTGGTTTTACTCCAGGCCCAGCGGTGAATCAGGCCAGTTAAATCGGCAGTTGTAACACCGACTGCAATCTCGCCCTCGATGAAACGCAACAGCGAGTACTTCTCTACTGACATACCCTGGCGGGCGATTGTGACGTGCAACCGCTAAAGTGAACCGCGTAGAATGTGAGTCTTCCAGCCGACACCACTGACGAGGAAGACCATGAAGAAAAGCCGTTTCACGACTGAACAGATCATTGCCATCCTGGGTGAGGGGCAGGCCGGTGCTAACGTGGCAGAGCTATGCCGCAGACACGGTATCAGCGAGCAGACCTACTATCGCTGGAAGGCCAAGTACGGTGGAATGGAAATCTCTGAAGCTCAGCGCCTGAAGGATCTCGAAGCAGAAAACCGCAAACTCAAGCAGATCGTCGCCGACCAAGCTCTCGACCTTCATGCCCTCAAGGCGGTGCTGTCAAAAAAATTCTAACCCCAGCAGCCAAACGCCAGGCTGCCGCCTACCTGCAAGCCGACCTGCAGGTTTCCCAGAGGCGAGCCTGTCGGTTGCTGGGGTTGCACCGCTCCACCGCCCGGTTAGTCGGTCATCGCACTGAAGATCCCGTGTTGCTAGCACGGCTGAAGCAGTTGGCTGCCGAACGTCCGCGTTATGGCTATCGACGGCTGACACTGCTGCTGAGAAGGGAAGGCAGGCTGGTCAACGCCAAGAAAATCTACCGACTGTGCACCAAGGAGGGATTGCTGGTGCGCCCAAAAAAGCGTAAACCCCGCTTCCGACCGTCTGGGAGGCCGGAAGCACCGGCTTTAGAACGCCCTAACCAGCTATGGAGCCTGGACTTTGTCGAGGATGCCCTGGCCGACGGACGCAAACTGCGGACCTTGACGATCATCGATGTCTACAGCCGGGAGTGCCCACAAATTGAAGTCGATACCTCCCTGCCCTCAGCGCGGGTGGTGCGGGTGCTGGAAACCCTGGCGGCCCAGCGGCAGTTGCCGGAACGATTGCTGGTTGATAATGGGCCGGAGTTCGTCTGTCGAGCACTGGCGGAGTGGGCAACGCGGCGTGGGGTGCTCATCGCCTTCACTCGTCCGGGCAAGCCAACGGACAAGCCGCACATCGAGAGCTTTAATGGGAAATTTCGGGATGAATGTCTTAATGCCCACTACTTCTTGAGCGTGCCGGATGCCAGACGAATCGTCGAGGCTTGGCGGCTGGATTACAATCACTACCGTCCGCACAGTGCCCTGGCAGGAGCAACGCCGATGGAGTTTTTGCAACAGGTGAATGCCATCGCGGCTCCGCTGTCGCCGCAACGGCATCCACCTGTACGATAAGGAAAACCAAGCTGGAAACTCACATTCTCAGCGGATCATTATTCGGGGCCAAGTCAATTGCACTTGCTGCAACATCAGCAGCTGTACCCAGGGCTTTTACGAGTGCAACAAACTGACGCCGGGCTGCAGAGGCAAACGCCTCTTCCTCATCTTCAAAGAGCGTAGTTAGTTCCTGGCAGACTTCTAGGGCTCCCAGATCGCCCTTTTCCTTGAGACTGCGAGAGATGACCAAGTCCTTTTGAAAACTAGGCGGCTGTCCCAAACCGAGATCCTGAGCCATCTCCTGAAGAATGCTATTGAAATCTGGATGGCTGAGCAGAACCGTCATGGCTTGCGGCGCTTGCTTGGGACTCGTTTCCTCGTCAAATTTGCGGTGATGACCTACTGCTCCCCAGACGGCAACATGCACTGTCTCATTGCCAAGGGGAGCCAACCAGTCTTGAAATTCAGGAACCAGTTTTGCAAGGATTCCAGACACCGTTTCGTGGCGTAGCAGCTGTATCACCTCTGGGGCACTGCTAACCATCGTCTGGAAATGACTGTTTGCCTTACCGAGGTCTTGTAACCAGCCACACAGGATCAAGGTCGTTTCGAGTGCAGGAAGCAATTCCTGCGGCAAGCCACAAGCAGCCAGTAGCGGAGCGCCAACAGTTCTTGCAAGGGTACGGCCGGCTTGAGCAACATCTCTGCTGTGCTGGAGCAACAAGGCATAGTCCGGAGGAGATGGGAACTTGTCTTTCTGGAACGACTTGGCGAGCAGGCGCTTCACGACTGTCCTCCAACAGGCACGAACAACCCACAACCCATCCGCCGCCGCCCGCCGATGCCCGCAATCTGCAACTTGAGCGAATCCTCGTCGCTCAGGCCGGAAACGTAGATGCCGTAGCCCGTGATCGTGACGCCCTTGATCCGCAGCACGCGGCGGGCGAAAGCGTCCAGTCCCGGCTTCTGGGTTGCCTTCTCCAGGCTGGGTTTGCCCGCGATCGACAGCGCTTCGAGCTGGCGCTGCACTCCAGCGAGAAACGATTCCGGCTCTGCGGTCTGGCCTTTTGAATCGGCCAGTTTGAGAACGACGAGCCGCGACCAGAGCGTTTGCGCCGGTGCAAGCAGCCGAATCTGGGGAATGCCCAGGCGCAGCGTGTAATCGCCGACGCAGATCTTCTTACCGGCCAGAGGATAGACAATCGGGATCTTCTCCATCGGCAGACGCAGGCGCAGCTTCGATGAAGAAGGAAGTGTAATGCTGCCGTGGCCATCTCTGACGCCGGGAAGAGTGTGAATGCCGAGCCAGTCCGCCTCGTGGATCTCGGGCACACTCTCGGAGAGGGCACTGAAAAGTGGATAACCGTGGTCTGCCGGTAAACTACTGCCCGAAATGCCAAAGTCCAGTTCTACAACGGTCATGGGTGGTTTCCTGAGATGTCTCTATCCTGACGGGCGGGATCTGCAAATTCGGATCAGCGAACTCTGCAACTTTTTTGCAGAGTCGATCGGAAAGCAGGACTTTTTCCTCTACACGGGAGATTTCAGAAAGATTAACCTGAATGTCTTCAGACTCAGGTCAAGATTCGATAAAGTTCGGTATAGATTCTTCGCGGCTCTTGTCTGAGATTGCCTATTGAAAGCGGACCTTCTCGTAAATCGTGTCGATGGGTAGCCGCAGGCCGATACTGTCGAAGGTGACGACTGAGCCCGGCCTATAGAAATGGCAGATCCAGGTGTTCGGGGAACTGTTGTCGCGCCGGAAGCTCTCGACGCTCTGCTGTCCGCAGTCGATCAGAACGTATTCTTGCAGGGTTGGGATGCGGCGGTACTGTGCGAACTTGTCACCGCGATCGAAGGCTTCGGTGTTCGGCCAGAGTGCCTCGGCGACCAGGCAGGGGTACTGAAGGATGTCGCGCCCCTCGTCGCGCTCGTCACAGGTGACGACGACATCCGGGTAGAAGAAGGGACCGTCTTCTGTCACCTGCAGTTTCATGGCCGACATGAAAACCCAGCCGGGTTTACCGCGCAGGTAGCTGTTGATCTCACAGCCCAGGTTGAGACAGACCGTGTTGTGGGCCACAGTGATGCCGGTCCTGTGGTAGATTTTGCCGTCAAAGTATTCGTAGCGCTCGCTTTGCTGCTCTTCCCATTCCAGAAATTGCTGGGGGGTGAGGTCTTGCGGGATCTCGCCCGTGGACATCGGTACCTCCTTATTCGGTAAAGATATCCCCCAAGTCCAGCACGAAACCCGGAAGTAACGGGTCCGAAAGTGAAAGAGGCGATTGCAGCAATTCCGGCGGCAGGTTAGGCCGATAGATCCAGACTTGCCGGGTCTGGGGGTCGATGAGCCATCCGAGAGTTACACCGTTGTCGATGTACGCCTGCATCTTGGCTTTGAGATCGGCAATCAGGTCGCTGGGGGAGCGCAGTTCGGCCACAAAGTCCGGCGGCAGGGGAGCGAACTTCTGGCGTTGCTCAGCACTGAGAGCGTCCCATCGCTCGCGGCGAATCCAGGCGGCGTCAGGCGAGCGCATCGCTCCGTCAGGAAGAACAAAGCCTGCTGAGGAATCGAAGGTGCGGCCCAGGCCCAGAGTGCGGTTCCAGAACCAGAGCTGGCCAGTAAGGCTGGAATTGCGGGCTCCTGCCTCACTCCCTGTCGGAGACATGATCAGCAATTCTCCCTCGGCTGAACGTTCGATGCGCAAATCCCGGTTGAGCTGGCACAGGTCGAAGAGTTGATCGTCGTTCAGGCGGAGCACCGGTTGCAGTTTGAAGCGAATGGGTGTCTGGGCAGGGCTTTCGAGGAGCGGGCTCATGGCGATGGCGGATAGCTTGCCGCCATCCTAGCGACTGCAGTGCGGATCATCTCCACCAGTTCCAGCGGTCCCTCGACTACGGCATCTTCGCCGTAACCGAGCACCCAGCGCTTTACTTCAGAAAGCCCCGGCACGCTCATGCGCAGGGTGAGTGAACCGTCGGAGTGCGCTTCGATCTGCTGGGTGTGGTGCCAGCGCCGCTCGCGGATAAAAGGAGCGACTTTGGCAGAAAAGTGAATGGCGATCGGCTGCGGCTGGCCACCCGCCTCGATCTGAAAGACCGTATCGAGGTAGCGCTGGGGTTGAAAGTCCGTCTCGCGCTCGAAGTGTTCCGGGCAGAGGCGCAGTTGGCGGATGCGGTCCACCCGAAAGACGCGGATGCCCTGCCGGTTGTGGCAGAAACCGATCGTGTAGGGGTTGGTGCCCCGGTAGACATACATCAGGTACGGGTCGAACTTGCGGGTGGTGAGCTGGTTTGTACTGGCGGTGTAATACATCATCTCGACTTGCTGTTGTTTGCTGCTCGCCTCCACAAGGAGCTTCCAGAATTCCGGGTTCAAGTCGAGCAGGCCGCCCGCACCGAACTGGAAGCGCTCATCGACGATCGTCTGCAGGTCCGCCCAGGTTTGATCGGACATGCGTTTTGTGAGCTGATCGATAGCCGACTGCAATTCCTGGGAGTAGGCAGCTCCTGCTGCCGCTTCGAGCATCCGGCTACCGAGAACCAGGGCAAAAAGTTCGCCCTGGCTGAGGGGCACCAGGGGCAGACGCCACTTGGGATCGCGGTAGAAGAAGCCCTGGGTGCGGCTATTTTCAAGGGGCGCTTCGTAGCGGTCACGCAGAAAATCCAGGTCACTCTGAACGGTTCTGACACTTACATCCAGTTTTTCGGCCAGTTGAGCAGCGGTGTAGGGCCGTCCTTCGCGGATCAGGCCATCGAGTTTTAACAAGCGCTCAAAGTGGCGGGGCGAAGGGTTTTTCTTCATCGCTGCAAGACAGGTGTAGAAATTAGCTTCTGGGCCTGGGGCAACCGCCAGTTGCGCCCGTCGTAGCCGAAGGTGACGCAATCCATCGAAGCCCAGGTCTCAGAGTGGACAGGTTCTGGAAACTGGAGCACAGGACCGCCGATGCGGCGCAACAAAAAATAATCCTGGCCGTTCACCAGATAAAAGCGCTCTTTGGCGACGGACTGGTTTTCGATGAGAGCGTCCCGCAAACAGGCAGCAGAAGCGGGGGAGAGCCGATCGAGGGAGCTGAGCGCTTCCCTGGCCTCTTCAAAGCGGCTCAATTTCCAGAGCGCCTGAATGCGCACGCCGAGCGCCTGGTAGGGAGCAACGCGCCAGGCGAGCCGCAGGGCGACGGGCACGTTCCCCGGTTCCACGCCCTGACGGACAGGCATCGCATCAAGTTTGCGCAGTGCCTGGAGGGGCTGGTTCAGCCAGAGCAGCAGCATCGCCTGCTGATAGAGCGCGTCGTGCTCGCCTGGATAGCGGCTGAGTAACTGGTTATAAAGAGCGAGGGCGTTACGGGCAACGCGGGGAGCGAGGCGGCCCAGGGGGCCGGTCTGCCAGCGCTCGTCGATCCACTGGTCAGGAAAGAGCACGATCTCCGCCACCAGATGGGGCAGGGCGGCTTCCGTCCGGTGCTGGGCAAGGAGGGCCAGTCCGGCCCCCAGTTGCAGCGTGGCGGTAGTGGTCGGATCCTGGGCGAGAGCCTGATCAAAAAGGCGGCTTGCCCACGCCCACTGGCCCCGGTAGTAGTGCAACCATCCGGCGACGGTGAGGGCGTAAGGGTCGGTAGGAAGCAGTGCGGCGGCCCGGTCGGCAGCTTCGGATGCCTGAAGTATCCAGCCTGCCCGGCGCGGATCGCGAGGACTTAACTTGCGCGCCGCGTCGAGTAAGACCTGGGCCTGCACGAGGGGATAGTAGGGCTGATCCGGGTCGATGCGCCGGGCCTGGGTGATCGCCCCCTCGAAGGCTGCCGGATCGTTCTGGTGGGCAAAGGCGATGGCCGCCTGGTAGCTGCCCCAGTCGCTGCGAAGCCAGAAGGCTGTCCACACAAGAAACACTCCTCCCCCGATAAGACGCAACCAGGACGGAGGCTGCCAGGCGGGAGGGGGAGCGAGCCGGACCAGTTCAGCCACCAGGGCGATGAGCGTCAGGCTGATAGCCGGGTTTTCAAGTTGAAAGTCGGTGAGGCTGGAGACGGCGTAACCGGCGAGGGCACCGGCTAGGGCAGCGACGATCGGGCGTGCCTGGCCCAGGCACCGCCAGAGCATCCAGCTGCACCCTGCGAGCCAGCCCATGTAGGCGAGGAGTCCTGCCAGCCCCGTCTCTGCCAATAGATGCACCGGCGTGTTGTGCAACTGCTGGGCAGTCCGCGCCATCCAGGGGTCGGTGTCGGTGCGGTAGCCCGGAAAGACAAAACCTGTCACCCCCGGCCCGACGCCAAAGAGCGGATGGTCCTGCCAGAGGCGGACGCCCGTCTGCCAGAAGATCAGGCGCTGCTCGGTGCTGATGTCGCGCCCTTCAAAAAAGAATTTGGGCTTGAAGCTTGCGAAGGTGGTCGAGAACACCGCCACCAGCAGAACGACGGGCAGGGCGACGGCGAGCAAAAGCCCGTTGCGGCGGCTGAGGCGGACGCTCAACAGGCAGACGAGCACACAGCCCACCAGCACCCCGAGCCAGCCGCCCCGCGATTGGGTCGAAAAGAGCATGGCAAGGCCGATGAGCAGGCAGACGAACCAGAACCCGCGCTCCGGACCCCGGCGCTCAAAGACGAGGGCGAGAATCACCGGCAACAGCAGCGACAGCAGGCCGCTATTGAAGTTGTGGTGGCCGAGCGGATAGATGTTGTTGATGAGGCGGTTGAGGGGCTTGCCCGCCTGCCACTGGGGCAAAAAGATCCACTGCCAGAACTGGTAGAGCCCGGCCAGGCTGAAGAGCGCCCCGGCTGCCCCGAGCCAGGGCAGAAGACTTCGATCGCGGGGCCAGCGGCCTACCAGACCGTAGAGGACCGCAAAGTAGCCCGTCACCATCGCCGCGTAGCCCCAGCTGCGCTCCGGATCCGGTGAGAGGGCGGCACTCACTGCGACGGCGGCAATGCTCACCCCTGCCAGGGCGTCGAAGGGCTGGCCCAGGGGACGGCCACTGCGCAGGGCCATAATTGCCCCAACGAGCAGGCAGCCCTGGAGAGCGAGGCACCAGGGCCAACCGGCAATCTCGGTGTAGGAGTTGCGCAGAACGAGCAAGAGCGCGTAGGCGACGGCCAGTAGCCCCAGATCCAGATGGGCCCAGAGCCATTTGCCGCTCATGCCCTAGCGGATGTACTCCTTGAGGACGCTGTTGCGGTTGGGATGGCGCAGCTTGCGCAGCGCCTTGGCTTCGATCTGGCGGATGCGCTCGCGGGTGACGTTAAAAAGCTGGCCAATCTCTTCGAGGGTCTTCATCCGACCGTCGTCGAGGCCGTAGCGCAGGCGCAACACGTCGCGCTCGCGGGGTGAGAGGGTATTGAGCACCGCCTCTAGATCCTCGCGCAACAGGTTCTTGGCCACCTTGTCCTCGGGGGTCTCGCCGTCGGCCTCGATAAAATCGCCCAGGCGCGAATCTTCTTCTTTGCCGATGGGCGTTTCGAGGGAGATGGGCAGCTGGGCCGATTTGGCGATGAAGCGCAACTTTTCGATCGTCATCTCCATGCGGGTGGCGATCTCCTCCTCGGAGGGCTTGCGGCCCAACTCCTGCGAAAGGAGCTTGGTCGTCTTTTTGATGCGCGAAATCGTCTCGTAAAGATGCACCGGTAGGCGGATCGTCCGCGACTGATCGGCGATGGCGCGGGTGATCGCCTGGCGGATCCACCAGGTCGCGTAGGTGGAGAACTTGTAGCCTTTTTCGTGATCGAATTTTTCGGCGGCGCGAATCAGGCCCAGCGATCCTTCTTGAATCAGATCTTGAAAGGACAGGCCGCGATTCATGTATTTTTTGGCGATCGAGACGACCAGGCGCAGGTTGGACTGCACCATCTTGTCCTTGGCGCGCCGTCCGATCGCTACCCGTTCGCGAAACTGCTCGTAAGGCACATCGGCGACTTCGGCCCAGCGGCGCAATTCCTGTTCGCTCTCGGTCACGTCACTGGAAGCGAGCAGGTTCTCTTCGAGCAACTCCTCGTCGGTGAGCAGTTCGACCACCTCGACGCTGCCGGCCATCTCCGGCGCACTCATCCGGGCGCGCAACCGCTCAAGGCCCAATAAGTCGGCGATCTGGCGAGCCAGTTCGATTTCTTCGTCGGCGCGCAAAAGACGAATGCGGCCAATTTCTTGCAGATAGACGCGGATGGAATCTTCGGTGTAATGGGTGCGCTGGGCGCGGCTGCGCTTGCGCGAGGGCCGACTGGCAGCGGCAGCGTCGGCCAGATCGGCGGCGTCAGGAGCCTGACCTGCGTAAGGATCATCCTCCTCGGCCATCAAAGCCAGAGCCTCCAGCTCGATTGTCGGTTGCTGGAGAGCGTCCAGAACGTTATTGGCCTGCGTCATGCTGCACTCCTCATAGATAAGGGCTCCAGGACGGACAAACAGTACTCGTTATACTCTCCTTTGAAGAAGAGCGGTGTGGTGGTCATTTGGTGAAGTGAACCTGTCAAATGCGACCTCAAGGGGGGTACCTATTTCCAGCGCATGGAGAGCAAGGCCCAGCCTGACACGCCCACGGCTTCCACCAACAGTCAGTTTGTGCGCGATTCTGACCAGGAATTGATAACCCTTTTAAACCTCCCCGATTGTAGCGCCTGATTCTCGATCCGGGAGGTTGTGGGCAACGGATTTGGGGGATTTATGACACACTAACCGTCTTTGCCGCCGGAACGGATGACAATGCGCCCAATACCGATATACATGCCGCGTGGCGCGGGGCCGGGCGGGAAGGCGGTGAGCGAAAACAGATAGTTGCCGTCGAGGCTGGGATTGCGCACCGGCCCCCACTCGACGGTGACGACGCTGCCGGGGGCGACTGGTTCAAGAAAGCGAACGCTGATGAGGCTCTGGTTGACCGTCGCCTCGATGGGCAGTGTCCGGGCGGCCTCCTGGGGCTTCTGGGCGTAGGGGTCCGTTGGGATAAAGGCGCGCACCTGATTCGGGTTGGGCAGGTACAGACCAAAGTAAGGACCGGCTTCGGTGGGCAGGGCAATGTCGATGCGGGCGAGGGGTTCGTCGAGTTTTGCCGGTGCCTCGATCGCAAACTGGTAGTAGACCGGAAAATTTTCGACCGTGTTCTGGGTGACGGCGGCGCGCAGCAGGCGCAAGGGGCCATTGAAGGCGCTCTCGCCGTCGCTGAGCTGGATGGCGGTGGCCGGAGCAACGGACAGCAGCAGGCTCAAGCAGATCCAGAAAGCTTTCATCGCGTTCAGTTCTCCGGTAGGTGGCGGTGGTGCTCGGGATCGTTCAAGACCACCGCCGGTTCGAGGTGAATCGTCACCCGCACCGGGCCAAAAGCTTCGGCAAGGGCTGCCTCGACCGCATCGGTGATCCGGTGGGCTTCGACAATCGTCTCCGGTTCGACGATCATGTGCATCTCGATAAAAAGCCCCCGACCCGGTGCGCCCCGCGAGGCGACGTCGTGGCAACTCACCACCCCCGCCACCCGACAAGCAACATCTACGATCGCCTGGACATCGAGGGCACGCTCGTCTACGAGCAGGGGCAGGTTGCGCCGCAGTACCCGCCAGGCGCTGAATAACACCACAGCGGCGACGGGAAAGGCCAGCACCATGTCGAGCCAGCGCCAGCCCAGCCAGGTGCCCACCAGCCCCACCAGCACCAGCACACTCACCCAGACATCGCTCAGGGTGTGCTCGGCGTCGGCGCGCAGCACCTCGCTATTTAAAATTTCGCCCTGGCGGCGCTCGTAAAGCGTCGTCGCCAGATTGACCGCCAGCACGGCGATCATTCCGACGAGCGTCCAGCCGGTCACCGCCACCGGGGAGGTGCCGGAACCGATGCGCTCGACGGCATTTTTGAGAATCTCGATGCAGGCAAAGACCAGAAAGGCGACGATGGCGAGGGCACCGATCGTCTCGAATTTTTGGTGGCCGTAGGGATGCTCGCGATCGGGGGTGGGCGAGGCGTTGGCCATTGCCCAGAGGCCAACCAGATTGCTGCCGGAGTCGGTAAGCGAATGGAGCGCGTCAGACAGCAGACTCAGCGAACCGGACATAAAACCCAGTACGGCTTTGATCACCAGGACCAGCAGGTTGCCCACCAGGGTGAGCCAGAGCACAGCCTGAACTTTTTTGGCAGTCGTGTCGGTGGCAGTAAAGGGCATGGCGGCACTCAGGCAAATCGAGCCGTCTACACATCTAGCTTGGCTTACCGGGAGTCTGGCGCGGTGATTGTTACAAATTATGCTAAATTGACTGCCAGGTATCTTGACGGCGCGCCATGGTAACAACGACGGCTGTAAACGAAGGTTACGTCACCCAGGTCATCGGCCCGGTAGTTGACGCAGAATTTCCGCAGGGCGAACTGCCCGCCATCTACAACGCTCTTCTCATCGACGGCAAAACCGACTCCGGTCAGCAAATCCGCCTCACCTGCGAGGTGCAGCAACTGCTGGGCGACAAAAAAGTACGGGCGGTGTCGATGAGCACGACCGATGGTCTGGTGCGGGGCATGAAGGTAATCGACACCGGAGCGCCAATTTCGGTGCCGGTGGGCAAGCCGACCCTGGGCCGGATCTTCAACGTCCTGGGTGAGCCGGTCGATGAGGGAGCGGCAGTCGAGACCACCGAAAAGTTCCCGATCCACCGCCCCTCGCCCAAGTTCATCGACCTCACCACCAAGCCCGAGATTTTCGAGACGGGCATCAAGGTCATCGACCTGCTCGCTCCCTACCGCAAGGGCGGCAAGATCGGTCTATTTGGCGGAGCCGGGGTGGGCAAGACCGTGCTCATTCAAGAGCTGATCAACAACATTGCCAAGCAGCACTCCGGGGTGTCGGTCTTTGGCGGGGTGGGCGAGCGCACCCGCGAGGGCAACGACCTGTACAACGAATTTAAAGAATCGAAGGTGCTCAGCCAGGTCGCCCTGGTCTACGGCCAGATGAACGAGCCGCCAGGAGCGCGGATGCGGGTGGGCCTGACTGCCCTCACGATGGCGGAGTACTTCCGCGACGTGAGCAAGCAGGACGTGCTCCTGTTTATCGACAACATCTTCCGCTTCGTGCAGGCGGGTTCCGAAGTGTCGGCGCTGTTGGGCCGGATGCCCTCGGCGGTAGGCTACCAGCCGACGCTCTCCACCGAGATGGGCGATCTGCAGGAGCGGATCACCTCGACCACCGAAGGCTCGATCACCTCGGTGCAGGCGGTCTACGTCCCGGCGGACGACCTCACCGACCCGGCTCCGGCCACCACCTTCGCCCACCTCGACGCGACGACGGTGCTCTCGCGCCAGCTCGCCTCCCTGGGTATCTACCCGGCGGTGGACCCCCTGGGATCGACTTCGACGATGCTGCAGCCCGACATCGTAGGAGAAGAGCACTACAACGTCGCGCGCGGCGTGCAGGCCACCCTGCAGCGCTATAAAGATCTGCAGGACATCATCGCCATCCTTGGCCTCGACGAACTCTCCCCCGAGGACAAGACCGTCGTCAACCGCGCCCGCAAACTGCAAAAGTTCCTCTCCCAGCCGTTCTTCGTCGCCGAAATCTTCACCGGCTCCCCCGGCAAGTACGTCACCCTCGACAAGACGATCAGCGGCTTCAAGCGCGTGCTCGAAGGCGAATTCGACGATCTGCCCGAGCAGGCGTTCTACCTGGTGGGCGACCTCGACGAAGTGGTCGAGAAGGCCAAGAAGATCAAGGCCGAAAGCCAGTCTTGATCGACGGGCTCCCGTACACCTGGGCCGCTGCTCCGCCGGGAGTGGCGGCCTGGATCTGCGGAGGGTGATAGTATTTGTTCTGATTTGTTACGCAGATAAGCAATGAAAGAAGTCACCATGCCGGCGCTCTCCTCGACGATGACCGAGGGCAAGATCGTTACCTGGCGCAAGCGGGAAGGCGAGACGATCGAGCGCGACGACATTTTGCTCATCGTCGAGTCGGACAAAGCGGAGATGGAAGTCGAGTCCTTCGACGCGGGTATCCTGGCGAACATCCTGGTTGGTGACGGCGAGAGCGCCCCGGTTCATACGGTGATCGCCCTGATTGCTGAGACCGAAGCAGAGGTGGCAGAAGCCAAAAAGCGTTCTCCGGGCGGCAGTGCGGCGGCGGTGGCCCCGGCGGTAAGTGCGCCAAAAAGCGAACCGGCTCCCCCTCCCCTCCCTCTCCCGATTGCAGTGCAGGTAACGAGCAGCTCCCCCAACGGCGGCAATCGGATCGTCGCTTCTCCCAACGCCCGCCGGCTGGCGGGGGAGTTGGGCATCGACCTGGCGGGCATTGCGGGCAGTGGTCCCAATGGCCGGATCGTGGGCGAGGATGTGACGCGGGCTGCCGCCGGACGGACAGCCTCCCCGCCCGTTGCCGGAGCGGCTCCCCCTCCTCCGGTCACTCCACCAGTAGCGCCGGCGACTGCCGCCGGGCCGGTCGCCTTCAGCGCCCTGCAGAGCGCGGTGATCCGCAACATGGAGGCGTCCCTTGCCATCCCGACTTTTAGAGTCGGCTACACGATTGCCACCGACGCCCTCGACGATCTCTACAAGAGCGTCAAGACAAAGGGCGTGACGATGACGACGCTGCTGGTCAAGGCGATTGCCCTGACGCTCCTCAAGCACCCGCTCGTCAACGCCACCTACACGGAGGCGGGCCTGCGCAAAAATGCAGCGATCAACGTCGCAGTGGCGGTGGCGATGGAAGAAGGCGGGCTTATCACCCCCGTCCTGCGCAGCGCCGAGAGCAAGGACCTCTACACCCTCTCGCGCGAGTGGAAGGAGCTGGTCGAGCGCGCCCGCACCAAAAAGTTGCAGCCCGAAGAATACACCACAGGCAACTTTACCCTCTCCAACCTGGGCATGTTCGGCGTCGATCGCTTCGATGCGGTGGTGCCCCCCGGCACCAGTGCGATTCTCGCCATCGGCGCTTCTAAGCCGACGGTGGTCGTCACGGGCGAAGGGCACATCGCGATTAAAAAGCAGATGCAGGTCAACCTCTCAGGCGATCACCGCGTCTTCTACGGGGCGGACGGGGCAAAGTTCCTGCAAGATCTGGCCCGACTTGTCGAGCAGTCGCCGCAGCAGTTGACTTTATAACGATTGAAGAGGGAGTGTCATGGTTCTCAGTATCAAGGTGGTCGCCCCCGACAAGGTGGTCTACGACGAGCAGGTAGACGAGGTGATCCTGCCCAGTCTGACCGGGCAATTGGGCATCCTCACCAACCACGCGCCGCTTTTGACTGGCCTCGGCAACGGGGTGATGCGGGTGCGCAAGCAGGGCACGTTCATCCCGATCGCCGTACTCGGGGGCTTCGCCGAAGTCGATAACAACGAGGTGAGCG
The DNA here is from genome assembly GCF_000484535.1 of Gloeobacter kilaueensis JS1. Taxonomy (NCBI): domain Bacteria; kingdom Bacillati; phylum Cyanobacteriota; class Cyanophyceae; order Gloeobacterales; family Gloeobacteraceae; genus Gloeobacter; species Gloeobacter kilaueensis. Next base: position 2,585,769 of record NC_022600.1, on the reverse strand, counting down.
TCCTGGTCAACGCCGCCGAACTGGGCAGCAACATCGATGTCGAGCGCGCCCGCACCGCCCTCGCCCGCGCCGAGCAGACCCTTGCCACCAGCCAGGACAAGAGCGAACTGTTGCAGGCAAAAACCGCCCAGGAGCGGGCCAACGCCCGCCTGCGCGCCGCCGGTGTGCTCTAAGAAGCCCACCAGATGCGCAACGCGCTTAGCTGGAAGAGCCTGAAACCTCCTCATCAGGCGGCTTTGATAACTGTAAGAACCGGCAATAGCTGCTGGTAGTTCGTGCCTCTGCACCATCAACTTTACTTCTACGCTTTGCAAGTGGTTGCGCTTCTGGCAATCGGACCGGCTCAGCCGTCAATATACTGTTCGCTTTTACCCGCCCTGAAGTTGGCAACGGATGTGGTAGAGTAACGTACAGACTTTACAGTGGGCAATGAACCGTTCGATACTGCGTATATCCTGGTCCTTGGTGCTCGTTACTGCCTTGCTCGGTGTGGGCAGTCAGGCACATGCTTTTACCTATGCCGAATCAGGCGATGCCGGGAGCCTACCCACCAGCGCCCAGGCGGTCAGTGACACGGCCATGGACGGTACGCCGCTGCAGTTCATCAGTGGCAATGTCGAGAGCGGGTTCGTGCCGTATGAGTTTACAGACTCGATAGATCTGTTCGAGATAGAGCTGACAGGCGGGGCGTTCAGCGCTTCCACCGTTGGCGGAGCGAACTTCGATACCCAACTCTATCTTTACGATGCCCAGGGCAATGGCATCATCTTCAACGACGATGCAGATAGCACCGTGAAGCAGTCCACCCTCAGTGCGAGCAACCTGGCGGCGGGGCTTTACTATCTGGGTGTCTCGGTCTCGGCTCCTCCTGTGTTGCCAGTTGATGCGAGCCGTACATTGATCTTCCCGCAGCCGCCAGCCCCTGCGGAGTTCCATCCGGGCATCATCGAGGCGAACCCGGATGCCGGTCCACTGGCAGGATATGCTCCACAGCTTGTGGCTCAACAACCGCTGGTGGAACTGCCCTACACGATTGCGCTGAGTGGCGTGCAAGCCACCCCGGAGCCGATAGCCGGTGGTGGTGCAGTGAGCATGGCGATTTTGATGCTTGTTGCAAGGTTTGGCGGGCAGAGGCGTCGAGAGATGGCTACCAGGTCTCGCGTCCGCCAATAAATGGGCTCATACCAATGCAATCAATACTTTCGTGGTTTTGAGTTCGCGGTTGATCTGCAAACAGCTGGGAGTTTAAGGGGGCTTTTCCCCCACCTCTCTCCACCCCCCTGCCCCCCTCCTCTCTCCTGCCCCCGCCGGGGCGAGGAGAAAAGAGGGGGGTTCACTGTAACTGGGCTGCAGGCGGGATAGGTAAGGGCGAGGAGGGGATGAGGGCGAGCAGGAAGGGTTATTTTCGCGCAGATAAACTGCAACCGGGTATCACGTCGCCTTTTGGCGATCCAGAATCTGGGGCAGGTCTGGGGTACTGCCAGGGGCAATTCTTGCCTGCTTTTGACGATGGCTATGTTTGATAATTTTTTAGGCCAATCTCAACAATCGGAGTACTCGGCTGCTGAACTTTAATCACTGGATAGCGCCTGAAATGGCTGCCGGGCGAATAGCAGTAATACCCTTTGATTTTCGGTTGCAGCTCCCATCCCGACACCCCAAAAAAGCCCGACGGAGGTTCTCTTCCTGTCCAGTGGTGCCGAAACGAAAGAGGCGGCAACCGGAGGGAAACGCCGCCTCTGCAAGCAAACACAGCGAATGTGCCAGCAGTGCGGGAGTACGCGCACGAGGGGGGAAGCCGCTGGCAGGAAAGCACATTCTTTCCCGATCGCAGCCTAACGCTGGGCAGAAGGGCGATTATGAAGGCCCCTTGAAGAGAAGATGAAGCGGCTGCGAAGCTCAGCGGTTGCCGTTGGTTGGTAAGTCGAGATCGAGCACCAGGCTGTCGTCGGCCAGGTAGTGGGAGAGGTGAAAGGCCCGCTCCTCGGTGCCCAGGAGCACCTGCTTGAGGTAGTGCTCGGTGGCATAGTCGCCCAGGCTTCCGGCGGTCGCGATCTGCTGGCGCAACAGCCGGATGATCGACTGCTCCGCTGCGAGGTCGTTGACGAGCATCGTCCGGCAGTCGAAGACGCCGTCATCTTCGGGCTGGAAGCAGGACATCTCCTGCAGGCGGGCCGGACGGCTCACCGGCACCGCTCCCAGGCCGTCGATGCGCTCGCCCAACTCCTCGGCGTAACCGCGAGTGTCACCGGCGTAGTCGTCGAAAGTCTGGTGCAGCTCGCCAAACTCGGTGCCCTCGACGACCCAGTGGTGCTTTTGATACTGGTGATAGAGCGTGTAGAAGCTCGCCAGCAGGTGATTGAGTCCCTCGGTGACGGGTTCTGTGATGCTGCGCTCAAGGCCGACGGGGTTGTCCTGGAGCTGACCGAAAGCCTGACGCAGTTGATGGCGAAGCGCGACCATAGGAGCGAATCTCGATAGTGGGTTCACTAGCCTCCTATTGTACCGGCAGGCTGCCCCCCGACCAGCGATTGGATCGCAATGTTACTTTGAAGAGGAACCAGAGGAAGAAGCGCATGGGCGAAGTCCGGACACTGGAGGGGGAGGTGCTCGCTTTTGTGGCGGGCAAACACGGGCTCATCAACCGCTGCCGACTGGCGACACCCGAGGGGGCGCTCACTGTCAAATTTCCCAAAGAGTGGTCCTACCGGCTCACCCGCACCATCGCCCCCGGCGATCGCGTCCAGGTGCGCGGCAAGCTCAAGATAGACGACGACGGCGACTATTACCTCAAGGCGACGGTGATTCTGCATCTGAAGGCAGCGGCTCTGGCAGGAGCACAATCGCTTCCGCCGACTCTACCGGAACTGGAACCCGTACAGCCGCAGAGCGGCCCCGCTTCACCCACCACCCGCGTCCTGGTCTGCAAGAGTTCTGATTGTTGCAAGCGGGGAGCCCGCCAGTTAATTGCTCAGCTCAAAGAAACCGTCGAGCGCTACGAGTTGCAAGATAAAGTCACCGTCGAGACCACCGGCTGCATGAAGCGCTGCAAGCAGGGGCCGAATCTGGTGATTATGCCTTCCAAGGCCCGGCACACCTGCGTCGATCCCGCCGAAGCGTCGGAGATTTTGCTGCGCGAGCTGCTACCAAAGCTGGAGTAGACAATGTTTCATATCGAGCGCGAGATCGGTCCTTTTGCGAGCTGCCGCCTCGTCGATACCGAAACGCACGCAGCTGTCGAGATTGCCCCTGGCCGGGGCGGGATGGTGACGGGCTTTCGGCTGGCGGGGCACGATCTGCTCTACCTCGATTACGAGACGTTTAGCGATCCGGCCCGCTCGGTGCGCGGCGGTATCCCGGTACTTTTTCCAATCTGTGCCAACCTGGCGGGCGACAGCTACACGGCGCTGGGCCGAACTTACACCCTCAAACAGCACGGTCTGGCCCGATTGCTGGAGTGGCAGGTGATCGAAGAATCGACCGTGGGCGCTGCCGGGCTCACCCTGGTGCTCACCAGTTCCGAAGCGACGCTTGAGCACTATCCCTTCCCCTTCGAGCTGCGCTTTCACTATCTGTTGCGCGGCAACGAACTTACTATCCGCCAGGAGTACGCCAACCTCTCGGACTACCCGATGCCGATGTACGCCGGGTTCCATCCGTACTTTGCCTGCAGTGACAAATCAAAGTTGCAGTTTGCCCTACCCGCCCGGCACTACGTCGATCAGGTGAGCGGCAATGCCGATCGCTGGCAGGGCGTTTTTCCATTGGACGCGCCCGCCGTCGATTGGATCTTTACGGACGTGAACGGCCAGCGGGCGACCGTCACCAGTCCCGCCGACGGCTACCGGCTCACTCTGGAGTACGATCCGCTGTTCGCCTACTTGGTCTTCTGGACGCTCCAGGGCAAGCCCTTTTTCTGCCTGGAACCCTGGATGGCTCCCCGCAACGCCCTCAATACCGGCGATCATCTCCAGCACGTTCCACCTGGCGAGCGGCTGAGCGCCCAGATTTCAATTCTGGGAGAACTTCTTTAGAGATCCCCTGCCCATGCTGCGCCTGTTGTTCGTCTCCTCCGCCCTCGGCCCCCTCGGCACAGGCACCGCCGGGGGTGTCGAGTTCAACGTCCTCACCCTCGCCCGCGAACTCACCCGTCGCGGCCATCTGGTGCATCTTATCGCCCCCGAAGGGAGCCGCACCGGCGAGATCCCCCTGGTAGCCGCTCCTGCCGGTCTGCCCCCTGGCTCCGCCCAGCACACGGGTCGCACCAGCCCGGTCGTCTTACCCCAGCCTTCGACGCTGGCCAACCTCTTCGAGGCCGCCCGCGCCCGCCAGGACGACTATGACTTGATCTTCAACTGGTGCTACGACTGGCTGCCCCTTTATCTGACTCCTTTTTTTCGGACTCCCTTGGCCCACATGATCACGATGGGCTCGCTGCTCGACAGCATCGACGAGGAGATGGCTCGGGTGCTCGCCGCCTTTCCCGGCACGATCGCCGTCTACACAAAAAGCCAGGCCCAAACTTTCGGACCGCTCGCTTCTAAGCTCACCATCCTGCCCTTTGGTCTCGACCCGGCGGAGTACGAATTTTGCGCCGAGCCCGAGCCCTGGCTTGCCTGGGTGGGCCGGATCGCCCCCGAAAAAGGATTGGAAGACGCAGTGGCGGCAGCGGCGGTAAGTGGTCTGCCGCTGCACCTTCTGGGCCGAATGCAGGATAGCGCCTACTTCGAGCAGGTCCGCTCCCGCTACCCGCAAGCTGAGGTCCACTACCGGGGCTTTTTTGATACCGACGCCATGCAGCGCATCCTGCGCACGGCGAGCGGGATGCTCTTTACTCCCAAGTGGATCGAAGCTTTTGGCAACGTCGCCATCGAGGCGATGGCCTGCGGTGTGCCGGTAATCGCCTACGAGCGCGGCGGCCCGGCGGAAACGGTCATAGATGGCCTCACCGGCTACCTCGTCCCCCCCGACGACGTGCAAGCTCTCGTCGCCGCGATTGCCCGCCTGCCCGCGATCGACCGCGCCCGCTGCCGCGCCCACGTCGAAGCCCACTACTCCCTTTCCGCCCTCGGCGGTCGCTTTGAAGAATGGTTTTTTGCCTGTGCCCGCTCGCGCACTGGACAAACGTCCCATTTGACCCTATAATATGGACAAACGACCATAATTTATCTGTCATGGCTCCTTCTCGCAAGCTTTCCGGTCGCTCTCCCGTCGCTGTTCGTCAGGCGCTGCGTCTGGAGGAGCAGGCGACGCTGCTGGCCTGTCGGCTCAAGCTCTCGCTGTTGCGCGCCGAAGGCTACAACCTGCCTGGGGCGAGGCAGTGGCCACCGGTCGCCGACTTTGCTGCGACCGTCCGGCGCGGCTACGCCCTCGACAACGAGGTGGCCCAGTTGATGGTGCTGGTGGCCACGGGCCGCGAGCGGTTGATCTCAGACGAACTGTGGCGGGTGCGCGCCGCCGAACTGTACGCCCTGCCGCTCACGACCGCCCGCCGCACGACCGCCTGAAAACATTCGGCGGCGTTCGTTCGATGATGGAGCAGTCAAAAGTCTGGAGAAACGATTTTTCGGTGGTCCTCCTCGACGAGCAGATGCGCCGGTTGCGCCGTCAACTTCTAGCCTGGTACGGGCAGTCCGGGCGCGATTTGCCCTGGCGCAAAACCCGCGATCCCTATGCAATCTGGGTGTCTGAGATCATGCTCCAGCAGACCCAGGTAAAAACCGTTCTGCCCTACTACGAACGCTGGCTCACTACCCTACCCACGATCGCAAGCCTTGCCCGAGCCGAGCCGGGCGCAGTGCTCAAGCTCTGGGAGGGCCTGGGTTACTATGCGCGGGCGCACAACCTGCAAAAAGCGGCGCAGCAGATTCAAGCCCAGCACGGCGGTTCCTTTCCGCGCACCCTTGCCCAGGTGCAGGCATTGCCCGGCATCGGTCGCTCCACTGCCGCCGCGATCTTAAGCAGCGCCTTCGATCAGTGCGAGGCCATCCTCGATGCCAACGTCCGCCGCGTCCTGAGCCGGCTTTTTGCTGTCGCCGACCCTCATCGGCAGGCGGAGGCAAAACTCTGGCACTTTTCTGCCACCCTCATCGACCCCGATTTTCCCCGCGACTTCAACCAGGCGCTGATGGATCTGGGGGCTACCGTCTGCCTGCCGCGCACGCCCCGATGCCTGCTCTGTCCCTGGCAGGCCGATTGTGCCGGACGGCACACGGGCGATCCGGCCCGCCTTCCTGTGAGGGCTACCCGCACCGAGCGACGAATCCTGCGCACAATAAGCGTTCCGATCGAGCATCAGGGCCAGTACTGGCTTCTGCAGCGGCCCGAGGGGGGGCTGCTTGCCGGGCTCTGGGAATTTCCGCTTCTAGACTGGCCCGCAGGCGCAGAACCCGAAGCCTTGATCCGGTCCATCTTTGGTGAGCGACTGCAACTGCTCGATTCTCCCGGACGGGTAGAACACGAATTTACCCACCGGATCTTGAACGCCCTTGTCCTGCGGGCGCGCTGGATTGACCCTCCAACATTGCCGGAGATGTTCGCCCATCGTCCCCAGATCTGGGCCTTGCCGGAGCAGTGGCCCTCCTACCCGATGCCCGGATACGTCCGCAAAATTTGTAGGTTGCTCCAGTAGCTCAGAACCCTGTTTTTAGCTGGTTTTGGCGAGAAGCCCAGCCGGATCTGGCTTACTTTGCCGGGGCAGGGGGGCGCGATAAAATGCCTGTATTCGTTGCGAGAAGAGTGCCCGTGAGCCAGGCAAAAGCGCCGCCTCCAGCTTCCGAGAACCCACCTGGACCGGAGCGGCTGGAGCTTGCCCCCGGATTGAATATCTGCCGGATTTTGACCGGCCTGTGGCAGGTGAGCGGTGCCCACGGCCCGATTCGGCCCCAGGCAGCGCTTGAGTCGATGGGCCGGTACTTTGACGCGGGCTTTACAACCTTCGATCTGGCGGATCACTACGGCCCGGCTGAAGATTTTATCGGCGAATTTCGCCGCCGCCTGAAAGCCGAGCGCGGCCCGGAAGCCCTCGCCAATCTTCAAGCCCTCACCAAGTGGGTGCCAAGGCCAGGGCCGATGCCGCGCTCTCTCGTGGAGCAGGCCATCGGTGTCTCCCTCAGGCGCATGGACACACCGGTTCTCGATCTGTTGCAGTTTCACTGGTGGGACTACGCCGATTTGAGCTATCTCGAAGCCCTCGCTCACCTGGCCGAGTTGCAGCGAGAAGGCCGGATCCGCCACCTCGCCCTCACCAACTTCGACACCCGGCGGCTGGAAATTATCCTCAAGACCGGTGTGCGGATCGTCTCCAATCAGGTGCAGTACTCGCTTATCGACCGGCGGCCCGAAGTCGAGATGGTGCGGCTGTGCGAGGCGAACGGCGTCAGGTTGCTCGCCTACGGCACCTTGCTCGGAGGGTTGCTCAGCGAAAAGTACCTTGAGCAGCCGGAACCCAGGGCTGACCAGCTCACGACCGCGAGTTTGCGCAAGTACAAGCAGATGGTCGATCTGTGGGGCGGCTGGCGATTGTTTCAAGAACTGTTGCGGGTGCTCAAATTTATCGCCGACAAACACAAAGTTCAGATCGCGAACGTGGCGACGCGCTATATCCTTGACCGCCCGGCGGTGGCCGGGGTGATCGTCGGAGCACGCCTGGGCCTCGCCGATCACTGGCAGGACAATGCCCGCACCGCCGGTTTCAGCCTCGACAGCGGCGATCGCACGCGCATCGCCGTCGTCCTCCAGCGCTCGCAGGATCTGTTTCGGATCATCGGCGACTGCGGCGACGAGTACCGGCGTTAAAGCAGCGCGAACGAGCGGGCAATTGCGTCCACGGCGGGCTTGAGCCGGGCGAACAGGGGTTCGGGAGTGACCAGCAAAATCGTCACCAACCGGCCCATGTCGCCTCCGACGGTGACGAAGATGCGGCCCTCCGTAAGGGAACGGCGGGCCGGCTGGGCCCGAAACAATAGCTCGGCGGTGTTGAAGTTGCCCATGTAGCCGGGGGCGCTGTCAAGCAGACGAAACGTTCTATAGGTATTGCCCAACTGGCCCCGCTCAAGGCGCTGCTGATAGAGGCGGCCAATCTCGACGAGCTGGGCTGGGGTGGCCGGTTTGCCGTCGTCTTTCTGGCGGGCGTTCGCCCTGACGGTCAGCAAAATCACCGCGCCGCGCACCGCCGGATAGACGAGCGCCACCTCGCCCAATTTGCCCCGCACTTCGCCCAACTCCCAGCCCGGCGGCGGTACGAACTGAAAGCCCAAGATCAAGTCCCGGTAAGGTTGGGCGGCCTGGCAGGTGCCAGAGGAAACTGCCAGAGCCAAAAGCGCCAGGACCATACGATCCAGATACCGGCGGCGTCTCATCTTACGGTGGCGCTGGTGGCGAGCGGGTCGGGGATGGCGGGACTCGGTGCCTCGAAGCTGCCCATCAGCACGTACTGCAGCCGGTGCTTCAACCAGAGAATAAAGGCTCCGTCCGTCGAGACGATTGCCGCCGCCGGGAGCGGGCAGCGGTGCTCGCCCAGTGCTTCTAGAAAAGCGGGGGCGCGCACCAGCCAGAAGTCGATGGGCTTATTCCGCGCCAGGTAGTCGCGGCGGCGCTCTTCGAGCACTTCTTCGACGATGTGCTCGTGCAAAAAGCGCTCGCTCGCCGCCAGATAATGATACGTCTGTGCCACAGGCTACCCCGTACGATGCCCGACGATAAAATAGGGTAGCGTTTTTTAGGCTCGGGCTGTGCAATATCTCGATCGCTTCGATGTCGTCGTCGTCGGCGCAGGCCATGCCGGGGCCGAAGCGGCCCTGGCGGCGGCCCGGCTCGGTTGCCGGACGCTGCTTGTGACGATGAACCTCGATACGATCGGCTGGCAGCCCTGCAACCCGGCGGTGGGGGGTCCGGCCAAATCCCAGCTCGTCCACGAGGTCGATGCCCTCGGAGGCGAGATTGGCAAGATTACAGACCGCACCTACCTCCAGAAGCGCCTGCTCAACAATTCCCGAGGACCGGCGGTCTGGGCGCTGCGGGCTCAGACTGACAAGCGCGAGTACGCCCGCCAGCTAAAGCAGGTGCTCGAAAACACCGCCAACCTGACCCTGCGCCAGGGCCAGATCACCGACATTCACCTGGACAGCAACGACGACATCTGCGGCGTGAGCACCTTCTTTGAGGTGCATTTTGCCTGCCGGGCGGTGATCCTCGCTACCGGTACTTTTTTGGGCGGGCGCATCTGGATTGGCCGCAAGTCAACGAGTGCCGGGCGGGCGGGTGAATTTGCCGCCGAAGGCTTGACCCAGACGCTCCGGTCGCTGGGCTTCGAGACCGGGCGGCTCAAGACAGGCACCCCGGCTCGGGTCGATCGGCGCACGGTCGATTTTGGCAGGATGGAAATCCAGCCGCCGGACCCTGAGCAGCGCTGGTTTTCTTTTGACCCCCGCGCCTGGATCGAGCGCCCTCAAGAAAACTGTTACCTGACGCGGACCACCGAGCACACCCACCGGATCATCCGCGAGCACCTGCACCTTTCGCCCATGTACAGCGGCGACATCGATGCCAAAGGGCCGCGCTACTGCCCGAGCATCGAGGATAAAATCGTCCGCTTCGCCGACAAACAGAGCCATCAGATCTTCATCGAGCCCGAGGGCCGCGACACTCCCGAACTGTACGTCCAGGGCTTTTCGACTTCGCTGCCGGAGCCGGTGCAGATCCAGATGCTGCGCACACTGCCGGGATTAGAAAATTGCACGCTGCTACGGCCCGCCTACGCCGTTGAGTACGACTACCTGCCCGCCGTGCAGTGCTTTGCGACGCTGATGAGCAAGCGGGTGCCGGGGCTTTTTTGTGCCGGGCAGATCAACGGTACGACCGGCTACGAGGAAGCCGCCGCCCAGGGCATCGTCGCCGGGATCAACGCCGCCCGTTTTGTCAGAGGCGAAGAACCGGTCGTGCTGTCCCGCGAGGGCTCCTACATCGGCACGTTGATCGACGATCTGGTCACCAAAGAAATCCGCGAACCGTACCGGATGCTCACCAGCCGCTCCGAATACCGCCTGGTGCTCAGGTCCGACAACGCCGACCGGCGGCTGACTCCCCTGGGCCGACAGCTGGGCCTCATCGACGACGAGCGCTGGACGCTTTTTCAAAGCAAAGTCCAGGCGATCGAAACCGAGCAGCGCCGCCTGGAGGGGACGCGCATTCTCACCCGCGACCTGCCCGCCCACCTGGCAGTGGGCAAAGGCAGTTCCCTCACCCTCGCCGAACTGTTGCGGCGACCGGGGGTCCACACCTGCGACCTTGAGGCTCTGGGCCAGGGCAGCCCGGATCTAGATTCTGCCGTGCGCGATAATGTCGAGATCGAGATCAAATACAGCGGCTACATCGACCGCCAGAACGAGCAAATCGAGCGGACCAGCCGCGAGTTGAACCGGCCTATCCCGGACAACCTCGACTATCAAAAGCTCACCAGCCTCTCCCAAGAAAGCCGCGAAAAACTCACCCGCATCCGTCCGCTCACGATCGGCCAGGCAAGCCGCATCGGTGGCGTCAATCCCGCCGACATCAACGCCCTGCTCGTCTACCTGCAGCTTCACCAGAGCCGCTCCCTGGCTCCAACCTCCCCCTAAAATGATGAAAAAATCTATCTTAGGGTTTACAGGCCAGCCCGGTGGTCCTATACTTCAAGATTAGTGAGGGGTGAATGGAAGAAGGGCGCTGGGACGAAACGCGGACAGTCCAAGCGCCCTTCTTTATTGGAAGATTTTGAGTACGCTGCGGCATCGCATAGAATGAAGGTAGCGGAGACGCATGTTTCCGTTCACTCCTCACACCATGATCCGCCCGGTCGCTCCGGGCGGTTTCTTTTCAACTTCTTTGTGCTGCTCAGGCCCGGCTATGGCCTGGATCCCTCTGTGATAAACTGAGAGAAAGCATCGTGTATCAGGAGCACCATAAGTATGTCAGCTGCAGTGCCGGTTCATGATTCGACCTTTAAGACTGAGGTTCTTGAGAGTGATTTGCCTGTGCTGGTAGATTTCTGGGCTCCCTGGTGCGGCCCCTGCCGGATGGTGGCACCGGTGGTCGATGAGATCGCCCAGCAGTATAGCGGCAAGCTCAAGGTCGTAAAAGTCAATACTGACGAAAATCCTCAGATTGCAACCCAGTACGGGATTCGCAGCATTCCGACGCTGATGGTCTTCAAGGGTGGCTCCAAAGTTGACATGGTCGTCGGCGCAGTGCCCAAGACTACGCTCGCCACCACCCTCGAAAAGCACATCGACTCCAAATAAACCGTCCATCTGCCCTGGAGGGTTGTCCTATGAGTTCGCTCGCCGTCGATTCCGATAGCGCGAGGGATCTGCGCTCCGCTGTTCCCTCCCGAGTCGGCGTTACCGACACGACCTTCCGCGATGCGCACCAGTCGCTTCTGGCGACCCGGATGACGACAGCCCAGATGCTGCCGGTAGCAGCCCGCATGAACCGCATCGGTTTCCATTCGATGGAAGTCTGGGGCGGGGCAACCTTCGACGCCTGCATCCGCTTTTTGGGCGAAGATCCCTGGGAGCGGCTCAAGGTGTTGCGCCGCGAGATGCCCGACACCCAGCTGCAGATGCTGGTGCGCGGCCAGAACCTCCTGGGCTACCGCCACTATCCCGACGACATCGTCGAGCGCTTTATCCGGCGCTCGGTGGCCAACGGCATCAACATCATCCGCACCTTCGACGCCCTCAACGACGTGCGCAACCTGCAGCGGACAATCGAGACCGGCAAGGAGTGCGGAGCCCATGTCCAGGGAACGCTGGTCTATACCGTAAGTCCCGTACACGACCTTGAGCACTACACCGGCGTCGCCCGCGAACTGGTTGGTCTGGGCGTCGATTCGCTGTGCATCAAAGACATGGCCGGTCTGCTCAAGCCCGACACGGCGGGTCGGCTCATCGAAGCTCTGCGCCCGGTGGTGGGCACCCTGCCGATTCAGATGCACGCCCACTCCCTCTCGGGGATGGCCTCGATGGCCTACTGGGAGGCGATTCAAAAGGGAGCCAACATCGTCGATACGGCGATCTCGCCCCTGGCGCTGGGCTCCAGCCAACCGGCCACCGAGACGATGGTGGTCGTTCTGCGCGATACGCCCTTTGACACCGGACTCGACATCGATGCCCTCATCGACGTGGCCGAATACTTCGAGCGCATCTTCCGCGACGCCGGTAACGCTCCGATTCGTCAGACGATCATCGACACCCGCGTGCTCTCCCATCAGGTGCCCGGTGGGATGATCACCAACCTCATTGCCCAGCTCGACGAGCAGCGCGCCTCCCACCGCCTTCAAGAAGTGCTCAAGGAACTGCCGAAGGTGCGGGCCGATCTGGGCTATCCGCCCCTGGTCACACCCACCAGCCAGATCGTCGGTACCCAGGCCGTGCTCAACGTCCTTACCGGCGAACGCTACAAGATCATCCCGGCTGAGGTGCGCGACTATCTGCTGGGCCGCTATGGCCGCCCGCCCTACCCGATCGCCGATTCTCTCTACGCCCGCGTCACCGCCGACGGCCACGAGCCTATCGCCCATCGCCCCGCCGACGACCTCGAACCTGGCTGGGAGCGCGCCGTCGAGGAGAGTGCCCAATGGGCGCGCTGCGAAGAAGACGCCCTCACCTACGCCCTGTTTCCCCAGGTGGCCAAAAAGTACTTTCAGGCCCGAGACGGGCAGCCTCCGGCTCCAGCTGTCAAAAAATTTCCGATCGACCTCAAGTCGATCAACGACTTGGTGCGGGCCTTTGCTCAGGCTTCCACCCTCGATAGTTTCGCCTGTGAGCTGGGCGGCACGCGCATCTATCTGACCCGCTAATGCTGTGACCGATTAACTTAAATATCCAAGCTGGCAGAGAGCCTGAGTCAGGTCTTCTTCCATTTTTTTGAATGCTGGAAGCAATCGTAGTACCTCCAGCGATACGGATTCTCCCAGCGAACTGAGAAATGAGCTAACTTTCGCTCGCCTTGCTCGAACTGCACTTCCGACGATGAGAGTGTACATTTGCTCTAGATGACGCTTGGGGTCAGGAATGCTTTCTACGAGGTGACAGGGCTCTGGAACTTGCAGCTCTTTATTGCTCATGGTAGTACCGAACACTGAACGAATCGCATCGCCATCGACGAGCGTCCACGCCTCCATTTCTCGAATTGGAATGACAGCAACCAGCCTCTCGTCCAGGGAGTCAGTACGTTCGCAGTAAGCTAGAGTGATTGGCCTAAATCGCTGTTCAAAAGCAGCATCGTAATCGCCGGCTCCATCTGTATGGTAAAAGAGGATATTGAAAACTCCTTGAGCTTTACAAATAAGCTCGATTACGCGAGTGGTGTGATCTCGTTCTGGATGAATAACTTGACTCTGATTGAAGGTAAGTGGGTGTACATCACCAATATCAATTATAGTGTTGGCGGACGCCAGGCAGATTGACTCTGATAGTCTACGTAGAAGCGGCGGAAGGAAGCTATAGTCTGTTTTGCCTTCGGCGTACAATGCTAAACCTAGATAACGCATCTATCCGGCTCTATCTACACTGTCCAGGTAATTTTTAACTTCAAAAGCACTGACGTAATTTTGTTTCTCACCTGGTAAAAGCTCACCCTGGTCCCTGACAGGTCTGAGGCGTGTTTTGCGAGCTACTTCCTGCTCTGTGGGCGATACAGTGCTGACCATATCAGAGAACATCTTCTCACCTTCTTCTAAGCTTGAAAGCACGACGGGTGAATGACTATTCATAAGAATTTGAGAAAACGGCTCCTCGAACGAAATATCAGTGTTCCAGGGCTTAGTAACTAACTCTCGTAGGCGATTTATCAGTGTCTTAAGTCGGTAAGGGTGAATTCCATTTTCAGGTTCTTCAAAACATATGAGCCCTCGCTGGCGCGGATCATGCAGTAGTGTAAGCAAGGCAAGTATCCGTAAAGTTCCATCGGATACAATTCGGGAGCTTAAAGCATAGCCTTCTCGAACAGACAGGTTTACTTCGTATCTTTTATTCACTCTATCGTCTCGCACTTGTAAGCTAATGATGCCAGAAATTAACGATGAAAGATCGGCTGCGATGTCTTTTAACACACCCTGCGGTTGCGTTGAACTGGCAGTCTCCATCTGAATTCGAGCCAGGACAGTGGCTAAATTTGAACCATCAGATTTAAGGGTCTCATCATCTAATTTTGAACTGGGTAATCTCATGACAGCAGGGTCAAGTTGCAAGAATTTCCATGAATTCATTTCTTCGCGGATGGCGTAGAGATGCCTGTATTCAGTGGTTGTTATGCTGGAAAGAACAGTTGCTTCTGCTGCCTCAGCCAGCAGGAACCTGCCTGCTCTTCCATCCTGAAAGATCTTGAAACTCGGCTTACCATTTACACCCTCAAGTTCGGTAGTCAACCACGGGGTTTTCCTGCTGTATCGCATGAATGTGTCCCTAAATTGTTTAGATGGCGCATGAAAAGAGGAGCCGAAGAGCCTATCATCTTTTGCATTGATAGGAATAGCTTCCTCCTTAACAACTACCAGTCGCTCCGTACCTTTTTCATCCATTCGCCGTTCAATATCAACTTCGTAGCGGACTCGATTATGAGTAATTTGGACTTGTGTCCCCCACGGATCAGTGGCTTTAGATTCAAGCAGCAACTCCACAGCAAAGGACATTTTTGTACCGGGTTGGCCATCGGGTTGAATACGGAAAAGTTCGTGAGGTTCTCCCCGCAAACCTTTGACTGCCGAACGCAAATCTTTGGAAGCAAGGTTTGATAGAAAGCGGATGGCATCGAAGAGGTTTGATTTGCCAGTCGCGTTTGGGCCTAGAACTACCAGCAGAGGACCGATATCGATCCCAAAATCCTCGAAGGTTTTGAATCCATCGATTTCGATCCGGGTAAGCATCGAGATATCTGTCCCCAATCAACCACTGGATAGCATAACTTATCGGGCAGTTTGGTGGTTGCTCTGTTTGTCCGACTGTTCTCCAACTCAAGTAAAGTCAGATTGCGCTAGACTGCAGACGTTTCGTTCCAGGTAGGCGCGTGCATCCAAAGCCTAAAAATCGTCCCGCCCTTGAGCTGTGCAGCGAATGCGGTCTGTGCGATACCAGCTACCTGCGCTATGCCAAGTGGGCCTGCGCCTTTATCACCCAGCACGTCGATGAACTGGAGGTCAAAAGCCACGGGCGCGAGCGCGATCTCGAAGACGAGCGCGAGCTGTACTTTGGGGTGCATCGCCAGATGTACGCCGCCCGCAAGCGGCAGCCCGTTAGCGGGGCGCAGTGGAGTGGCATCGTAAGCACGATCGGGATGCGCGCCCTCGAAACCGGACTGGTGGACACGGTGCTCTGTGTCGCCGCCGATAGCGAGGACCGCTTCACTCCCCGGCCCGTGCTCGCCCGCACGCCCGCCGAGGTGCTCGCCGCCCGCGTCAACAAGCCCACCCTCAGCCCCAACCTCTCGGTCTTAGACGAGATTCCCAAAATCGGCACAAGGCGGCTTCTTGCGATCGGTGTGGGCTGTCAGATCCAGGCGCTGCGCACCGTTCAAGACAGGCTGGGCCTCGAAGCGCTCTACGTTCTGGGCACCCCCTGCGTCGATAACGTCTCCCGCCAGGGCCTGCAGCAATTTCTCGACACGACCAGCCGCTCGCCCGCAACGGTCGTCCACTACGAATTCATGCAGGATTTTCGAGTCCACTTCAAACACGCCGACGGCTCGGTTGAAAAAGTGCCTTTCTTTGGTCTGAACACGAAGGCGCTCAAGGAGGTATTCGCTCCTTCCTGCCTCAGCTGTTTCGATTACGTCAACGGCCTCGCGGATCTGGTGGTGGGCTATATGGGCGCAGAATTTGGCTGGCAGTGGATCGTCGAGCGCAACGCCCAGGGCCGGGTGCTTCTGGATCTCGTGCGCGACGAGCTGGAATTTGGCCGGATCGTCGAATCGGGCAACCGCTTCGCTGCCGTGCAGCAGGGCATCGCCGCCTACGATCAGGCGGTGACGCTGCCGATGTGGATAGCGAAGCTGATGGGGCTGGTGATCGAGAAGATCGGCCCCCGTGGACTGGAGTACGCCCGCTTTTCGATCGACTCGCACTTTGCCCGCAACTACCTTTATGTCCGCCGCCGCCACCCCGGCAAGCTGGAGCGGCACGTCCCCAGATACGCTAAAAAGATCGTCGCCCAGTACGCGCTGCCGCCGGAATAGTCTCTAGGGCACCTGAAATGAAAGCCTACTACGAGTTCGACCATCTTCCAGCAGCAGAGATGGAGCGATGAGCACCAGCCCTTTCTATCGAGCGATCCAGGCAGGCAACCTTCCGCTGGTGCAGCGTCTTCTGGCTGCGGGAGCCAGCCTCGAAGGCGAGCGCGATCGGCTTACCCCGTGGTTGCTGCCCCAGAGTACACCGCTCATCGAGGCGATCCGTTCGCACCACCTGCCGATCGCCGCCCTGTTGCTGGAATTGGGGGCAGACCCGAACGCTTTTACGCGCACTGGCACGACGCCCCTCGCCGCCGCCGTGCAGCTAGACGACGATGAGGCGGTCCGGCTTTTGCTGGAGTGGGGAGCCGATGTCAACTTCAAAACTAACGCTCAAATGGCAAGCCCCCTCCAGCGCGCCGCCTACGACGGCCAGGAGAATCTGGTCCGCCTGCTATTGGCCCACGGGGCGCGGCCCGACACGGTCCTGCAAAACGACGTTTCCTCCCTCATCCGCATTCGCGGCCCCATCTTACAGATGTTGATCGATGCCGGAGGCAGGGCTCCAGACGATATCCTGAAGTTGCTGCGCGATGGTGCAGCGCTGCCTTGAAACTGACAGGGAAGGATGGCAGAACATCCGATCGAACCGTGGCTGAGACGGTTTTTACCGGCGCGGCGCTTTGTGCGGGCGCAGCAAAAGACGATTGCCGGAAAGCCGGTGCGGGCAACGGGCCTTGAACGCACGCGCATTCGCGTGCTGAGCTGGAATGTCGCCAAGAACAATTACAAACAAAGCTGGGCAGAGGATTTTGCCGCCATCGTTGCGCAGTACAATCCCGATCTGATTTTGCTGCAGGAAGTGCGCTTCGAGATCCAGGCGGAGCAGGCGCTTGAACTGGCTGGAATGCACTGGCACTTTGCACCCAATTTTATCGACGCCCACCACCGGGCCTACTCCGGTATTCTCACCGCTGCCAGAGCCCAGACCCTCGCTACCGAGTCGATCGTGACCGAACACTTTGAGCCGATTGCCAGGACACCGAAGATTTCGCTCGCGACGACCCACGCGATCAACGATACCCAGCAGGCTCTGCTCACCATCAACTGCCACCTGATCAATTTCAGCAACTTAAGCAAGTTCAAAGCCCAGCTGGCGAGCCTGCAGACGATTATCCAGAGCCACCGGGGACCCGTCATCTTATCGGGAGATTTTAATACCTGGAGCCGTTCCAGGGCTGCCTGTCTTGAGCGGTTTTGCCGGCAGTTCAACCTGCACTCTGCCGCGTTCTCGTCCGTTGAAAGGCAGAAGATCAAGCGATTTTTGAATTCACCGCCGCTCGATTATATTTTCGCCAGCGGCCTGCGGGAGAATAGTGCCGCAACGGTGCTCGATGCGGTCACTTCCTCCGACCACAAGCCCCTGCTCGCAAGCTTCCGGCTGGCGGAAGCTCTCTAGAAGCCACCCGACGACGAGGCTGCCGGCATGTTTGGAATCGAGAGTCGCTACCTCCCCCATATTGTCGGTGCCATCGTCTTCATCGTCCACAGCACCGGCATTCTCAACGCGGCCCACGCTGTATTGAACGTGCGCTCCTCCAAAGGAGCGGTGGCCTGGAGCATTTCTTTGATCACCTTCCCGTGGCTTGCCATTCCGCTGTACTGGATCCTGGGCAGAAACAAATTTTTGGGCTACAACGCGGTGGTGCGCGAAGCCTACCGTGAGCACCAGGAATTGATTCGCGAAGGACTCGAAGAAATCCAGGAGTTCAAAATTGTCCCTGCAGAGAGGCTCACCGAGTTTCAATCGCTGGCTTCTGCCCTTTCTTTGATCCCGTTTACTTCGGGCAACGCGGTCAAATTGTTAATCGATGGCAAGCAAACCTTCGATGCGATGCTGGCAGCAATTGCCTCAGCAAAGCGCTATATCCTGCTCCAGTCTTATATCGTCGAGGACGACGACACTGGTCGATTTTTTCGCGACGCGCTGATTGCCCGCGCAAGGGAGGGCGTCTGCGTCTGTTTTCTCTACGACGAGATTGGCTCCCAGAAGTTGCCCCGCCACTACATCGATGCCCTGGGCAAGGAGAACGTCCAGGTCAAAGCTTTTGGCACCACGCGCGGCGGCTGGCGCAACCGCTTTCAGATCAACTTTCGCAACCACCGCAAGATCCTGGTGGTCGATGGCGAGCAGGCTTACGTCGGTGGCCTCAATATTGGCGACGAGTACCTGGGCCGGAGCAAGAATCCGCGCCTCTGCCCCTGGCGCGACACCCATATCCAGCTCAGTGGACCGTCGGTGCAGTGTCTGCAGTACTGCTTTTTGCAGGACTGGTACTGGGCCACCCGCGAGTTGCCCGATGTCAGTTTTGCGGTCAAAGCCGACCTCAAGACCGACGCCGCCGTGTTCGTTCTACCTACCGGACCGGCGGACCGGCAGCCCGCCTGTACCCTCTTTTATCTCGATGTGATTAGCCGCGCCCAAAAACGGCTCTGGATCGCTACCCCGTACTTCGTGCCGGACGATTCGATTCTGGCTGCTTTGAAGCTCGCGGCGCTGCGCGGCGTCGATGTGCGGCTGCTGCTGCCGGGCCACCCCGATCACATCAGCCCGTACCTGTGTTCTTTTTCGTACTACGACGAGCTGGCCCTGGCAGGCATCGACGTCTTCCGCTACGAACCCGGCTTTATGCACCAAAAAGTGGTCTTGATCGACGAGCAACTGGCCGGTGTCGGCACGGTCAACCTCGACAACCGCTCCTTTTTGCTCAACTTCGAGGTGATGAACTTTGTCGCCCACCCGGATTTCATCGCCGCTGTCGAGCAGATGCTGGAGGCAGACTTTGAGCGCGCCCGCGCCGTCGATTTAAGCGACTACGGCAAGAAGCCCTTCTGGTTCAAGCTCGCCGTTCGAGTCACGCGCCTGCTCACGCCAGTGTTGTGACCAGACTTTCCCGGCAGCTTACGACGGTGTAGCAAGAACTACAAAAACTCCTGAATGGAGAAAAATTCTCTCATTAACTGTTCATAAATAGAAAAATTGCCTGCATAAAAAGAAGGACGCTCCACTATCGGGTAGTACTGCTGGTCCGAAATTATGCCTCCTCGTGTCGTCGGTAGCAGCCGCAGCGCCCGCGTCCTCACCAGTGGTGAGGCGAAGTTGTGGCTGTTGCTCATCGGCGTCAACCAGTATCAAGAATCGCCGCTGGCCCCCCTCGGCTATTGTGCTGCCGATTGTGAGGGAATTGCCGAGGCGCTGCTGGAGGCGACGGCACCATTTCCTAATAAAGAACTGCTGATCCACCACGACTTTGCCAAGAGTCCGCCCACCCACAGGGCTATCGCCGCCAGCCTCGATCGGATCGTCGCCGAGGCTATGCCCCAGGACACGCTGCTCGTTTATTTTTGTGGCCACGGCGTTCTCGATCCGGCGAGCGCTCAGACAATACTCTGCCTGGCGGACACCCGCTTCGACGCCCTCACCGACACCGGCCTGGGTCTGCGGCAGTTGCTTTTGCGCTTCGGCAATTGCCGGGCCCGGCAGCAACTGGTCTGGCTCGACGCCTGCCACAGCGGCAGCCTGCGCTTGCAAGGCAGCGCCTCCGCAGAAACAAGCAGCAGCGATCCGACCGCCGGCCTCGTCGAACCTCTGCGGGAGTACGCTGCCCAGAGCCGGGGCTTTTACGCGATGCTCTCCTGCGACCGGGATCAGCAGTCCTGGGAGTTTCCGGGCCTTGGCCACGGTGTGTTCACCTACTTTTTGATGCGCGGACTGCGCGGCGAGGCGGCCAATGCCGAGGGGCTCATCGAGATGGACGGCCTCTACAAGTACGTCTATCACGGCACCCTGCGCTACATCGACAACGTCAACCAGCAACTGCGCCTCGAAAATAGCCAGCGCGCCCGGCGGGGCGTCGGCGAGCAGCACGCCCTTTACTCGCTCCAGACTCCGAAAAAGATCGTCGAATTTGTCGGCGAACTGGTAATCGGCACCCGCCCGAGCAGCCTGCAGGCGGCCCGACCGCGCCGGGCCCTGGTGATCGATGCTTTAGCAGATGAGGCGGAGACCACCCTGGCCCTGGGACGCATGCTTCGCCAGAAGGGCAACTTCGACGAGCTGGATTTTTGGCCGCGACCCAGTAGCGACTGGCGGCAGGTGCGCGAGGCAATCCAGGCCATCTTGCGTCCGGGCAATCTTTCCCCGTCCGCCGCAACGGGCGAAACGGTTGTGCTCTACCTGCGCGGGCAGCTTGAAACCGACGAGGAGGGAAATAGCTGGCTCAGACTGGGAGACGGCGTGCGCATTCACCTGCTGTGGTTGAATCGCGAACTGCGCAGCTGCAGCAATGGTCAGCAACTGGTTATTCTCGACTGTCCGGGAGCTTCTGCCCTCGAAGAATGGGTCGAGCAGTTGCGAAACGGAGCCCGGCGCAGCCAGTGCCTGATCGCCTCCAGCAGTCCGGGCGACCATTTTGCCCAGGCACTGCTTGCCACCCTCAAGGCGGCTGAACCGTCTGCGGGACTTTCAGCAGCCAACTGGGCCTTTCAGCTGCAGGCGCTGGGCGATCTTGCCCTGCACATCGAGCTGTCCGGCCCGCCCAGCGTGATCGAGGTGTTGCCGGTCCATTTTGCTGCTACTGCCCAGCAGGCTCGGACCACCGCCCTCAATATCTGCCCCTACATGGGCCTGCGGGCCTTCGGCGAGCAGAACGCCCCGTATTTTTTTGGGCGCGAGGCGCTCACCCGCCAGCTGTTGCAGCACATCGCCCAGGCTCCCTTTCTGGCAGTGGTCGGCGCTTCCGGCAGCGGCAAGTCCTCCGTCGTCCAGGCGGGATTGATTGCCCAGCTGCGCCAGGGGCGGCACCTGCCCGGCTCCCAGGACTGGTGGATTCAAAGTTTCAAACCGGGCGCGCAGCCCCTGTCTGCCCTCAGTCAACGGCTGGCCGACAGCGGCACCCCCAGAGAACGTGCGCTCGATCAAGAGCGGATCGAGGGACTGCTCCACCTGGGAACGGAAGGCTTTGTGCAGTGGCTGCGCACGCGCCCCGAGCCGATGGTCGTTCTGGTCATCGACCAGTTCGAGGAGATCTTTACCCTCGCCTCCCCTACCGATCGCCAACTCTTCCTCGACTTGCTGCTCGGTGCCCTCTTCTGCGCCGCCGACCGCTTCAAGCTTGTCGTCACACTTAGAACCGACTTTATCGCTCCTTGCCTCGAAATTCCGGCCCTCGCCGCCTACCTCAACAGCTCCCACGAACTAGTGCCCTCCTGCTTGAACGAGCAGGAGTACCGCCAGGTCATCCTCGGCCCCGCCCAAAAAGTCAACCTGGGCGTCGAGCCGGAACTGGTAGAGGTGTTGCTGCAGGAGTTGACCCAGTCACCAGGCGAGTTGCCTCTATTAGAATTCGTCCTCGAACAGCTCTGGGAGAAGCGCACCGACGGCGGCCTCACCCTCCAGAGCTACCAGCAGCAGATCGGGGGCTTGAGGGGAGCGCTCGAAAACAAAGCCCAGGCGGTCTACAGTGCCCTGAGCCCCGAGTCCCAGGCGTGTGCCCGGTGGATCTTTTTGTCGCTCACCCAGTTGGGCGAGGGCACCGAGGACACCCGACGGCGCATCCCGCGCTCGGAATTAAGCGTCGAGCGCTATCCTGCACCCCTGGTGGAGGAGACGCTGCAGGCACTGACGGCGGCCAAGCTCGTCGTCGTCGGGGCGGAAGCAAGCGAGAGTGCCGGGCGTAGCCGGGGTATAGCCGAGGCCGACAGCTTTGATGCCTTCAAGCAAGAAATCACAGTCGAAGTCGCCCACGAAATCCTGATTCGCTACTGGTCTACCCTGCGCTGGTGGCTCGATGAAAACCGCACCCGCCTGCGCGCCCAGCGGCAGATCGAGCAGGCGGCCCAGCTCTGGCGACAGCGTGCCTTTCAGCCGGACTTTCTGTTGCGCGGCGTGCGCCTCGCTGAGGCCGAAGAAATCTATACCCGCCACAGCGACGAACTCTCCGCCGAAGTTTGCCAGTTCATCGAAGCCTGCCTCGCCGAAAAGCGCGCCCAACAGCGCCGCGCCAATAGACAACTGCGCTACACCCAGGGAATTGCCGGATTGATGGTCCTTCTGGCCGTAGCCGCTCTAGGCTTTGGCATTCTTTTCTACGGGCAGACCCAGAGTGCGCGTCGCAGCGAGATCGAAGCGCTCAACGCCTCGGCAGGCGGCTACTTCGCTTCCTCCCAACAACTGGAAGCATTGATCGCGAGCATCAAGGCCAATCAGCTTTTGCAGCGCACGGCTGGCGTGCCGGACGACCTGAAGACCAGCACCAGGGACACGCTGAACAAGATCCTCTACCTCGCCCAGGAGATGAATCGCATCCAGGTGGACGGTGCCTGGCTCAGCGGCGTCAGCTTCAGTCACGATGAAAAGACCATCGCTACCGCCGGAAGGCAGCTCAAACTCTGGAGCCCTGAAGGCAAGCTACTCAAGACCCTGCCTGGCCACGAGAATTGGGTGTACTGCGTCGAATACAGCCCCCAGGGCAACATCTTCGCCTCCTCCAGCCGGGACGGCACGATCAGACTCTGGAGTGCTAGCGGGGAGCCGCTGCGGATTTTACGCGGGCACACCGACGGTGTGATGGAAATTGCCTTCAGCCCCGATAGCAAGACCCTTGCTTCTGCGAGTTGGGATGGCACTGTCAGACTGTGGAACGTTCACAACGGAACCTTACTTAAAACTTTCAACGCCCACAAAGGCGGAGCGACAAGCGTCAGCTTCAGGCCAGATGGACACGTTCTCGCTTCTTCAGGTGCGGATAAGCAGATCAAGCTCTGGAATCTAGCGAACGGCAGCTTGATGCACACGCTCAAAGGTCACACAGACACTGTCTTTAAAGTTCGCTACTCACCCGATGGAAAGCTCATCGCATCAGCAAGTTGGGATAAGACTGTAAAACTATGGAAGAGCAGTGACACCCTGCTTCTAAAAACCTTGCAGGAGCACACGGACGCCGTCTGGTCGATCGCTTTCAGCCCTGATAACCGCTCGCTCGCCTCGGGAAGTGACGATAGCTCAATCAAAATCTGGAATACCGAGGGCGGCAATCTGGTTGAAACGATTCGTGGTCATCAAGGTGGCATCCACCAGTTGAAGTTTAACCGCAGTGGAAAATCACTGGTTTCCATTGGCGAAGATGGTACGATGCGTCTTTGGAGTATGGACAACGGACTTGTTCGCCGACTCCAAACCCATGATAGCGGCCATGCTGTCGCTAGTTTTAGTCCCGATGGTAAACTGGTTGCCTCTGGAGGAACTGATCAGATCATTCGCTTGACGAACCTGGATGGCAAACTGATCAAAATGCTTAAAACTACCGGCAGTCTGGCCGATGGTACAGTAACATCCCTCAGTTTTAGCCCAGATAACTTAACGATTGCTGCAGCCTACGAGAACTTGAAAGTTAGGATCTGGCGCTTAACCGATGGAAAACTTTTGCATACCTTGAATGGCTTTACACGTGCCGTCTCCACAGTTGCCTACGGAGCAAGTGGAAGCTTAATCGTTACTGCCAGTACCGATGGAACTGTGAAGCTGTGGCGCAAAGACGGAACTCTTATCAGAACTTTTCGAGATTGTGCAGCCGGTCCTGCCATTGCTCTTAGTCCTGATGGCAAACTAATTGCAGTAACAAACCAAAATAACTCAGTAATCTTATTAGATATGAACGGTTCAACGAAAAAAACCTTAAAAGGACACACGGGTGTAGTTACAAGCCTCGCTTTTAGCCCTGATGGAGCTATTCTTGCTTCCAGTAGCGAAGATCAAACAGCTAAGCTCTGGAGAATCCACGACAGCAAGCTTATTGCAAACCTTCAGGGTCACAACAGAGAAGTTACCGATATTAACTTTAGCAAAGATGGACACACTATCGTTTCAAGCTCCAGAGATGGTAGCATTAAAATCTGGAATGCAGAAGGTTTCTTGATCGCCACACTGCAGAACTCAAACAGTGCAGTAAGAACTGCTGACTTCAATCTCAATAGCTCACAAATTGTTTCTGCTGATGGCGATGGCAAAGTAATACTATGGAACTGGCAATCTGCAACGAAGGACTTATCGAGTAAAGCCTGTAGATGGATATATGACTATCTTCAACTAAATGCAAATCTGAGGAGCAAAGAACGAAGTCTTTGTGATTCAAAGTTTTCTACTCAACAACCCCATACTTAGGAGGAAGAATCAATGACTGATCCAACTGCAAAGTCCAGCGAACTGTCAAATGCCAATCAGGCAATAGTCACTCTCAGTGTTGATGACGCGGATAATCTTCCTGATGCTGTGCGCAGGGCAATCATCGAAATTGCTGATAGGCTTCAGCAACAAGGTGCTAAACCTGATAATAAAATGCAATATAACGAAAGGTGTGATCCTGCCCTAAGGAGCCGATAAGAGATATGCATTGTCGTCTAGGCGAAATTGCCAACTTTTACAGCATATTTACCAAATATGCTTTTCAGTCGGGGCTGAGTAATGTTGTGATTTACAAACAAGGCTCAAGAAAAACAAAACTTTACAATGCTCTTTACATATGCCTATTGAATTCTCCAGAGCAGTAGAGTATTGTCTTGCTAGTACAGCTTACAGAGCTGTACTTCGAGTCTGCAAATCATTAAAGTTTAAACCTCAAGTCAAGTACTCACAAGGGAGCACTCAACATGCGTAAGAATCCCAAGTTAGATCTGCTTACATTATTGGCGGCTGCCAGTATGATCGCGGCCATGATCGCGGCTACTGCTATACCATCGGAAGCTACCACTACTGCTCCTACTGACGAAAGCGCCAGCCAACTCAGCCTGGGCAAAATCAATCTCACTGATCCGAGTAGTGCAGAGCTACAAGCACTCCAAAAATCAGTACCGGTCGATATTGAAACCCTTGCGAAAAAAATTCAGGAAGCGGGCGGCTCATCATTCGATCATTTTCTGAGTATGTGTGGTGGGGGTATACAGCCCCAAGTTTGTAATGGGGGTATAAGGCCACCAAAGTAAGCCATACCAACGAAACTATTGCAACTTTGAAACAGTAATACCCGTGTTACTGCTTACTATAATAGGAGCTGAGTAAATATCAAAGCTCCGATCTTCGAGTCATAGCTCAGGGATTGCTTAGCCTAGCATGAAATCTGACGTTTTCTCAGCTCTACTGACCAGCTCGATAGCAATAAAAGGCGAGAGATGCAGGAATCAAAGTACAACATATGGATCCATCGTGTACATTTCAGCTATGTATTCAACACATCCACCTCAGGTTTTTTCCGGCTTTCTCACCCAGAGTTCGAGGCACTTCAGAGCTTTATCGCTAGTTCTCAAGATGCCTGTATTTCACCGCAGCTGCTTCTAAAGCTTGTCGAGAATCGTGTCATAATTCCTGAAAATGCTGATGAGGTGAAGTGGGTGGCGAGTAGATATCACTCTACTCGCCACCATACTCCAAGGCTTGGTCTTACTATCGTTACAAGTCTAGGTTGCAACTTTAGCTGTCCCTACTGCTTTGAAGACAAGCATGGTTCGATACTTCAATCCGAAGTACAGATGGCACTTTTACAGTTCCTTGATGAAAAAATAGAAAAGCTTCAGCGATTTGAGGTCTGCTGGTTTGGCGGCGAGCCTTTACTTGGCAAGGAGCAACTGCTCGCTCTATCCGATCAATTTATTGAACGCTGTGATCGAGCAGGCGTCACCTATGTTGCCGACATAATTACCAATGGCTATTTGCTGGATGAACAAACCTGTGACCTTTTACGTAAGCGTCGGGTAGCCACAGCTCAAATCACGCTTGATGGACCGCCTGAAGTCCATGATTTGATGCGTCCTCTTGTCAATGGCAAAGGCACGTTCAAGAAAATCCTTGCAAACATTCATCATGCAGTCAATTACCTGTCCGTTTCTATTCGAGTCAACCTCAGCCAGGAGAATACGAGTCACGTCGAGAAACTTCTCCAGATTCTGCAGGCTGAGGGGCTGAGCGATAAGCTGCACATCTATCCTGGACAGATCGTTGCCGTCAACGATGGAGCGTCCGCACCGTCGGCTAGCTACTCTTCCTGCTGCTTGAGCAACATCGAGCTTGCGAAGATAAAGCTTGAGTTTATGAAATTGGCTCAATGCTACGGTTTTGATAAGCCCTCGTTGCCCAAACCTGTTGGTACGCCCTGTACGGCAGTTCGTTCTCAAGAACTCATTGTAGGTAGCAAGGGTGAACTGTACAAGTGCCCGTATTCCGTCGGCAATCCACAAGAGGTGATTGGCCATATCAGCGACTACAAAAACTGCAACACTCGATTACACAAGTGGCTCAACTACGATCCATTCACCGATCCTGAATGCACGAACTGTATCGCCCTGCCGGTGTGTATGGGTGGTTGTGCCCATCATGCGATGGATCCGGTATTGCATGACAATCGCTGTGACAGTTTCCGGCACAACTACAAAGAGCGGATTCTCGCTTACATAGAGGCACAGGAAGCAAGCCAGGGTGCGTAGGGGCTGATCTGCTTTGCAATTTCTTGCGCTGTTGGCAGGGGGGAAGCCCCAGCGATGCTAGAATCCTGCCGACCTGTGCGTTGAGCCCACTTGTGCAGCAACGGATTCAAAGATGGATTGAAGCTCTACCCCAACCGCTCAGGCGCTACGGTCTTCTGGGAGTGGGGTTGATTATTCCGGTATTGATGCAACTTACCTCGCAGCCGAGTTACCTGGCGAATGTGGCGGTGACGGTTGGGGTCTACATGGTGCTCGCGATGGGGCTCAACATCGTCGTCGGCATGGCGGGGCTATTGGATCTGGGCTACATCGCCTTTTTTGCGGTCGGCGCTTACACCTACGCCATCGGCTTTTCCCACGGCCTCAATTTCTGGCTGGCCCTACCAGCGGCAGCTCTATTGGCAGCTGCTTTCGGGGTGGTGCTGGGGGCTCCGACGCTGCGCCTGCGAGGCGATTATCTGGCAATCGTCACCCTCGGGTTCGGTGAAATCATCCGCATCTCGCTCAACAACCTCGACTGGCTCACCAAGGGGCCAGCCGGGATCAGCAACGTGCCGGGGCCGACCATTCCCTGGTTCAGCGCAGGGGGCTTTGGCTGGATCACGCTCTATCAGCCGCTGCAGCTGTATTTTATTGCGCTCGCCTTTGTAGGTTGCATCTACTGGATGACCAGCCGCCTGAAGCGTTCGCGCATCGGTCGCGCCTGGGTGGCGATCCGCGAGGACGAGATCGCTGCCTCAGCGATGGGCATCGATACGGTGCGGCTGAAGTTATTGGCCTTTGCCACCGGGGCGGCGCTGGCCGGTATGGTCGGGGTGCTCTTTGCCAGCCAGCTCACCTACGTCTCCCCCGACAGTTTCACTCTTATCGAGTCGGTGATGGTGCTCTCGATGGTGGTCCTGGGCGGCATGGGCTCGGTGCCGGGGGTGGCGCTGGGGGCGTTGATCTTGATCGTTCTGCCCGAAGCGCTCAGGGGCTTTACCGAGTACCGGCTCGTTCTTTTTGGCGCGGCGATGATCCTGGTAATGCTCATCCGGCCCGAGGGGCTTCTAGGCGAAAAGCAGGGGGTCGCTCCCCGGCCCACCGGGGCGGGTTTAGAAGACGAGACGCCCACCGAGGCAGAGCAGCGCAATCTGCGGGTCTAGATACCCGCAGATAATTAAACGTTGAATCAAAGCAGCACTGCGTCCCTTGCAGCAGAAGAAAAATAAGACAAATCTGAAACCCATTTCACCCCTCACCCCCAGCCCCTCTCCCACAAGGGGAGAGGGGAGTGAGACAAATCTAAGACTGACTGCACCCGGCCCGTCGGCAGCCCAGTTACAGTGAACCCCCTTCTTCTCTCCTTCCCCGGCGGGGGAAGGAGGGGAGAGGGGGGCAGGGGGGTATGGGGAGGTGGGGGACGGTTTTAGCAAATACCCAAAAAGCAAAAGAACGACCAGCTCCCCACTCCAGCCCAAAACCTGACGCTTATTTTGCTTCGTCTACTTATTCACTTTCACTTTCACTTTCACTGCCATTACTTATCACTGGCATTACGCAGTCACTGCCATGGGGCGGCGCGCTCCAACAACTGTTGCACCTGGGCGTCGGTGGTCTGCGAAAAATCCTCGTACCAGAACCCGACGGAGTGAAATGGGTCAGGCGTGAGCAGGCTGACGCGCTCGTCACATATCATCCGCAATACGGCGAAGACGGCAGGGGCGGCGACGGGAATCGCGACAATCAATCGGGCAGGCTGCTGCTCGCGCAGGTACATCAGGGCAGCGCGCATGGTCGCTCCGGTGGCCAGACCGTCATCGACGACGATCACCTGCTGATCGCGGATCGGTGCGGCGGGCCTGCCGGTGCGGTAGAGTTGCTCGCGCCGCTCCAGTTCTTGCAATTCCGCCTGGGCTACGGCGTCCACGGTCGCATCGCTGATCTGGTAGGAGCGGATGATGGCGGTATTGAGAACGCGCACACCCGCCGGGGCGATCGCCCCCATCGCCAGTTCCGGCTGGCCCGGCAGGCCAATCTTGCGCACGACCAAGACATCGAGCCGGGCAGCGAGGGCGCGGGCAATCTCGAAGGCAACCGGCAGGCCGCCGCGAGCCAGACCGAGCACCAGCACATCCTGCCTGCCCGCACAGTGCATCAGGCGCTCCGCCAGCAATTTGCCCGCTTCAGCGCGGTCGGGAAAGGGCCGATTGGTCACATCGGGGCATGACGGTTTTCTCCAGGGTAGTCCTCGCCAAAAAAACATCCAGCGGGTAACCACTACCCGCTGGACAATGTGGATCAGGAAAGTTCAGGCGCTCGCCAGATTCTTTTCGGCGAATTCCCAGTTGAGCAGGTGATCGACCACCGCCTCCTCGTACTTGGGCCGGAGGTTCTGGTAGTCGAGGTAGTAGGCGTGCTCCCAGACATCGAAGGTGAGTACCGGCACCTTGGTCGGATCGGTGAGGGGGGTTTCGGCGTTGGGCGTCTTGATTACCGAGAGTTTGCCGCTATTTTTGTCTTTGACCAGCCAGGCGTAGCCACTGCCGAACTGGGTGGTCCCGGCGGTGATGAACTGCTTTTTGAACTCGTCGTAGCTGCCGAAGGCGTCCTTGATGAGTTCGGCGATCGTGCCGGTAGGTTCGCCACCACCGCCCGGCTTCAGACTGTTCCAGTAAAAAGTGTGGTTCCAGATCTGGGCGGCGTTGTTGAAGATGGCCGCCTTGTCGGGCTGGCCGTGGACACTTTTGATCAGTTCTTCCAGCGGCGTGTTTTCAGCCTCGCTGCCTGCCACCAGCTTGTTGAGGGTGTCTACGTATCCCTTGTGGTGCTTGCCGTAGTGAAAACTGAGCGTCTGAGCCGAGATATAGGGAGCCAGAGCACTCTCGTCGTAGGGCAGAGGCGGTAGGGTAAAAGCCATTGGGTCCTCTCTTCCGTAAGCTTCTCTTCACTAGTAGCACGCGCGCCGGCTTCTGGTGAGCAAGCGGGGATACAGCCGCCCGCGCCTACCGCCCAAAGCTGATAGAACGTTATGCTGGTTCCTGGCGGTTAAATGACGGGCAGATTTGCCGGGACTGACTTTCAGCTATGAGAATATTGCAGACGCGGGCTTTGAAGGGGCCGAACTACTGGAGCATCCGACGCCACAAGCTGATTGTGATGCAACTGGATCTCGAAGAACTCGAAGAAAAACCGACCAATCTCATCCCCGGATTTTATGACCGCCTGCTCGCCCTGCTGCCCAGCCTGATGAAGCACGGCTGCTCAGAAGGGCGCGACGGCGCTTTTATGGAGCGCGTCGCAGAAGGCACCTGGATGGGCCACGTCATCGAGCACGTCGCCCTTGAGTTGCAGACGCTGGCCGGGATGGATGTCGCCTTTGGCCGCACCCGCCAGACGGCCCACTACGGCGTCTACAACGTCGTCTTTTCCTACGTCGAGGAGGCGGCGGGCCGCTACGCCGGACGGGCGGCGGTGCGCATCTGCCGGGCGCTGGCGGCGGGGGAGGTGTACGACGAACTCGATCAAGACATCCAGGAACTGCGCGAGATCCGCGAGGAGGTGCGCTTTGGCCCGAGCACCGCCTCGATCGTCGAGGAGGCGCTCGCGCGCGGCATCCCCTACATCCGCCTCTCCGAAAAGTCGCTGGTGCAGTTGGGCTACGGCATTCATCAAAAGCGCATCCAGGCGACGACGACCACCAACACCAGCATCATCGCCACCGAACTGGCCTCCGACAAGACAGCGACCAAAAAACTCCTAGGCGGGATGGGGATTCCGGTACCGAAGGGCACCACCGTCCGCCGCCTCAGCGAACTCGAAGAGGCAATCGCCGATATCGGCGGCTATCCGGTCGTGATCAAGCCCCTCGATGCCAACCACGGCAAGGGGATCACCGTCAACATCCGCGATCTGGCAACGGCCCAGTCCGCCTACGAGGCGGCACAGGAATTCTCCCGCGAAGCCAAAGAAGTGATCGTCGAACAGTACATCACTGGCCGCGACTACCGCATTCTGGTAATCAACCATCGGGTCGTGGCGGTGGCCGAGCGGGTTCCAGCCCACGTCACCGGCGACGGCCAATCGACGATCCAGGAGCTGATCGAGCGGGTGAACCGCGATCCGCGCCGGGGCTACGGCCACGAGAACGTGCTCACCCTCATCGCCACCGACGAGATGACCCAGCGCCTGCTGGAGCTGCGCGGCCTGAGCCTTGAGACGGTGCTGCCCGCAGGCGAAATCTGCTATCTCAAATCCACCGCCAACTTGAGCACCGGCGGCACCGCCATCGACCGCACCGACGTCCTCCATCCCGATAACGCCTTTTTGGCCGAGCGCGTCTCGCGCAACATCGGCCTCGATATCTGCGGCATCGACCTTATCTGTCCGGATATTTCACAACCGATCTCCGAGGTGGGCGGAGCGGTGATCGAGGTCAACGCCGCCCCCGGCTTTCGGATGCACGTCGCCCCGAGCGAGGGTCTGCCGCGCAACGTCGCGGAGCCGGTGGTCGATATGCTCTTTCCCCCCGGCTCCCGCACCCGCATCCCGATCATCGCCATCACCGGCACCAACGGCAAGACGACGACCACCCGCCTCATCGCCCACATCCTCAGGGGAGTGGGGGTGCGGGTGGGCTACACGACCACCGACGGCGTCTACATCCAGAACCAGAAGGTGATGACGGGCGATATGACCGGTCCTTTTAGCGCCCAACTGGTGCTCAAAGACCCGACCGTCGAGTGCGCCGTGCTGGAGACGGCTCGCGGCGGCATCCTGCGCGAAGGTCTGGGTTTTCCGGAGTGCGACATCGCCGTCGTGCTCAACGTCACCGAGGATCACCTGGGGCTCAAAGACATCGAGACCCTCGAAGATCTGGCCCGCGTCAAGTCGGTGGTGCCCGAGTCGGTCCATAGCGGCGGCTACGCCATCCTCAACGCCGACGACGCGCTGGTGGCG
Organism: Gloeobacter kilaueensis JS1; assembly: GCF_000484535.1. Lineage (NCBI taxonomy): Bacteria > Bacillati > Cyanobacteriota > Cyanophyceae > Gloeobacterales > Gloeobacteraceae > Gloeobacter > Gloeobacter kilaueensis. Next base: position 2,554,095 of record NC_022600.1, on the reverse strand, counting down.
GATATGGCCCACGACGCCAAGGCCACCGTGGCCTACTTCAGCCTCGATCCTAAAAACCCGATTTTAATCGAGCACGCCGAGCGGGGCGGCACCGCCGCCGTCTTCGAGGACGGCTATATCTCGATTCTCAAGGGAGCCTGGAAGCTCAGAATCGAGCGGGTGGTCAATATTCCTGTCACTCTCTCCGGGCGGGCGGTCTTTATGATCCAGAACGCCCTGGCGGCGACCCTCGCCACCTTCTTGCACGGGGTCAAAATCGACGACATCCGGGCTGGACTCGGCAGCTTTGTGCCCTCCGCCGCCCAGACGCCGGGCCGGTTGAACCTCTTTACGGTGGGCAACTACGAGGTGATGGTCGATTATGCCCACAACCCCGCAGGCTACGAGGCGATCCAGCGGGTGCTCGAGCGCATGGACCACCCGCGCAAGATCGGGGTGATCGGCGGTGCCGGGGACCGGCGCGACAACGACCTGCGCAAGCTCGGCTTTTTGGCGGCGGGGATGTTCGATGCGGTGGTCGTCAAAGAAGACGACGACCGGCGGGGCCGCGCCAGCGGCGAGACGGCGGACCTGATCATCGAGGGCATCGAGCAGGCCAACCCCGACCTGCCCTACCAGCGCATCCTGGCTGAGACCGAGGCGATCGAGACGACCCTGGGCAAAGCCGCCCCCGGAGAGCTGATCGTTATCTTTCCAGCCGATGTCCAGCGCACCATCGAGATCATCAGCCGCTTCAAAGAAGCTTCCGAGCCGGTGCGCTTGCGTTAAAAAGGATAAATTATGACACACACCTCAACATCGAGCGGCCCGGCCTCGGACCTGCCGCGCCGCCGCCTGAGCGAGTTGCGCCAGGGCCTGCTCCGGCTGCACAAGACCTTGATCGATTCAGAACGCATCGCCTACGAGCGCACCTACGGTCGGGTCAACAGTAGCGGCGAGATGCTCCAACTGCTGACCGAGCACCGCTGGTTTGCCTGGCTCCGGCCCTTCTCGGAGCTGATCGTCGAGATCGACGAGCGGCTGGACGCCAAAGAACCGGTGACGGTAGAAGATACCGCCGCCTTTATCGAGCGGGTCGCCCACCTCCTTAAGCCCGAGATCGGAGCCAACTCAGAAGATCTCTACGACGCCGCCGTTCAGCGCGATCCGAACGTAGCGATGGCCCATAGCCAGATTTCAAAGACGCTCTCCTCCGCGTAGCCGTCCATGCCCCCTGCTCCCCCCACCCGCGTCCTGCTCATCTCCTGCCCGGATCGCCAGGGGATCGTCGCGGCTGTCTCGCTCTGCGTGCTGGAGGCGGGGGGCAACATCGTCCGCTCCGACCAGCACAGCACCGACTTGCTGGGGGGCGTCTTCTTTATGCGGCTGGAATTTCTCTACCTGGAGCCGGAGCAGGGCGACGCAGACTTCACCAGCCGCTTCGCCCCGGTCGCGGCCCACTACGAGATGGACTGGCGGCTGGTCCGCTCGGACCAACCCAAGCGCATGGCGCTCTTTGTCTCGCGCCTCGATCACTGTCTTATCGACCTGCTGTGGCGCTGGCGCTCCGGGGAACTGGCGGTCAAAATTCCCCTGATAATCAGCAACCACCCCGACCTTGAGGCGGTGGCCGCCGGGTACGGCCTGCCCTTTTATCTGTTTGCCATCGACCGGGACAATCAGGCTGGCCAGGAGGAGCGGATGCTGGCGCTGCTGGAGGGCCAGGCCGATTTTCTGGTTCTTGCCCGCTACATGCGCATCCTCGGCCCCCGCTTCGTCGAGCGCTACTGCGGGCAGATCATCAACATCCACCACAGCTTTTTGCCTGCTTTTATCGGCGCTTCGCCCTACGAGCGGGCCTACGAGCGCGGCGTCAAAGTCATCGGTGCCACCGCCCACTACGTCACGGCAGCGCTGGACGAGGGACCGATCATCGAGCAGGACGTGACGCGGGTCAACCACCGCGATCAGGTGGCCGACCTCAAGCTCAAGGGCCGCGACCTCGAGCGGATTGTCCTCGCCAGGGCGGTCAAGTGGCACATCGAGGACCGGGTGCTCATCTACGGCAACCGCACCGTCGTCTTTACGTGAAAGGGCGTCAGGGAGAAGGCTTGGCCACTGCCTGCACCTGCAGGCCAATCCCATCTTCGACGGTGACAAAGACGATGCTCGGCGGCGAGATGCCGTAGTCGCTCATCTTGATCTGGCTTTTGGCGGTGATCTGCAGTTCGTTGCCCAAAAAAACGGCAACCGCGTCGAAACTGACGGGCCGGGTGATGCCGCGAATCGTCAACTGTCCCACGATCCGACCGGTCTGCTTGAGTCCCCAGAGCCGCCACTCGGAAAATTTTGGAAAGCCTTCGAGCCGCTCGACGCTGAAGCTGGCGGTTGGAAATTTGTCGGTCTGCAAAAATTCGGCGCGCATCCGCGCATCGCGCACGCCGTTGCCGGAGTCGATCGTGGCCAGGCCCACCTGCACTTCGCCTTTGAGTAACTCGCCGCTTTGATCGTCGTAGCTGAGCGTGCCCTTGATGTCGCTGGTCTTGCCCGTCCAGGCATCGAAGATGTCGCGGTCGGTGTAAGAAGCTACCCCCTGCACGATCGTAAAAGTCTTGGTCGCCGCCTGGGCAGCGGGAGAGCTGGCAAGAACAGTAAATAACAGAACCCAGGCAAACCGACGGGCAATCATGCAGAGCGTCTCCTGGAGGCGGGGGCGGAAGCACCTCCACTATAGAGAACTGTCCAGGCCCTGCAAGGTGCCCCCTATTGCGGGTGGTGGCGCAGGTAGGCGAGCAGCCAGTTGACGGCAGTGGCGCGGCGGGTGCGGCGGGGCGTCAGTTCTGACACCTGGTAGCCGCCGAAGCCTAAGTGCTCTTTAAGAAGCTGCTTGTCCGCCGGATCGATCGAGCGGGTGAGCTTGATCGTGGCCGGGCGGCTCGCGATAAAATCGGGCGGTTCCGGGTATTCCTGCTGCCAGGTGCTATCGACCCCGGAATTGTCCCAGGAGCCGTCACTATTTTGCCGGTAGCCCAGGTAGTGCCAGACAAGCGCATTCACCGTCTCATCGGGGATCTGCTCCCCAAGAATCTCCCAAAAAGTGGCTTCGCTCAGGGGCGGCAGGGCAGACATCGAAGATAAGGTGATTTGAATGCGGTCGGAGAGATTTGAACTCTCAAGGAATTGCTTCCACTAGCACCTCAAGCTAGCGCGTATACCGTTCCGCCACGACCGCGAATTTTTGAACTTTCCCATTATCAGAAATGGGAGGCAGCGGTGTCAACTTTACTGGTCGCCCCCGTACACCCGGCCCTTCCAGGCACCGCCTTCCCCCCGCCAGTGGCGGTAGGCCGAATCGATCGTCATCGCCACATAGAGCACGGCGATGAGGGGCAGCGCCAGCGCCAGCCAGGGCGGCTGCTCGTAAAAGCGCAGCGTGGGCAGGTAGGCGACGGCCATCAAAAGCCAGGCGAGTAGCGCCGGTAAGGCCACCGGCGGCTGGGCAGTCACCAGTCCTACCAGGGCAAGCACCGGTGGAGCCAGATAGAGAAACCCCATCGCCCCAACCGTGAGCGCCAGGGTGGCAAACGAATAATCGAGCTGGGTAAAGGCCGTGCGCGCCACCATCTTCCAGATCGAATCGAGGCCAGGGTAGGGCCGGAGGCTGCGGGTTCTGCGGCTGAGGGCGAGCCAGAGCCTGCCGCCACTGCGTTGAATGGCCGCTGCCAGGGCACAGTCGTCGATGAGGCTGCCCCGCACCTCAGCCAGGCCACCGGCTCGCTCCAGCGCCTCCCGCCGCACCAGGATGCAGCCCCCGGCGGCAGCGGCGGTGGGTTGGGCGGGATCGTTCACCCAGCTAAACGGATAGAGCTTTTGAAAGAAAAAGACAAAAGCTGGGATGAGCAGTACCTCCCAGACGCTGCGGCAGCGCAGGCGCACCATCTGGGAGACCAGGTCGCGCCGGTCGGCCTGGGCCTGGCGCACGAGTGCCGCCAGATTGTCCGGGTGGTGGGCAATATCGGCGTCGGTAAAAAGCCAGTACTCGGGGGCGAACGCTTCGCCCCGGCGCACCCCCTGGGCCATCGCCCAGAGCTTGCCGCTCCAGCCCGGCAAAAGCGCTTCGGAGCGCACGAGGGTGAGCCGCTCGCTCTGGCCGTACTCCCGGGCGAGGTCGAGCGCCAGATCGCCGGTGCCGTCGCTGCTGCGATCATCCACCAGCACGATCCAGAACCGGCCTGGATAGTGCTGGCCCAACAGCGTCGGCAGCGTCTCAGAGAGCACGCTCGCCTCGTCGCGGGCCGGGACGACCGCACAGACATCGGGCCAGGCTCCGCTCGCCTCCAGTTCGCTCCCGTCTGGATCGAGCACGCAATCGGAGCGCCAGAACTGCCCGCGCAGGGCGAGCAGCGCCAGCCAGGCAACCAGCCCGCCCGATGCAACACCAGCGGCAAAAATGTCCATGGGTCTTATCTTACGGTCTCGCCGCCAGCGGTGGGGGTCAAGGCGAGCGGACTCCTCCGGTACAATGGCCAGAAGGAGTGAACGGAACACAGAAGCTATGCAGGTTCAACCGCGCGTTGAGAAGGTTCGGCTCGAGCGGGCGATCGAGGCGAGCCAGGGACATCTACTGGCCCGGCAATCCGCTGCCGGTTACTGGTGGGCAGAACTCGAATCGAATGTGACGATGACCGCCGAGGTCGTTCTCCTGCACAAGATCTGGGGGACCGACGGCGAGCGGGCGCTCACAAAAGCGGCGGCCTACCTGCTGGGCGAGCAGCGCGCCCACGGTGGCTGGGAACTTTTTTATGGCGACGGCGGCGATCTGAGCACATCGATCGAAGCCTACATGGGCTTGAAGCTGCTCGGGCTGTCGGCTGCCCATCCGGCGCTGGTGCGGGCGCGGGAATTTATCGTGAGCCGGGGCGGCATCAGCCGCTCGCGCATCTTCACCAAGATCCACCTCGCCCTCATCGGCTGCTACGACTGGCGGGGCATCCCTTCGCTGCCCCCCTGGGCGATGCTGTTGCCTGCCGGTCTGCCGGTCAGCATCTACGAGTTGTCGAGCTGGGCGCGGGGCAGCACGGTGCCGCTTCTTGTCGTCTTCGATCGCAAGCCGGTCTTTGCCACCGACCCGGCGATCACCCTCGATGAACTCTACGCCGAGGGCCGCGCCGAAGCCCGCTTTGAATTGCCCCGCCACCCGGACGACTGGTTCGCTAACCTCTTCGTCGATCTCGACCGGGTCTTCAAACTGAGCGAGAGCCTGGGAGCTGTCCCCTGGCGCGAAGAGGGGGTGCGGGCGGCGGAGCGCTGGGTGATCGAGCGGCAGGAAGCGAGCGGCGACTGGGGCGGGATCATCCCGGCGATGCTCAACTCGCTGCTGGCGCTGCGCTGTCTGGGCTACGACGCCTGCGACCCGGTGGTGCGGCGGGGGATGGTGGCGGTGGACCGCTTCGTCATCGAGACGGAGAGCACCTACCGCGTCCAGCCCTGCGTCTCGCCCGTCTGGGATACCGCCCTCACGATGCGGGCGCTGGTCGATGCGGGTTGCGCCCCGGATCACCCGGCCCTGGTGCGGGCGGGCGAGTGGATTCTCACCCAGCAGATCCTCGATTACGGCGACTGGTCGATCAAGAACACCGCCGGGCCGCCGGGGGGCTGGGCCTTTGAATTTGTCAACCGCTACTATCCGGACGTGGACGACACGGCGGTGGTGGTGATGGCCCTGGAGGCGGTGCGGCTCCCGGACGAGGTGGCCAAGCGCCAGGCAATGGTCCGCGCCGAGCGCTGGGTCGCCTCGATGCAGTGCCGCGAGGGGGGCTGGGCTGCCTTTGACATCGACAACGACGCCCACTGGCTCAACAGCCTTCCCTACGCCGACCTCAAGGCGATGATCGACCCGAACACCGCCGATGTCACCGCCAGGGTGCTCGAAATGTACGGTCGCACTGCCCTCACCATCGACCCGCAAAGCCGCCGTCGCGCCCTCGATTATCTGCGGCGCGTCCAGGAGCCGGAGGGCTGCTGGTTTGGCCGCTGGGGGGTCAACTATATCTACGGCACGAGCGGCGTTATCGCCGCCCTCGTTCCCTTCGCTCCCGAGGAGCGAGCGGCGATCGAACGGGCCGCCGCCTGGCTGGTGCAGTGTCAGAACCCGGACGGTGGCTGGGGAGAAACCTGCCGCAGTTACGACGATCGTTCGCTGATGGGCCAGGGACCGAGCACGGCTTCCCAGACCGCCTGGGCGCTCATCGGTCTTATCGAGGCGGCCCATGTCACCCGCATGCCCGCCCGCTCCGCCATCGATCGCGGCATCGCCTACTTGCTTTCGACCCAAAAAAGCGATGGCAGTTGGGACGAAGCCCACTTTACCGGTACCGGTTTTCCTGGCCACTTTTACCTGAAGTATCACCTGTACCAGCAGCACTTTCCCCTTACTGCCCTTGGCCGCTATCGCCGCAGCTTTGGATAACGGCCCGCCCATTTTCTTGCGCTAATTGCGCCGGTTGCTTCCCCAAAATCGCTTCATTTAATTGCGGAATCTGCTTGAATGTCGTCTCATTTTTGCCAGCTATGGGCATGAACACTTATCATCACCAAATCCTGTATGCTCTTAGTGGCCTTGCAGTTAAGCCCGGTAGCCGGGCGCTCAGAAGCTCACTTGTGTTTGACACGGTTGCCGTCTGGGCACCTGCGCGTGCGGCGGCACAGGATTTTTCGGTTCCGCCCGGCGCTATTGCTGCCGGTTTGGGTGGGCAAATCTATCTGAGATCAGTTTGCGAGTACGAACCCGGACAATCGGCTCATTGTTCAGGAACATCCCAGGCTGAAGTAGGCTAAATTTCCAATATGGTGTGTCCAGGGGTGAGAGACAATGCAGAGCGCCCGTGAGGCGAACAGGGACCAAAAGTCCGCTCTACGGTTCTGTCAAGAAATTCTTCCCGAAGTTTCGAGAACTTTTGCGATCAGCGTTCGCTTTCTGCCGGGCCGGTTGGGCCGGGCGGTGCTTTGTTCCTATTTGCTGATGCGGATTGCCGACACCCTCGAAGACGACCCGATCGCCTCTGCATCCCAAAAAGTCAGCCTGCTTGCCCGGTTTATGGCCTGCTTCGAAGCAGCCGAAGCGGCTGATAAGTTTCCAGGCGAGACAGGAGGCGTCAACGGCGAGAGTGCCCACGTCCAGCTCGTCCAGCACGCCGATCTGGTCTTTCAGGTCTACCGCACCCTGCCGGAACCTACCCGCCGGATCATCCAGCGCTGGGTCGATGAGATGGTCGTGGGCATGAAAAAGTTCGTCACCCTCTACCCGCACGGCATCCGCATCCAGACCCTCGAAGAGTACAACGACTACTGCTACTACGTGGCCGGCACCGTCGGTCACCTGCTCACCGATCTCTGGCACGAACACTCCGGCAGCATCGACCACGACCGGTACAGGACGCTGCTCGCCGACTGCGAAGCCTTCGGCGAGGCGCTCCAGACCGTCAACATTCTCAAGGACATCGCCTGGGACGCCGAGCACGAAAATTCGATCTATATCCCCGAGCACTCGTTGCGCGAGCACGGCAGCAGCCAGCAAACGCTGCTGAGTGACAGCCACCTCGAAAAAAACCGGGCGGCCCTGGCTGAACTGGTGGAGCTGGCCTGGGCAGACCTCGACGCTGCCCTCACCTACTTGCTCGCGATTCCCCGCCAGGCGGTGCCGATCCGGTTATTTTGCATTTTGCCGATGCTGTTTGCCTACGCCACCCTGCGCGAGATCACCCGCTCGACGGCGATGCTCACCAGTGGCGGCACCGTCAAGATCTCCCGCGCCGAAGTCAAATCGCTGATCGTCGCCGGGAGCGCTACAGTGCTGAGCAATCGCGGTATCCAGCAACTGGTAGATCAGGTGCGCTCCCAGCCCTACCTCCTGCGCTGGGTCCACTTCGACAGCTCCCGGCCCGTCCAGGCTTAGTCTGTACCGCGTCCCGCCGGTTTCTGGATGCTGCTCGCGCTGCGGGCATCCTCTGCCGCTCCCTGCCAATCGCCCAGGCCGGCACGGACAATCCCCCGGTTGTGATAGCCGCGAAAGTAGCGTGGGTCAATCTGCAGCGCCCGGTCAAAATCCGCCAGCGCCCCCTGCCGGTCCCCCAGGCGGTAGCGCACGATGCCGCGATTGTTGTAAGCCGCCAGGTTGTCCGGCTCCAGGCGCAGAGCCTCGCTAAAATCCGCCAGCGCTCCCTGCCGGTCCCCCAGGGCGGAGCGGTTGATGCCCCGGTTGTAGTAGATAAAGCCATAATCCGGTGCCAGCGCCAGCGCCCGGTCGTAATCTGCCAGCGCTCCCTGTCGGTCGCCCATCGCGGCGCGCGCGTTTGCCCGGTTGTTGTAGGCGAGCGGGTCGTCGGCCTGCTCAGCAATGATCCTATCGAACGCCTGGATCGCTCCGGTGAGGTTGCCTGACTGGTATTGAGCGACGCCACGGGCAAAAAAGTCCTCCGTCCAGTAATCTTTTGCTTCAAAGTAGCGAAACGCCGTGGACTGCAGCAGATAGAGGGTTACGGTCGGCGGCTCGGCAGCCGCCGGTAAAGAAAAACCAGACAGCGGCACCAGAGCCGCCGCAGTGAGAGCCATTTTCTGGACAACAACCATCATCTTCATCGGCGTTCCTATCCCAGGCGTGGGGGGCAATGTCGTGTGCGATACACAGTTGCCCTCAAGGCTACGCCCCGGCCCAGCCAGCGTCCAGAATTTATGTAGTATATGTAACGGTTCTTTGTGAGCAAGGGCTGACCGGTGCCCAGAGGGCGGCGGCGCGGCAGGTAAGATAGCAGCGGAGCGTCCTGTTCTGCTGCCATGTACAGTCCTGCCAATCAGCGCGACCCCCTGCTGGGCCGGGTCATTGGCCGTTACCGGCTGAGCGAGCGCATCGGCTCCGGCGGGATGGGAGCGGTCTACCGGGCCGAGCACCTCGAAATTCCGACGTTGCTCTCGGCGGTGAAGCTGCTGGCTCCCAACTGCCTCGACAACGACATTCTCCGGCGGCGCTTTCGCGACGAGGCGGCGATCTGCGCCCGGTTGGGCGAGCAGAGCCCCTATATCGTCCAGATCCGCGACTACGGGGTGCTCGAAGACCGCGATCAGCCCTACTACATGATGGAATTCTTGCGGGGCACCAGTCTGGAGGTGCGCCTGCGGGAGGGGGCAATGCCCCTGGCGGCGGCAATCGCTCTGGCCCGGCAACTGTGCGACGGCCTGGCTCTCGCCCACCAGCAGCAGGTGATCCACCGCGACCTCAAGCCTGCGAATATCTTTTTGCTGCCGGACGCCCAGACGGGCGAGCGGGTCAAGATTCTCGACTTTGGTATCGCTAAGTTGCTGTACGATGCCTCGACCGCCAGCCAGACCTCGCTCACCCAGGGCTACATGGGCACGCCCCGCTACTCTTCGCCGGAGCAGTTGCAGGGGCGGCGCGTCGAGGCCAGCTCAGACATCTACAGCCTCGGCCTCATCCTCTACGAGATGCTGTGCGGGGACTTTCCTTTTGTTGTCGAAGAAAATTCTTACGCCGCCTGGTACCAGGCCCACAACATGGACCCGCCCCGGACGATGGCGATGATCCCACCGGCGATCGAGGCGGTCGTCCAGCAGTGCCTGGCAAAAGATCCGAGGGCGCGCCCGGCGAACGCTGTTGTTCTTTACCAGCAACTGGAGCTGGCCTGGCAGCAGAGCCAGGGCCGGGCGGCGACCGAGGTGGTACCGCCGACGGTAATGGCGGCAGTCGAGCCCCCACCGGTGCGGCCTCCTGCCACGCCAGCGCGCCGGGGCTTTTCGCCCCTCATCGCTGCGGGCCTCGGTGGGGCTGCCGTTCTCATCGCGGTGGTCCTCTGGCCAAAAGCGCCCGCCCCGGCTCCGGTGGAACCAAAACTGCCGCAACAGCCAAAAGTGACGAGCGCGCCCAAAAAGACTGCCGCCGCCCCAAAACCGGCCCCGGCCATCAAGACTGCCGAAAAACCTCCGGCCAGCCCCAGTCCCCCACCAAAAGTCGCGCAACCGGTGGCCGCCGCCAGGAGCAAACCGGCACCGACAGCACCAAAAGCGCCGCCCCGCCAGACCCCGAGCATCGCTGCCCGCCCCAAACCGCAGCCGGCTCCGGTCGAGGAGCCGGAGGCACCCCCGCCAACAGTAGCAGCCAGGCTGCCGACGCAGATCATCTACGCCGGGACCGCCTTCAACGCCACCGTCGGCCAGAAGGCGGTGACCGCCGTCGCCTTGAAAATTGACGGCGATCAGATCACAGCCCAATTAAAAGTTGCCCCGCCCCTGGTGGGCAGCGGCATCCTGACGGGCACCCGGCAGGGCAATATCTGTGAACTATCGGGCGTGCTCGACCAGGGCTTCACCATGCGCGTAACGGCCCGCTGTACGCGCGAGCGCTTTGTCGGCAGCTACGCAATCGATCCGTACCAGGACTACCCGGCCCAGCAGGGCACGGTGCAGTTGGGCCGCTACACCGGCAACCAGTAAATCGCGCTTTTTAAGGAAAGCGGAAGCCGCCCTCGCGGAAGACCAGCCGTCCAAAGCCAACAAATTGTGAGACGGGCCGGGGACCGGCGGGCAGAGCGTTGACATCAAAAAGATAGGTGCCCCCCAACCGGGGATTGCGCATCTGGTCGAACTGGACGGTGAGGATCTGTCCTGCCGGTACGGGCTCGTTAAAGTCGATCACCACCGCCTGGTTTTCGAGGCGCACGCGGGCGGGCAAAAGCCGCTCCGGGCTCTGGGGCCGCTGCGCCTCCGGTTCGGTGGGCAAAAACGCCGTCACCGCGCGCGGGTCCGGTAGCTGGCCCCCGGCAGGGCCGTAGTTGTCGGGCAGGGCGATCGTGACGCGGGCGAGCGCCTGCTGCGCCTCCGGCGGAATTTTGATCGTGAACTGGTAGGTGGCCGGATAGAAGTACGTCGAATCGAAGGTAGCGGCGGCGCGGGTGAGCTGCAGGGCGGTGCCGAAGGCCGTCGGCCCTGCAGGCGGGACGGCAGGCTGGCTCTGGGCCATGGCCGGGGCGGCGAGGGTGAGCAGGGCAGCGAGGAGAGAGGCTGGAGCTTTCATCGCTTTTTCTCGCATCTTTTGTCTCGATCCTCATTTTCTCAGGATGTACCTGCATTGACACCTCATCCTCGGCTCTGTTAGCCTCGAAGTCGCGGTTTTCGCACAGCCCTGGCCCCCAGGGGAGGAGCTTACGATGCTCAAGTACGCAATTTACACGCTCCGCAACGCCCAGGCTGATCGCCACCGTTAGGTTTTTGCTCATCTTGATCGTGCTGGACAGCCTTTAGGGCGCGGTCCTCCGTCTTTTGCGTCTATCTTTCATCGCTGCCTGCCTGCACTGTTTCTGGGCAGGCTCGATCGGTGGCTGGTTTTTTGCCGCTTTTTGGGAATTTTTTTATGCTCCTGACCTTTCAGCAGTACAGACGTTTCCTGTCGCTTTATCTCTGGCCGCAGTGGCCCAGGGTGGTGTTACTTGCCCTTTTGCTCTTTGCCACCGTCGGCCTGCAACTGGCCAATCCGCAGGTGGTGCGCTTTTTTATCGACGCTGCCCTCGCCCGGTCGCCGGTGCCGGTGCTCCTTGGATCTGGGGGGGTGTTTCTTGCCGTTGGTCTGGTACAGCAACTGTGTGCCCTGGCGGTGGTCTGGGTGGGCGAAAACGTCGGCTGGACGGCCACCAACCAGTTGCGCGCCGATCTGGCCCGCCACTGTCTGCAGCTGGAGATGGCCTTTCACCACGAGCGCACGCCGGGGGAACTCATCGAGCGCATCGACGGCGATACTACCGCCCTGTCGAACTTTTTTTCGCAGTTTCTGTTGCGGGTAATGGGTGCGGCGCTGTTGCTGGCAGGTACGATCGCCACCGTCTGGATAGAAAACTGGCAGGCGGGGCTGGCCCTGGTGCTCTTTGCTGCCCTGGGCGTCTATGCCCTCAGCCGCGTGCGCCACGTGGCCGTAGCGGCGATCCGCGCCGAGCGCCAGGCGAGCGCCGGGTTATTCGGCTTTTTAGAAGAACGGCTGGTGGGCCTGGACGACATCCGGGCCAACGGGGCCGGTCCCCACGTCCTGCGCCGCTACTGGCAGGTGATGGCGACGCTGTACAAGGAAGGCCGCCGGGCCTGGACAGGCCGCGCTTTGCTCTGGCTTGTCACGATCGCCATCTTCGCCCTGGGCGGGGTGCTCGCCTGCGCGGTCGGAGCCTGGCTCTACGCGGTCGGGGCGATCAGCCTCGGCACGGCTTACCTGTTTTATCAGTACACCGAGCTGGTGCAGAGTCCGCTGGAGCAGTTGACCACGGAACTGTCGAACCTGCAGAAGGCGACCGCCAGCCTGGGCCGGATCGTCGAGCTGTTGGCGATCCGGTCCCAGCCGGAGCCGGAGCACGAGGCTCTGTGCCTTGAGGCCGGGGCGCTCGCGGTGCGCTTCGAGCGGGTGAACTTTGCCTACGCCCAGGGCAAACCGGTGCTTTTTGATCTGAGCTTCGAGCTGCCTGCCGGTCAGGTGCTGGGGCTATTGGGCCGCACCGGCAGCGGCAAGACCAGCCTGACGCGCCTGCTGCTGCGCCTCTGGCAGCCGCAGTCCGGGACGATTTGCCTGGGAGGCACGGATCTATGGGCCGTGCATCGATCCCAGTTGCGCGAGCGCGTCGGCGTCGTCACCCAGGATGTGCAGCTGTTTCGAGCCAGCGTGCGCGACAACCTCACCTTCTTCGATCGCCAGATTCCCGACGATCGCCTGATAGCAGCGCTCGAACAAGTCGATCTGGCAAACTGGCTGGGTAGCCTTGAGTGCGGCCTCGACACCGAACTGATGGCCGCCGGAAAGGGACTTTCAGCCGGGGAAGCTCAGCTTCTGGCCTTTGCGCGGGTACTCCTCAAAGATCCGGGGCTTGTGATCCTCGATGAACCGTCCTCCCGCCTCGACCCGGCCACCGAGCAGCGCGTCGAGCGGGCGATCCGCCAGTTGATGGCGGGGCGCACCGGCATCATCATCGCCCACCGCCTGAGCACCGTTCGCCGGGTGGATCGGATCTTGATCCTCGACGGAGGCCGCATCGTCGAGCAGGGCGAGCGCGCCGCCCTCGCCGCCGACCGCCGCTCGCGCTTTGCCCGGCTTCTGGCAAACGATCTTTCGGAAATCCTCACATGAATACCTGGTATTACCTGGGCCGCCTTCTGCGCTACCGCCTGGGCCTGTATCTGCTCACGACCCTCTGCTGGCTTTGCTTCCACAGCCTGCCCCTAGTGGCGGGGCTTGCGATCAAAGCCTTCTTCGACGCCCTGGCTACGGGCCACAGCGGTGCCGGGAGCGTCTGGCTGCCGATAGCGCTGCTGGTTGCCGTCGCCGTCGCCCGCATGGCCGCCTTCTGGACCGGCTGTCTTACCTGGTCCGCCCTTCTTTACACGATCGCCGCCTGGCTGAGGGGCAATATTCTCGAATGGCTGGTGCAGGGACCGGGGGCGCGGGTACTGCCCGGTTCCTCCGGCGAGGCGATAAGCCGCCTGCGCGACGACATCGACGAGGCGGTGGAGTACCTCGAAAGCTGGGTGGACTTCTGGGGAGAGTTGCTCTTTGTCGGTGTGAGCCTCGCCATTCTCCTGCGCATCGATGCGCTGGTGACGGCCTGCCTGTCTCTGCCGCTCATCGGTTTTTTTGTCGCCGCCAACGTTCTGGGGGAATACCTGCGCCGCTGCCGCGAGGCCAGCCGCGAGGCCGGCGGCCAGGTCACAGGCTTTTTGGGTGAATTGTTCGCCTCGGTGCTGGCAGTCAAGCTCGCTGCCGGCGAAGAACGCCTCATCGATCGCTTCGAGCAGATCAACGAGCACCGCCGCAAGCTGAGCCTGCGGGACAATGTCGCCACCCAACTGGTCGATTCGCTGGGCGAGAGCGTCTTTAACCTGGGCGTGGGCTGCATCCTGCTGCTCGTCGCCAGTTCTCTGCGCAACGGCACTTTCAGCGTCGGGGACTTTGCTTTGTTCGTCAGCTATCTCACCCGCCTCACCGACAAGATGTACTCCTTTGGCCACCTGATCGCCCTGCACAAAAAAATCAGCGTCTCCTTTGCCCGCCTCGCCCAACTGCTCCCCGGCAGCGACCCCCGCCGCCTGGTTGCAGCGGCTCCCGTATACCTCACCACCAGTCCGCCCCTGCTGCCCGCCCCGGCTGCCGATGTTCCCTTTCAGCGCCTTGAGGTGCGGGGACTCACCTACCACCACCCCGAGAGCCGGCGGGGCATCGATCAGATCGACTTTGTCCTGCGGCGGGGATCGTTTACGGTAATCACTGGCCGCATCGGTTCGGGCAAGACGACGCTGTTGCGGGTCCTGTTGGGATTGCTGCCCCACCGGGCAGGAGAAATCCGCTGGAACGGGAAGAGCGTAAGCGATCCGGCTTCGTTTTTTATTCCGCCTCGCTGCGCCTATACCCCCCAGGTGCCGCGCCTTTTTAGTGAAACTTTAGAAGACAACGTGCGGCAGGGACTGCTCGGTGAGGAGGAGCGGCTGGAGCGATCGCTCTACACTGCCGTCCTCGAACAGGATGTCCAGCGGCTGGAGCACAAACTCGACACGGTGGTGGGCCCGCGCGGCATCAAGCTCTCCGGTGGCCAGCTGCAGCGCTCCGCTGCCGCCCGGATGTTCGTGCGCGACGCCCAGCTCCTCGTCTTCGACGATCTTTCCAGTGCCCTCGATGTCGAGACCGAAAGCCAGCTCTGGAAGCGGCTTTTTACCCAACCCGACCTTACCTGTCTGGTCGTCTCCCACCGCCGGGTCGCCCTGGAACGCGCCGATCAGATCCTGGTGCTCGAAGCAGGCCGCCTGATTGCCCAGGGCCAGCTCGACGAACTCCTGCGCACCTGCCCCCAGATGCGGCAGCTCTGGGAGTCCGAAAGCTAAGCGGCCCGGCTCTGATCCCAGAGCTGGGCTGCGAGCTGGTTGGCGCACAACAGGTCGGGAGCTTCGCCGATCGGGCGGGCAAGGGTTCCTGTGATCATCCTGCCGTCCAGCAACTCGACCGCTGCCTGCCAGGCATCGCAGAGAGAATTTTTGAATTCGGCCAGCCCGAGGTGCAGGAACAACACCACGCCACACTCGGTGAGGTACAACCTGGGCATCGTATCTGCTGAGAGCATCCTATTTCCCTCCTGAGAACAGCGCGGACCGTACAGGTCTGGTTGCGGCCACTGCCCGCCTGCCCTTTGAGCAGCGCCGGCATCTACTTCCAATAGTGGCCCTTCTGCAGCCAGTTTCAACGGCAAAAAGGGATATGCCTGCAGTAGGATTGGCACTCCCCAATCCCAGGGGGCGGCAAGCCCCGCTGCAGGGTGAGCCGACGGGTTGCGACTCATACAGGAACCGGCAAAAGCGGACACAGCGACATCAAAAAAAATACTTCCCGGCTCTTAGATCGGCGATCAGGCTGTCGGCGACGGGCACGACGATCAGGCTCAACAGGGTCGAGGTGAGCAGTCCGCCGATGATCGCAATCGCCATCGGGGATCGCAGCTCAGCCCCTGCCCCGAGGCCGAGGGCGATGGGCACCATGCCGAGGATGGCCGCCGCCGTCGTCATCAAGATGGGCCGCAGACGAATCGGACCGGCCTGGAGGATCGCCTCGCGGGTCGAAAGACCACGGGAGCGCAACTGGTTGATGTAATCGACAAGAATAATCGCGTTCTTGTTGACCAGCCCCAGCAAAAAGATGATCCCGATGACCGAGATCATCCCAAATTCGCTATGGGTCACAAACTGGGCGACCATCGCTCCAACGATGGCCAGGGGCAGGGCCAGCACGATGACGAGCGGCTCGACCCAACTGCGAAATAGAGCAATCAGCACCGCCAGGATGCAGCCAACCGACAGAGCCAGGGTGAGGGCAAAGCCGCCAAAGACGTTGGAGACATTTTCGGTGTCGCCGCCAAAACTCAGGCGCAGGCCCGCCGGCAGGACGGCCCTGGCCGCAGCCTCGATCTGGGCGGTCGCCTCGTTGATCGTCAGGCCGTGGTTGAGGTTGCTGGTGAGGTAGATGGCCCGTCTGCCGTTTAGATGGCTAATTTCGACCTGCTCGCCCAGGTATTGACCGGCTCCGCTCAGGGCAACATCGACGAAGCCGCTCTTTGATGTGAGGCGGTCCTTGAGGGCCAGAGCACCGCGATTGAGCAGCGATAGATCCTCGCCCAGAATTGCGACTTCGACAGGTTTCTGACTGCCGTTTTCGATAAAGGGAATGTCATCGACGCTGATATCGACTTCGGCGAGGCGCGGCAGCCGGGCGCGCAGGGTGTCTTGAAAATCGAAGGTCTTGACTTTGCGATCGGCCCGCAGGCGCACGTAGAGCGTGCCTCGGTGGGTCTGGCCGCCGCTTGCTCCGATCGTCGTGAAGACCGATTGGACTTCGGGAAAACGGCGGATCGCCGCTTCGATCTCGACAGCGACCCGGCGCGATTCAAAGATCGAGCTACCCAGTTCGCCAGTGTAATTGACGTTAAATTCGCCCCGGTCGAGGTGGGGAATAAAGCCCTTGGGAATGAGGGGGATGAGCGCCACTCCGCCTAAAAAACTCGCCAGGGCGATCCCCAGCACCCCAAGGCGGTGATCGAGCGACCAGGCGAGCAGGCGGCGGTAGCGCTCGATCACCTGCGGCCAGAAAGGAAAGCCAGAAAATTTTGGCTGCTGGGTACCAGACTTCAGCCAGCGGGAAGCGAGCAGGGGCGAGAGGGTGCGCGCCACCAGCAACGAGGTGATCACCGCCGCCGAGACGGTGAGGCCAAAGGGCCGAAAGAACTGCCCGAGCACGCCCCCCATCAGGCCCACCGGCAGAAACACCGCCACGACCGTGAGGGTTGCCGCCGTCACCGTCAGGCCAATCTCGTCGGTGGCGGCAATCGCTGCCTGCGCCGGCGGCTCGCCGTCTTCGAGGTGGCGGGCGATGTTTTCGACATCGACGATCGCATCGTCGATGATGATCCCGATCACCAGCGCCAGGGCGAGCAGGGTAATCGTCTCAAGGTTAAAGCCAAACAGGGCCATGACGATGAACGTACCCAACAGCGACGTGGGGATCGCCAGGGCGGAGATGAGCGTCGCCCGCCAGTTCCCCAAAAACGGAAAGATCACGAGCACCGAGAGGGCAATCGCCAGGGCCAGAGCCTCGACGGTGGCGAGGCTCGCCTCGCGGATGTAGTCGGCCTGGGTGGCGGCCAGTACCAGCCGGAAGCGCCCGTGCAACCTGTCGATCTGCTGCTGGACCTGGCGGGCGACTACCAGCGCGTTGGCGTTCTCGCGCTTGATCACCTGCACGGCGAGCGCGTCGCGGCCACCCAGGCGCACTGCACTTTCGCCGCTGCCTAAAAGGGTGACCTTGAGCACCCCCGGCACCTTTTCGAGAGCAGGGACGATCTCGCTTCGAGCAATCCCCGCCAGGGCAGTGAGATTGGCTGTATCGCTTTCGAGGGCGTAGCTCACCACCGCCGACTCGTTGAGGTTAACTTGCACCACCTCAAAGCGGGTGCCCACAGGCAAGCTCAGCGCCCCAACCACCGCCCGCACCTCGCGGCTGGCGGCGGCGGGATCGGTGCCGACCGCCAGCGACAGGCTCACCACCGAATGGCCGGGATAGCTGGAGGAGCGCACCTTGTCTACGCCCGTCATCCGGCGCAACCGCTGCTCGATGGGCCGGGTGAGCTGCGCCTCGGTCCGCTCGACATCGGAGGCGGCAAGGGTGCTATTCACCACCACGACCGGAAAGGTGATATCGGGAAACAGCGCGTACTTGAGCGAGGTGAAGCTCACCGCCCCACCGATCGACACCGCCAGCCAGAAGCCGACGGTCAACCAGGGGTACTTGAGAGCCAGTCGTGAGATATTAAAGCGTTCTCGAAGCGGCGTTTCTGCCAAGAAAAATCCCCCAGGCAGGCGGGTTGCCTGCCGCCTGCTTCTGCTCAATCGTACCTGGATCGGGCGATCCCCTGTTGCCAGGGGCCGGCGCTCAAGCTGACTATTCTTTGGGTGCCATGTTGTTCAGGCTCCTGGACAGATGAGAGAGAATGTAGGCATATTTCTATCGACTCAAGAACGGACAGACCCCCTGCAGTGCATCGCTCCGCCTCTGCGCAGAATGTTCAAGAGCTAGTGCTTTGCTACCAATTTTTCCCCAAAAACTAGACAGGCAAGAGTGAAAAATTGAATGATGAGTGCAACTTTATACGGGAGAAACGAGGCACGAACTGCCCGGATCGCAACCTTCAGGCACTCAATTGTTTGTAGCAAAAACTACGAAATACTGCCCAGGGGCGTGTTATTTGTTGAAGCCAGTCTGCATGTTAAAACTATTCTCCCGGCACCAGAGGGGTCAGTGTTTCAGCGGTTATGTGGTATCTAAATTTTCTAGAAACAGACACCTTCGGGGCTATGAGATAGCGGGTCATCTTGAGCGAATGCATTCCTAGAGTTGTCTTAGAACCGTGCTTTTCAGAATCTGACTGCATAAGTTGGTCCCGGTGCCGCTAGAGGTTAAGAGGCAGTAGCAGGTTGCTTCAAATTCGAGCGCGCCGAGTTGCTTATCCTGACATAGTCCTCAGCGCAAGGCAGACAGAGTCTTGATGGTCCGTTGGATCTCGACCTTCTCTGCAACCACTTCCAGGGGAGTCGTGTGTCCTGGAGTGGTCTGGCCTTGATCTGCTTGAACGCGCAGATTTCGACACCTTCCAGCAAATATCGGCCCCTTCCCCCAGGAGCGTTACGCATGAAAAGATCCGAACGCAACCGGAACCGTTCCCGTTCCGGCGGTCGCCGCATCAAGTGCCCGACCCACGGCTGTCTGATGGACAGTCGCAGTCGCAAACAGAACTTGTTTGCCCACACAGCCGAACAGCTCAAGCAGCGCGGAATGCGCCCGCCGCGCATCCAGCAACTGCTTGCTCAACAGCAGGCTGTTCCGCTGAGCGACGAATGGCTCGAAGCGTTCTGGTGCCCGGAATGCGACGAAAACGGCTGGTACCACATCCAAAAACGCAGCGACGGATACACTGCGATGCGGGCCGACGATCGCCTCTGGCAGCGGGCGCTCGGGGTGGTGCCTCCTTACAATCCGTCGGTGAGCGAATTTAGCCGGCAGCAGGCCCGTTGCCTGACCTCGCGCTGGATCGCTGAATAGATACGGCTTTACGAACTTGGATAAGGGATCCCTATGGCTACCACAGTTTCGCTGCTGCGCGTCTTTGCAAGACACAGGTTGCAGGCAGCGCTCGCTTTTACGCTGGTACTCGGTTCTTGCCTGGCAACTGGCCTGCTGACGCCGGTCGAGTACCAGTCGGAGGCCAAATTGCTCTTTCAAGATCCCGGTCCGGAGGTCTCAGGTCTGGCCGGTGTGGCCGACAACGGCACCTACGCCCACGCCAGCGATCCGATCGAGAACCGCCTGGAACTTATCAAGACCGGCTCGGTTCTCCAGTCGGCGATCGAGGCGGCAAAGCCTGTCAACCCCAAGACCCACTCTGTCTTCAGCGTCGATCAACTGCGCGCCGGACTCGCGACCAAGCAGATCCTGGGGACTGATATCGTCGTGCTTTCGTTTAAGAGCGGCGATCCCCACAGTGCCCGTCAGGTGGTGCAGGCGGTGGCTGACGCTTTTATTCGCGACATGGTGGCGAGCAGCCGCAGGCGGGCGACGGCGATTCGCCAGTTCATCCAGCAGAAGCTGCCCACCGTCGAGCGCAACCTCAAGCAGGCCGAGCGGGATCTGCAGAATTTTCAGAACGCTTCTGGCTCCGTCGAGATTGCCGTCGAGACCCAGACGGCGGTCAACAACCTCTCGACCCTTGAGACGCGCCAGCGCGAACTGAGGGCGATGTTCGACTCGGAGCAGTCGCAGCTAGATGGGCTCAGGCAGCGGTTGGGCGGGCGCACCAGCGCCCAGGCGATCACCCGGCTGGCGGTGAGCGAAGATCCCGACATCCAGGCGATGCGCGCCCAGCTTGCCACCCTCGACGCCGATATCGCCCGCCAGAGCGGTCGGCTCGGCCCCCAGCACCCGATCATGCAGTCGCTGCAGCGCCAGCGCGAGGCGCTTGAGAGTTTGATCGATGGCCGGATCCGCCGTCTGGGCGGCAGCAGTGGCGAGCAGTCGGTGAAGGTCGATTCGGTAAGTCAGGAGTTGACCACCACCCTGGCCCAACTGGAGGTCAAGCACAGCGGCACGGGCCGCGAACTGAACAATGTCACCGCCGCGATCGGTGGATACCGCCAGAAATTGCAGGTGCTGCCGGGGCGGCAGGTGCGCTACGCCCAGCTCACCCGCAAGGTGCAGGTGAATACCAACGCCTTCAACCTGCTCGCCAACCGCCTCGAAGAAGCGAAGATCGCCGAAGCCCAGGGGCTTGCCAACGTGCAGCTGGTAGAACCGCCCAGCGAACCGGGTGCACCGGTCTGGCCCAACTTCTTCGTGCTCGCTGCCGCCGGTACCGCCGCCGGGATCGCCGCCGGGGTAGGATCGGTCGCCCTCAAAGAAGCCTTCAGCCGCAAGGTGCTCTCAGGACCGGAGGTGCAGCAGTTGTTGCAGATCCCGGTGCTCGCCTCGCTGCCCCTCATCGAGGCGCGCCCCAGCGAAGCGCTCGAAGCCTGGAACCGGGAAGCCTACCGGATGCTGTGCATGAACCTGCGCTTTTTGGGCCAGCTGGGCAATCAGGCCGAGCCCCTCATCGTCGTGAGCAGCGCCCTGCCCAACGAAGGCAAGACGAACGTCTCGATTCGGCTGGCGCGCTCGATGGCCCACTCGCGCCAGCGCGTGCTGCTCATCGACGCCGATTTGGTCCGCCCGTCGGTGGCGAGCCTGCTCAAGCTCGAAGCAGGGCCGGGCCTTGCGGAGTGGCTCTACGAGCAGGTGGGTAGTGGCAACCCGCCCCCGATCGAGAGCCTCATCCAACCTTCGGCGAGCGAAAACCTCGACGTGCTCACCGCCGGACAACTGCAGCTGGAAGATTCGGCGAGCTTTTTGAGCCCACCGGCCCTCGAAGCGCTCCTGGCTCAACTTGCGAACCGCTACGACCAGATTGTCGTCGATACGCCCCCTCTGGGAGGCTACGCCCACGGCTATCTTTTTGGAGCCAGGGCGCGGGGGATTTTGCTCGTCGTCCGGCCCGAGCACTCGGAGCACGAACCGCTGGTGCGGGTCAAACAGGTGATCGAGCGCAACCGGATCAAGCTACTGGGTCTGGTGCTCAACGGCGTCAACGGTCGTCAGGAGCTGGCCTACAACTACTACCAGCGCAAGGCGGTGCCCGAAGGCACCGATATCTTGCAACTGCCCTCCGCCCGCCACTAATTTTTGGGTGATCGCGATGAAACATCCTGCACGCCTGGGTCTGCTCCTGGCGCTCGCTCTTTTTGGGCCGCTGCCGGAGCGGGGGCTCGCTGCCGGTGAGCCGGTACCTACCCTCAGCACCGGGCTGGTCAACCAGGGCTACCGGTTGCGCAGCGGCGACCGCATCCACGTCGATGTCGTCGATTTTCCGGACCTCTCCAAAGATCAACTGATCCTTCCGGACGGCACGATCAACGTGCTGTACCTGGGGGCGGTGCAGGCGGCGGGCCGCACCCCGGAGCAATTGAGCAGCGAGCTGAGCGGACGCTTTCAGGGCATCCTGCGCCAGCCGGTGATCTCGGTCTCGGTGATCGGCACCCGGCCTTTGAAGGTGAACGTGATTGGCGAGGTGCTCAATCCCGGCCCCCAGTCCTTTAGAGTCCAGAACCAGCTCAACGCCGCCATCCAGCCCAACACCGGCGGCAACGGCGTCCAGAGCCAGGAGACGATCAGCGGTGCCCTCAGTCTGGCCGGCGGGGTGACGCCGCTCGCCGACATGCGCCGGGTGAGTTTGATTCGCCAGGGACCGGATGGACCCACCGAAAAGACGATCGACCTCTGGCAGGCGCTGCAGTCGGGCGACTTCAGCCAGGATCTGTCCCTCACCGACGGTGACACGGTAAAGGTCGCCCGGCTGGAAGAAGGGGACGCCGCCGGCGAGCAGATGGCCGCCACCCTCGCCACCACCACCTTTGCCCCGGAGACGGTGAAGGTGCAGGTGGCGGGGGAGGTAAAAAAGCCAGGTCTGGTCAACGCCGATCCCCGCTCCTCGCTGCTCAACACGATCTACGAGGCGGGTGGGCCGACCACCGAGGCGGATCTGAGCAGCGTCAACGTCGCCCGGATGATGCCCAGCGGCAAACTCCAGCGCCTGCACGTCGATGTCAGCGCCATCGCCGAGGGCAAAGTCGCCTTTCAGGTGCGCAACGGCGACATCGTCTTTATTGGCCGCCAGGGCAGCCGCCAGTTCGCCGACGATATCAGAGCCTTTTTAGGACCGATCGGCGGCCTGCTCAACCTGGTCTTTCCCTTTGGCTACCTGTTTGGCCGCTGAAATTTTTTCTATTCGTGAGGAGTCCCACGATGAAAGCTTTCGTGCTCGCCGCCGGCAAAGGCACGCGCCTGCGGCCCTTTACCGACGAATTGCCGAAACCCCTGGTACCGGTGCTCAACGAGCCGGTGATGGCGCGGGTGATGAGTCTGTGTCATCGGCACGGCTTCTCAGAACTCGTGGCGAACGTCCACTACAAGGCCGAGCGGATCATCGAGGCGTTCGGCGACGGCAGCCGCCACGGCGTCAGCCTGCGCTACTCCCACGAAGAAAAACTCCTGGGCACAGCGGGCGGGGTGCGCCGCCAGGGCGACTACCTGGCGGACGGCACCTTTGCGGTCGTCTCAGGCGACGTGGTGAGCGACCTCGACTTGAGTGAGTTGCTCGCCTTTCACCGCGAGCGGGGAGCCCTCGTGACGATGGCGATCAAAGAAGTGGCCGACCCCTCGCGCTTTGGGGTAGTGGTCACAGACCCCACAGGCCGGATCACCTCGTTTCAAGAAAAGCCCGCCCCCGGCAGCGAGCGCTCGCGCTTTGCGAACATGGGAATCTACATCCTGGAACCAGAAGTCCTCGACTGGATTCCAGCGGAGCACGCCTACGACTTTGGCAGCGATCTTTTTCCGGCCCTGCTCGCCGCCGGTGCGCCGCTTTTTGCGATGCAGACCGACGCCTACTGGTCGGATGTCGGCACCCTGCCGCAGTACCTCATCACCCACTGGGAGTTGCTGCGCCGCCACCACGCCGGACGGCGAATCGGGCGGCACACGATCGTCGAACCGGGAGCCTCGATCGCAGCGGAAGCGTTCATCGGCGATCACTGCCACGTGCGGGCCGGGGCGATCGTAACGGGCTTTTCGTGCATCGGGGATCACACGGTCCTCGAAGCCGGTGCCCACGTCCGCGACAGCGTGATCTGGTCGCCCACCCAGACCCCCCACCGGGTAAGCGGCTCCCTCGCCTGTGCGATCGTCGGCCTCAATCGCTGCGTCGAGGTCGAGGTGGCCGACTGGAACCACACCCATCCCGCAGCCCAGCGCGCCTGAAGGTCATGATCGCCCTCTACGCCGACCGCCACTATCTACCGGCAAGCTCCCCCCACTGCGTGCTGCTCTATCCCTTCTGGGGCAAGAACGCCGAGGATCCGGCCAACCCGAATAGCGGGCGCTACGATCACTACGCCCGGACGGGCAGCGAGCACTTTGCCCTCGGCGCTCTGGAAGAGGCAGACCTGGCGGTGTTGCCCTTCGACTGGACGGAGGCGGCCCATTCGCCGGAGGCGGCCCACCTCGCC
Organism: Gloeobacter kilaueensis JS1; assembly: GCF_000484535.1. Classification (NCBI taxonomy): domain Bacteria; kingdom Bacillati; phylum Cyanobacteriota; class Cyanophyceae; order Gloeobacterales; family Gloeobacteraceae; genus Gloeobacter; species Gloeobacter kilaueensis. Next base: position 2,530,395 of record NC_022600.1, on the reverse strand, counting down.
CACCAGTTGGCAGCGCGAGCCCGCGCTGCCGGTAAACGGCTCGTCGTCTTTTATCCGGACGATGCCACCGCCCCGGTGCCCCTCGACAACGCCCTGGTCTTTCGCACTTCGCTCTTGCGATCTCGGCGGGCAAAAAACGAATTCGTCCTGCCGGGCTGGAGCGAGGATTTTGTCGAGCGCTACAGCGGAGGCGAGGTGCAGTTGCGCCGCAAGCGGACCCGACCGGTGGTGGGCTACTGCGGCTACGACGCACTCTGCAGGACCAACGGCGGCTGGAAGGCGCGCCTCCGGCTCAGGCTCGGGGCGACACCGGTACTACCAAAGCTCGCCCACAGCGTCGGGATCGAACTCACCCGCCATCCCCTGCCCTGGCTCTATGGTTCGCGGGTGCGCTCCCAGGCGCTCTACATCCTCGCTGAAAGCCCCCGCATCGCCTGCAACTTTCTGTTGCGCGACCGGTTGCACCACAGCGAAAGTCTGGCCCTTGAGGCGCGGCGGCAGTTCGTCGCCAACATGCTCAACAGCGACTACATTCTCTGCGCGCGCGGCGGCGGCAACTTCTCCTACCGCTTCTACGAGACGCTCAGTTGCGGTCGTATCCCGGTCTTGATCGACACCGACTGTGAACTGCCCTTTGGGCGCTGGATCGACTGGCAGCGCTACTGCGTCTGGGTCAAAGAGGACGATCTGCCCCACATCGCCGAGCGGATCGAAGCTTTCCACGCCCGCCTCAGCCCCCGCGAATTTAGCCAGTTGCAGCTCGCCTGCCGCCGCCTCTGGGTCGAATGGCTCTCGCCCACCGGTTTTTTTGCCAACTTCCACCGCCACTGCCCCTAAAAACCCATGACCCTCGAAGCGCCGCTCTGGAAATCGAGTTGGAACCTGCTCGTCGTCGTGAGTATCGGCATCGGCGTCGCCGCCGCCCGCTCGCCGCTCTTACTCGCCGCCTTCTTCGTCGCCGCGATCGGGGTGAGCTTTTTAGCCCGCCACTTTACGATCGCGGTGCTCGTGCTCCTCACGATCCGCTCCAGCCTCGACCCCTTCGGTCGCTGGCAGCTCGCTTCGCTTCTCGCCCTCGGCATCGATGCCATCCTTGCCTTCTATGTGCTGGGCTGCCTGCTGTTGCATAGGCCCATCAAGGGAGACTGGTGGGGTATTTTTTTGTTGCTCTGGGTAGCGGCGATGAGCTTCTGGCCTGTCGCCTCTTATCTGGGCTGGCTGGGAGAAGAACCGCCCGAGGCGTTCGGCCTCTGCTTGCGCGAGTGGATCCGCTTTGTCTCCTACGCCGGGGTCTACTGGCTCGTCATGCAGCTGCGCGATACGATCAGCCCCCAGCGCGTCCTCGACTGGCTGCTGCTCTCGCTGGTGGCTCCGACGAGCGTCGCCTTTGCCCAGCTTGCGCTGCCCATCGCCGCCCTGCCTTACGAGCTGCGGGTGTACATGCACAACCGGATCTATGGCACCCTCGGCCATCCCAACACCCTCGCGGTCTACCTGGTGCTGATGGCGGGCCTGGTCTGGTGGAAGTACGCCACCAGCCACCGGAAGCGCTGGCTGGCGCTGCTTGCCCTGCTCGGCTTTTTGTTCATCAACACCAACTCCCTTTCGGGGATCGCGATGCTGCCGGTGCTGGTGGGTATGGTTGCCCTGCCGCGCCTCAACCTCAAGGGCCTGGTCGGGGCGGCGATTGCCCTCACCCTGGTGCTGGGCATCTTTGCCAACACCGATATGGGCCGCGAGCGGCTGAACGCGCTGCGGCAGACCCCGATCCTCAACGGCGACTTTAACCTCGGCAAGGCGGCCCGGCTGGCCCACCTCGACGACAACAGCTTCGCCTGGCGCATTGCCCAGTGGAGCTATCTTGTCCGGGCCTGGGAGCAGGCTCCGGTGCTCGGCCACGGCCTTGGCACGACAGCGATCCTGACGCCGTATCGCAACGACTCCCACAACGACTTCGTGCGCGCCCTCGCGGAGACAGGAGCGGTGGGTTTCTGCCTGTTCGTCCTGATGTGGGGGACTCTATCGGTGCGGGTACTGAGCCTCTGGCGAGGTGCTCTCCCCGATTCGCCCCAGCGGGAGCTGTGCTGGGTGCTCTTGAGTATCTACTGCGCCACCACTGTCGGGATGCTCGCCGAGCACTACTGGCAGACGACGACGTTTTTCTTTTACTGGTGGGCGGCCCTGGCGGTGGCCGGTTGGCCCTGGCCCGCCCCCGCTGCCCCAATCTCGGTCCAGACTGCTCCGCTCCTCGAAGGATAACGCCATGAGCCGCATTCACGCCGTCTGTCTGCTCAAAAACGAAGGCGATGTCGTCGCCCAGACCCTCAGGTACGCCAGCCGCTTTTGCCACCGGATCTACGTCTTCGATACCGGTAGCAGCGACGACAGCTGGGATCAGGTGCAGGCGCTGGCAGGCGAGGTGATCGTTCCCTACCGGCGCGAGGCGGTACCCTTCAGCGATGGCCTGCGCGCCCAGGTCTACAACGCCGTGCGCAGCGGCTGTGCGATCGGCGACTGGTTCTATATTCTCGACGCCGACGAATTTCTGGCCGAGGATCCGACGGGGGCGATCCAGCGGGCGGAGCGCGAGGGTGCCCAGCAGATCAATACGCTGCAGTACAACTTTTATTACACCGACACGGACTGGCAGGAGCACCTCAAAGGCGGCGACTCGCGATCAAGACCCATCGCCCAGCGGCGGCGCTACTACCGCTTCGTCAATGTCGAGCAGCGCCTGTTTAGAATCAGCGACGATCTCGTCTGGCCTGAGACCACCGACGCAGAGCACCCGAGCGGCTATATCTTTCCGCTCTGGCCGGCGGGGCGCAAGAAGTGCTCCTCCAAGATCCCCAACCGCCACTACCAGTACCGCGATCCAGAGCAAATTCAGCTCCGGCTGCTGACCCGCCAGGCGGCGCGGGCCGCCAACGACGCCAACTTCGTCCACTACCGCTCGCTGGACGCTGGGGTGAACTGGATGCAATCGATCGTACCCAGCCGGCAGCTGCACTACTACCGGGGCGACGGCCACTTTCGCTACACGCTGCGCGAGCGCGCCCAGATTTTCAAGGAGCGCCTGGGCAGCCGCGATTTTTTTCGCTTCGATTTTCTGGCCACCTGAACGCGCCATGCTGCAACGACTGCGAGACTACAAAGCCGAAGTGTTTGCCCGCTGGAGCCTGCGCCACTGCACCTCTGTCGGCGATGCCCCCCGCTGCCGCGCCCTGCCCCTCATCGAAAATCGGGGCACCCTCAAGATTGGCGATCATTTTTCGCTCTGGTCGCACCTCGGGCGCAGCCAGCTTGCGGTGGGTGCAGGCGGCCTGCTCACCATCGGCGACAACGTCTTTATCAACAGCGCCACGACGATCTCCGCCCAGGCGATCGTCGCCATCGGCAACAACGTCCAGATCGCCAACTGGGTTTCGATCCTGGATAGCGACTTTCACGGCCTGATCGACCGCGACACCCCTGCGCCTGCCGAAGCGATCTGCATCGAGGACGACGTCTGGATCGCCACCAAAGCGACCGTCCTCAAGGGCGTCACCATCGCCCGAGGAGCGGTCGTCGCCGCCGGCAGCGTCGTCACCCGCGATGTCGAAGCCTACACGCTCGTGGGGGGCGTACCGGCCCGACCGATCCGCAAAATTGGCCCCCACCCTGCTATTTTGTCATGACTACTTTTAGCGTGCTCATGCCCGCCTACAACACGGCGGGCTACATCGAGGCGGCGATCGATTCGGTCTTGAACCAGAGCGAGACGGATCTTGAACTGGTCGTGATCGACGACGGTTCGACCGACGGCACGGGCGAGCGGGTGCGCGCCTTCAGCGATCCGCGCCTGCGCTACTTCTACCAGCGCAACCAGGGAGTGGCCGCCTCCCGCAACACTGGCCTGCAGCTGGCCAAGGGCGAATTTATCGCCTTTTTGGACGCGGACGATCTGTGGCATCCGCGCAAGCTGGAGCGGCATCGGCAGCTCCTGGTGCGCGAACCCCAGCTCGGGCTGAGCTTTAACTGGTTCCACGTCCTCTACGAGGGCGCAGGGCAACCTTTGCTCAGTCCGCCCTGGTTCACACCGCCCGCCAAACCGGTGCTGGGCTGGCGCGACTTTCTGGTGCGCAACTGGACCGGCACCAGCAGCTGCGTCGTTCTGCGCGCCGCCGCCCTGGCGGAGGGGTTGCACTTCAACGAACAGTTGCGCACCGGCGAAGATTACGACCTCTGGCTTGCGATCGTCCGCAAAGGCTGGCAGGCGGGCTTTGTCGGCGAAGCGCTCACCACCTACCGCAAGCGGGCCGACAGCCTGACGGTCGATGATCTGCGCCTCGCCCTCGATCACCTGCAGGTGGTGCAGGCCCAGGCCGCCCAATCTGAGGCCGCCGACAGCGATCTGGTGCGGCTGGCGGTGCAGCGGGGCTGGCTGGATGTGGCCTGGTCGAGCTGGAAGTCGGGGGTGCGCACGAGCTGGCAGGCGCTGCGCCAGGGCTATCCGGCTCTCCCTCACTTTGCCCTTGAGCGGGTGCGGCGCAAGCTCATCGAAAAAACATAGACCCATCTCTAAAACCACGATGCCCCCAGAATTGCTGCCTTTTATCTCGATAATCGTGCCGGTCTTCAACGAAGAAGCAGAACTGCCCCACCTGCTCGCCTCGCTCAGCGCCCTCGATTGGCCGGCGGAGCGGCTGGAGATTCTCTGCGTCGATAACCGCTCCAGCGACAACAGCCTCGCCCTGCTCCTCGCCGCAGAAGCAGTGACGGTGCTCGAAGAAGCGAAGGCCGGACCCTACGCCGCCCGCAACCGGGCGATCCGACAGGCGCGGGGCGAATTTATCGCCTTTACCGACGCCGACTGCCAGGTGAGTCCCGGCTGGCTCACCGAGCTGTGGCAGGGGTTCGACGATCCGCGCCTTGGTGCGGTGGGCGGATCGCTGGTGCCTGCCACCGTGAGCAACTACGTCGATTACTTTGAAGGCTGCGTCTTCAAAAGCCCCAACCACAGCCCCGGCTCCCGGCGCATCCAGCCTTACCTCATCACCGCCAACGTCATGTACCGGCGCTCGGTCTTCGACGATCTGGGCCTCTTCGACGAGGAGAATTTTTCTGGTCCCGACGTCGAGATGAGCTGGCGCATTTTGAGTTCGGGCCGCTACACCCTCAAGATTCTGGATCCCAGCCAGGCGATCGTCTACCACCGCTACCGCACCCGCTTCACCGATTTTGCCTACGTGCTTCGCCGCGACGCCTACGGCTGGTTTTATCTGGCCCTCGCCCATCCCCAGATGGCCCCGCTGCCGGGGGCGATCAAGTACTTTCTCAAAGTATTGATTGGCCTTGCCATTTATCCCTGGACGACCCTGAGCCGGGCCTGCCTCGCTCCGATCCGGCGCACCCCGGCCTGGGCGGTGCCCCAGGATCTGATGCGCCTGGCGGTGCTCTGGAATCACTTTGTTGGTACCCTGAGCGCCCAGCTCGCCCACGCGGGGTGGCAACCGCCCCGCGCCCTGCGCTAGAGAGACTGCCCCATGCCCACCGAACCCGCCAATGGCCGCCTGCCGCTGGTCTCGATCGTCGTTCCCACCTACAACCGCGCCGACTTGCTGGGCGAGTGCCTGCGTTCGGCTCTGGCGGTGCGCTGGCAGCGCCTGGAGGTGATCGTGGTAGACGACGGCTCCACCGATCACACCGAGACAATCGTCCGCTCCTTCGGCGAACGGGTGCGCTACCAGCGCCTCACCAACGGCGGAGCCGCCAACGCCCGCAACGTCGGCCTGCACCTGGCCCGAGGCGAATGGGTTCAGTTTCTCGACTCCGACGATCTGCTGCTGCCGACCAAGCTCGAAGTCGAGGTGCCCATCCTCCAGCAGACGGGCAGCGACATGGTCTTTGGCGACTACGCCTTTTTTAAAGAGGAGCCGGGCCACTTTACCCGCACCTTTGCAGGCCGCGACGCCGGGGCGGACTGGATCACGTTTTTTCTGGCCGAAAACACCCAGACCGCCGTCCCCCTGCACCGCCGCGAGACGCTCATCGCCCAGGGCGGCTGGCGGCTCGACTGTCTGTGCGTGGACGACTACGAGTTGCACCTGCGGCGGGCCTTCAAAGGAGCCCGGATCCGCTACGCGCCGGGCGTGCGCTCGATTGCCCGCGACCACGGCGGCGAGCGCTTCTCGGCCAACCCAAAAGGTAACGAGGCGATGCGCCGGGTGCTGGTGGAGTACGGGCACAGCCTGCTCGCTGCTGGGCTGCTCACCCCAGAGCGCGCCGGGGCACTCGCCGGACGCCTCTGGCGGGTCGTGCAGGGCGAACTGCAGGCCGGACGCCCGGCGAGTGCCCGTCAGGCGTTCGCCGACCTGCGCGCCCTGGTGCCGGATTTTCAGCCGCCCCGCTCCCACCCGCTCACCCGCTCGCTCGCCCGCCTGGTGGGTCCGCTCTCCCTCGAATCGCTCAAATGGAGCTTCAGACGCCCATGGGCTCTCCCCTGATTTCGGCCATCATCTGCACCTACAACCGCGCCGAGCGGCTGGAACTGGCCCTGGAAGCGCTTTGCACCCAGAGCTTACCGGCCACCGCCTTCGAGATTCTGGTAGTCGATAACGCCTCCACCGACCGGACCCGTTCGCTGTGCGAGGCGTTTCAGCGCGAGCGGCTGCCCCAGTTGCGCTACCTCTTCGAGCCCGTCCAGGGTCTTTCAAGGGCGCGCAACACCGGCTGGCAGGCCGCCGGTAGTCCTTATGTCGCTTTTTTGGACGACGATGCCATCCCCTCCCCAGGCTGGCTCGCTGCCCTGCTTGCCTCCTTTCAGACGGTGCTGCCCGAACCGGTGAGCGTCGGCGGGCCGATCGCGCCGCTCTGGGAGGTGCCCCGGCCCGACTGGGTGATCCCGATGATGGAGGTGATCTTCACTACCCTCGACGGCGGCGAGGAGCCGCGCTGGTTCGCCCCCAACGAATTTCCCTGGGGGGCGAACGTCGCCTACCGGCGGGAGGCGCTCGTGGCGGCGGGCGGTTTTTGTGAACGGCTGGGGCGGGTCGGGGTGAAGTTGCTCTCCGGCGAAGAGTACCTACTCAACGCCACCCTCCAGCGGCTGGGCGGCGGATTCTACTACGACCCGCAAGCCTCGGTGCAGCACTGGATTCCCAAGGAGCGGGTCAACGCCCAGTGGTTGATTGGTCGCAGCTACTGGCAGGGGCGGTCGGTGGCGCTCATCGAGAGCCTGCTCGGTCGCCCGGCGCTGCGGCTCTACCTCGGGAGCACCTGGAGCCTGCTTAGAGTACTCTTCGACGTTCAAAAACTGATAGCCCAGTTCTGGCCGGATCCAAAAGTGCGCATCCGCGAGCGGATGGTTTTCTCCTGGCGCTGGGGCTATTTTTCGCAAGTCTGGTCTGACACCCTCAATCGGAGTTCTCCGTGATCGCTCAGCTGCGCAAATCCCTCTGGAGCCGGACCCCCGGCAAGCTTGGCCGGCTTGTCTCCCTCTGCTGTACGGTGCCGCGCCGGACGCTCTACTTTGGCCTGTTCACGATGCTCTTAGCATCGCTGCTCGACGGTGTCGGCATCGGGCTGATGGTGCCCTTTCTTAAAGTCCTGCTCAACGAGGGCGGACCGGCGGCGCTGCACCTGCCGGGTGGCGCGCTGGTGGCCGGGGTGAACAGCTGGATCGAGCACCAGCAAAAAGGCACGCTCATCTTTGCTTTTACGCTCGTGCTGATGGCGGCCCTCACCCTCAAAGGATATTTATATTACCTATCTCAAGTTCTCACCTGCTTTTATCGGGAGGAGGTCGTTGCCCTTTTGCGCGAGCAACTCTACTGCAACTATCTAAGAGCGCCGGTCGCCTTCTTCGACAATATTCAGATGGGGCGGGTGACGAGCACCCTCCTCAGCGAGACGACCAACGTCAGCATCATGCTCTCGTTCTTTTTTGCCGCCGTCACCAGTTCGCTGACCCTCCTCGCTTACCTGGGCACACTGCTTGTCGTCTCCTGGCGGCTCACGGTGCTGGTGGTGATGCTCATCGGCGCGGTCGGGCTGGGGCTGACTTTTTTGTTAAACAAGATTCGCCAGTCCGGCAGCGCTGTAGTCGAAGCGAGAAGCGACCTCTACGTGCGCGCCCTCGACGCGCTGGGCGGCATCCGGATCATCAAGTCCTACGGCAGCGAGGACTTCGAGATGGGCAAGTTTCAGGCCATCTCCCGCCGCCTGGTGGAGACCAGCAACGTGCTTGCCAGAAAGCAGAACGTGATCGACCCGCTCACCGAATGGGCGACCCTCGGGGTGGCGATGATCATCCTCGTCAGCAGCTACAACCTCCTCATCGCACGGGGGCTGCTCGCCACCTCCGAGCTGTTGCTGTTCATGCTCGTCCTGGTGCGGATCATCCCGGTCACCAAAAAAATCAACACCGCCCGTGGCTACATCCAGGAAAACCTTTCCGCCTTCGCCCAGGTAGCAGCCGGTCTGGAGCTGCCAGAAGAACAGCGCGATCAACCGGGGCAGATCGTCTTTACGGGCCTGCGCGAGAGCATCGTCTTTCGCGATGTCGATTTTTCTTACACCGGACGCAGCAAGGTGCTGACGGGCTTTGATCTGGAGGTGCCGCGCGGCCAGACCGTGGCCCTGGTCGGTGCCTCGGGGGCAGGCAAATCGACGGTGGCAGCCCTGGTACCCCGACTCTACGACGTTGCCAGTGGCAGCATCGAGATCGACGGCCTCGACCTCCGCGCCTACGACATCACCTCCCTGCGCCGTCACATCGGCATCGTCAACCAGGACACCTACATCTTCAACACCGCGATCCGCGCCAACATCGCCTACGGCCTGGAGGCGGTGAGCGAGGCACGGATCGTTGAAGCCGCCCGCCTCGCCAATGCCCACGAATTTATCTGCCAGTTGCCCAACGGCTACGACACCCTGGTGGGCGACCGGGGCGTACAGCTTTCGGGCGGCCAGCGCCAGCGCATCTCGATTGCCCGAGCGATCCTGCGGGATCCGGAAATTCTCATTCTCGACGAGGCGACCAGCGCCCTCGACTCGCAGTCAGAACAACTGGTGCAGGAGGCGCTGGAGCGGCTGCGCCGCAACCGCACCGTGATCGTGATTGCCCATCGTCTTTCGACGGTGCGCAACGCCGATCGGATCGTCGTGCTCGACAAAGGCCGGATCGTCGAAGTTGGCGAGCACCAGCAACTCCTTAAAAATCGCGGAGCCTACTGGGCTTACCTCAACCTACAATCGCTGCCGATTGCCTGAATCCACGCTCAGTCCGGGGGGACACCATGCATCAACCCGTCGTAGCGATCGGCCTCGACGCCGCCGATCCGGTCTTGATCGATCGCTGGATGGCCCAGGGCCATCTACCGGCCCTCGCTCGCCTGCGCGCCCAGGGTATCGCCGGTCGCCTGCAGAATCTGGACTGCTTCAAGAACGAGACGCCCTGGACAACGTTTCTCACCGGTTGCCTGCCCGAGACCACCGGTCACTACTCGCCCATCAAGTTCTACGAGGGCAGCTACGAAGTAGACGACACCAGCGCCTACGACTTTCGGGAGTATCCGCCCTTCTACGCCCTGGGCGAGGACTACCGGGTGGCTGTCTTCGACGTGCCCCAGTCGGTGGTCGTCTCTGATCTGAAGGGACTGCAGATGCTGGGCTGGGGAGCCCACTCCGCCCAGACCCCCAGCCGCTCCGATCCGGAGGGGCTATTTGCCGAATTGGTGCGCCGCTACGGCGATCACCCGGCCTACAGGCGCGACTACGGCGACTGGTTTGATCCTTTTTACCAGGAGCGCCTGCAGCGCACCCTGGAGGAGGGCATCCGCCGCCGCACCGCCATCTGCAGCGATCTACTGCAACGCGGTCCCTGGGATCTGTTTTTGACGGCCTTCAGCGAACTGCACGCCCCCGGCCACGATCTGTTTCACCTGAGCCAGCCGGATCACCCGCTCTATGGTCTCACGGCTACCGCCGGCAGTGACCCGCTGTTGCAGTTTTACAAAACGGTCGATCGGGCGGTGGGTGAACTGGCGGAGCAGGTACCGACAGACGCCCATCTGGTCGTCTTCTCGGTCAACGGCACCTGTTCTAACTACGAAGATCTGCCGAGCATGATCTTGCTGGCGGAATTCTGCTACCGCTTCAGCTTCCCCGGCCAGTGGCTGCTCACCTCCGCCCCAGCCGGTGCGCGAACCGAGCCGATGATCCCAAATGTCGCGCACGGCAGCTGGAGCTTGCAGGTGCGCAAGCTGCGCCACGAGCCGGATGCGATCCGCAGGCAGCTCAGGCGGGCGGTGCCGGGCCGCTTTCACCATCATCTCGACCGGATGCTGGGCACCTTGCCTGGCAGTGGACCAACGGACTGGCAACCGGGTGCGGACTGGTACCGGTCTTTCTGGCCGACGATGCGCGCCTTCGCCCTGCCCAGCCTCTCAGAAGGCTATATCCGGATCAACCTCGAAGGCCGTGAACCTGCCGGGATCGTCTCGATGGCAGACTACGAGGCGACCTG